>JAEOTB010000010.1 GCA_016840065.1 Candidatus Hermodarchaeota archaeon | reverse complement strand
TCGAAAGAAAAGAATCCATCGGCGCCGAATTCATACAAACCCAAGTAGTCTACACCGTACAGGAAGCCCAGGACTTCATGAATCAAATCAAACACATCAAAATCCCCACCCTCATAGGACTATGCCCATTGAAGAGCTTCAAGGTGGCCCAATGGGTCCATCGGTACGTCCCGGGGATGACAGTACCTGACGACCTAATGAGCGAGATGGAGAAATTATCAAAGATTGAAGACAAGCCAACCCGAAAAGAAAAGACATATCGCTTAAACGTGGAGTACTTTGCGAATCTGGTTAAATCTATTCGCAAGACGACTAATGCTGCTGGTTGTCATATTATGGCGATTGGTTTCGAGCAGATTGTGAAGGAAATCATTGCAGAGTCTGGTGTGCGAGGCTAGCCTGAATTCGCTTTATTTAAAGGATAGAAAAAGAGCGTTCTTTGTTCTTCACTTATAGTTCCCATTCGCTGGGTGATTTGGGTCCCAGCGGGGCGGCGGGGTTGTGTTTGCTGGGATAGGAGGATTTCTTTTTGTTGTGGAGTGATTTTGGGTGTGAATTGGTTCGAATCCCGGCAGCCGCATACAAATTTAAATCAAAAGCTGGTAAAATGAGCTATGCAATTTGATGAGTTCCTGGTCAAGGCAAATAGAAGCGCTTACGCAAGCGGGAGCGAGGGCAAGGTTCTGGATGACGGCAGCATGGAGTTTGTTTATGAAGAGGGTGAATTCAGGTTCAGGGACAGGTATTTTGGGTTCAATCCTTTTGCAGGTGAGACAGTTGTCTGGAAAGACGGCGAAGTTATCTGGATTTTGAACTATTATGGCTGGTCAAAGTCAGGGGAGGTCACAGATGAGCAGATATTCGAGTTCCTGCGTAAAGCCATGATGCTTGTAAAGGGAGACAGACCTTTCCGAGGACCAAGTGAGTTCAAGGAGGGTCATTTCAGATACACGGACAGGAGCGAGGGGGACATCAACCTGTTCCAGGGAATTGAGAAGATATATTATAAAGGATGGGAAGTCCACCACGTGCGCTATCACGGGGGCGCTGTGAAAGGGAAAATCTAATCCAGCTGACCCTTTACACTCATTTTTAGCGATCTTGTGAGGGAGATTCGCAAGACCACCAGTGCTGCTGGTTGTCATATCATGGCGATTGGTTTTGAGCAGATTGTGAAGGAGACTATCGCCGAGCCAGGTGTGCGTTAATCTAGTTTGAGGGATGGTTCTAGTCCTTACGCAGTAGTCATCTTTACCAGGAATAGTTATTAGAATGGAGTAGTTTGCTAGGTTATCTTTAGGATTCGAGAGGTCAGATTGTATGCAGATTTATTTTGCTCATCCGATTCCTACCTATGATTCGAAACAGGAAAGTGAGGTTCTGAAGGCGATTAGGCAGAAGTTTCCTGATGCGATTATTTACAACCCTGCAGATTTTCCTTCGCAGAGGATGAGTTTTTATTTTCGGCGAGTTTGTGAGGCGGATTTGGTTGTGTTTATGGCGAAAGTGGAGGGGATAATAGGGAGGGGGGTGTTTGATGAGGTGCGCTTGGCTAAAATGCTTGAAACGCCAGTTCTGTACTATGATTTGCAGACTCGGCAGTTCTATTCTGAATTTGTTATCGAGCGGCTATCTGGAGAGAGTTGGGCGGATTATGCACGAGTTGAAGAGGGGTCAGTGTGAGAAAGCTATTGTTGATTTGGAGCACACCTATGAAAAATGAACGATTGGGTTAGTCAAAAGTTGTAAAGATGTTTTTGATTCCTGGTAGCTGCCTTATCTCGTCGAGTAGAACCTTGTATATCTTGAAGAAGAATTTAGTTTCGTTCTCAATGTATTCGATTATTTTTGGGTATTCTTCGTTATTGTACCATTCGGGCACTAAACCGCCCTGTCGTTCTTCTTGTAGTAAATTGGCGAAGCTAGAACCTCTGAATTGTCCCTTATTCAAGAGGATTTTGATTGATTTTAGATCGAACGTGGGATGGTTGTGGAAGAAATGAATCGGGTTTATCTCAAGGTTTAGAAGCGCTTTGGCGCGTGTTATAAGTAGAGTTTTGTCAAAACTTAGATTGCTACCAACCATGACGAAGACCCATGGGTTAGTAAAGTTATTGAATGTTTCAAGGAATTTTTGAAGTATTTCTTGCTCTGAGGAGTCCCATCGCTTCAATATCACCAAGGGCTCAATTGGTTTGCCAGTTCTCATATCCATTCGCTGGTATTGGATTGTAACAATCTCATCTTGGGTAGGATTTGACCCAGTTGTTTCCATATCGAAGTAATATTCTGGCAGTATTCTTCCCTCGCTTTAATTTATGAATAATATTGTTGATTGAGCATCGACTACTAACTCGTACTATGTTCTTAAGGATAATGCATTGTGTTTATCCATATCCGAGTACGTAGTTTTTCTGGTTACTTTTGAGGGCTCTGAATTACATTAGAAATCTAACCGAGTTTCTTCGTCATAACAAAGTGGGCAAGCTCTTTTCCAGTAATGAGGGATGTAGAATACCCCTTGGTCCTCATGATTTGGACATACAGATTCTTTTAGCTGCCAAAGATGGATTTCTGGGTTAAATTCTCCGTCTTCCAAGTCGATGAACCAATAGCAACCGAATAATGACTGATAGGCGCCGTGAGCCCCCTTTCCTCGATAAAGAAATCCAAGGTTAATGTAGTTCTTGTAGATACGGGCTTTGTGGTCATGTCCGTATAGATACAGTAAGGATTGTGCTTGTTTGTTCTTCAATGCCTGATGAAATATATGAGTGACTAGTATTTTCTGTTTGTCTAATCTCTTGGTTTTACTAGTAAGCGTGTAGTCCCCCAAGTCCCAATCCTTCTCATCAATATTTTTTCCAAATGAGCACTTAACTATACCTCGTTCGAATGATGAAAAGTCTCTATTACCATATACGTAGTAGAAAGGGCGATCGAGTGATTGGAGTAGAGATGTTATTTCATCCATTTGGCGTCTCCCCGCTTCTAACCCTTCAAACCAAGCATTGGTGAAATCACCCCCGAAGACAATTGCGTCAAATTCAGTGTCTGACACTTCAGAAATTAGTTTTCTCACTGCTTCAGTATTGCCATGGATATCACTAAACGTAAGAATCCGCATTTCTGCTCACGCTCCCTTATCCTATTATCTCCGAATTTAAAATTAATATCTTCGGTTTAGTGCCTGACTAGCAACCATTGTTGTATACGGCTGGTTGTCATATCATAGCGATTGGTTTTGAGCAGATCGTGAAGGAGATTATCGCTGAATCTGGTGTGCGTTAGCTGCTTGGTCGCCATTTGATTTTGTCCTTTGCAACTAGTGCGCGAAGCGCTTTAGGTATCTTGGCTGTGCCTTGGAGGTCGGTGTGTGCTGTTAGAACCACTTTTTCGCCTAGGAGTAGTGTTTGGAGTTTGGTGCAGGCGAAGAGAGGAGATATATCTAGTTTCTTCAATGGGTTGCCATTGAGTAGGAGGTGGCGTAGTTTTGCACAGTGTTGGAGGGGGTCTAGGTCTAGCTTTTTCAACTGGTTGTAGTCGAGGTGGAGGTTTTGGAGGTTTTTGCAGTGTTGGAGGGGGCCCAGGTCTAGCCTCTGCAGCTGATTCCCGCTGAGCCAGAGGTATTGGAGCTTCGTACAGTGTTGGAGGGGGCCCAGGTTTAGCTTCGCTAGATGGTTTCCATCGAATGTGATGTATTGGAGGTTTTTGCAGTGTTGGAGGGGATCAAGATCTATTGATATCAGCACATTCCCGCCGAGTAGGAGGTGACGGAGTTTTCTGCAGTATTGGAGAGGTGCAAGGTCTATGGTCTCGATTCCAGAAAAAATGAGGTCGATAACCTCAGTGAGCGGGTGGTGTTCGCTCCATTGTTGCCTGCCGCCATCGGCCTGGTAGGTGAGTGTAATCTTGTGCATTGTGTTTTTCCCTCTACTTGAGGAGGGCTAGGCAGGGAGAAGATTTAATCTTTATTCATTGGTTCAATAAGTGTACGGTGTCTTCCCTGTTGGATTTGAGTTGTTGCCGTTAGTCTTATTTATTGTGGGTGTTGCGCCTGCGTCGTTGGAGTAAGGTTAGGCTTAGAGTGGCTGTGAGGGTTGTGATAATTGCTAGCCATGGGAAGCCAGGTATTGCTGGCGGCGTTGTTGGTGCTGTTCCAGAGACGTGTATAAGCCAGATGTCACGAAGGGTTGATCCATAGCTTTCGGTTGACCCAGTGATTACGTAGTCTCCTGTGCTGCTTTCGGTGACCACGAAAGCTTCGTCGCTACCCGATTCTCCAAAGATTCTGCTCCAGAGTGTGTTTCCGTCTTCGTCGATTCGTAGTAACCACGCATCGTAGGATCCTGCGCCATGACTTTGCGTTTCGCAGATGAGGGCAAAGCCGCCATCACTACATTCGATTACTCCTTGGCCCATATCGTCTAGTGTGCCACCGATGGTGCGGTTCCATAGAGCGTTGCCTGTGCTGTCGGTGCGGATGAGCCAGGCATCACCAAAACCTGCTCCAAAGCTTTCGGTTCGACCGGATATGATGAAGTCTCCGTTGCTGAGTTCTGCAATGGATACCCCCCATTCTTCGTCAGAACCGCCGTAGCTCTGGTTCCATTGTAGGGCGCCATTGGAGTCTGTGCGTACTACGTAGATGTCGGAGTCGCCAGCCCCGTAGCTTTCTGTTATTCCCACAAGGACAAACCCCCCGTCGACACAGGGTGCCATTCCCCATGCCTCGTCGTTGTTCGCGCCGCCAAAGGTCTGGTTCCATAGGTGATTCCCGTTGCTGTCTGTTCGAAGGAGCCAGACATCTGATCCTCCAGCACCAAAGCTATAGGTGTATCCACCGAGGGCGAAGCCACCATCACTACATTCCACGACGGGGATTGTTTCGTCTCGGGCAGGTCCACCGAAGGTCTGGGTCCATTGCTGGTTCCCTGTGCTGTCAGTTCTGATAAGGTACGCATCTGAAGCCCCGGCTCCAAACGTGTAAGTAAAGCCAGCGAGGGCGAAGCCACCCCCAGTGCATTCAACCATGAAGTAGCTCTCATCTCGGTCAGCGCCACCGAAGGTTTGGTTCCATTGGTGGTTTCCGTTTGCGTCGGTGCGGATAAGCCAAGCGTCACGATCGCCACTACCAAGGCTGTTTGTGTGCCCAGCGAGGGCGAAGCCACCCCCAGTGCATTCAATCACGGAGTGCCCCCATTCACTGCCAGCCCCGCCGTAGATCTGAATCCAAAGAGCGTCACTCCCAGTTGGTTGCATTTTCTGAGATAACGCTGGAGTGGAATTGTTTCTTGGAGGTGATAGAGCCGTTGATTGGAACAGAAGTGGAGTTGTAAAGAGAAAAAGTAGGAAAAAGAGGGTAAATCCAAATGTCTTCCTCATAATGATATACCTCCTATTGGATGAGGTTTGACATTCGAGTTGTTTGTCAGAAAAGTGTATCCTATGCGGCAGCACTGGTTCTAGGATTTACGTAGCCTGTAGCGCTTGAGGGCAAATACCACGAGACCAATTATTACGATGGTGAGGATGACGGCGACGATGAGGAGGAAGGGATTAGTGTACCATGGGGGTGGAGGGCCTTCCCACTCGAATTGGTACCACGTACAGGCGAGATGGGTGTCAAGTAGGCCGCGGTTATGCCAGACGCCATACCAAGTTTCGTAGTTGCGGGGGACATGCCAGATTACGGTTACAGTGGCTCCGTCAGTGGAAAGTTCGACATAAGCGAGTTGACTGGTGATGTAGTTGTTGAAGTTTGCTTCGTTCATGATGAGGAAGTCGACACCAATAATTCCCGTTGTCCAGTCGACTTGGATTCTTTGACCAGCGGCGAAGCCCGTCCATGTGGTGTAGACGATGGTGTAGCTGTTTAGGGTGTGGTCGAGGCTGTCGCTGTCAATGAGGGTCCAGTCCGCTCTGACAACGGGAGCCTGGAGGGATATATTAGCGTTTGTGAATAGCGTGAATGCGAGAAGGCTCAGGCAAAGAAGTGTAAGGTTTCGACGGCTCAAGGTATCGATTACCTCTCCATTCCTCTTCTGGTTTCCTCCCCTTAAGCATTCTTGATAATCTCACGCCTAGATTGAATGGCGATGGTATCGAAAAGGTGTAGACGACAGGTTCCAGTCTAGGACGCTGTGTCTTTTTCTGGTTTGGCTGGCCATCGAGTGCCGTACTCTAAGGCTCGGTCAATAGCGATCTCGGCAATGGCACAGCTATGTTCGAGGATTTTGCCAAAGGCTGCGAAGATGCTTTCGAGACAGAACATGGCTTTTTGCCTTGGACCGAAAAGGGCACAGCTTTCTGGTGTGAGGGAGGGGAGCATTTCTTCACATAGTTTGACCAAGGTTTGCTCCATGAGTTGTTCTGCCTGTTGGCGCATAGGTAAGAAGGTACTTTCTTCATTGATTACACGGTTAGCGCCTTCATCGTCGCCAGAGAGCAGAGCCTCAGCAGCGGTTGTATAAGCTTGGTGGACCTGGTTACCACACTTGAGAGCGAGGTTGAGAAGATCCTTCGGACATTCTTCCGCACCGAGAGTGGTAACAGCTGTAGCGATAGCTTTCGCGTGGTCAGCTACATTCTCGACCCGCTGAATGAACATCATATAAGTCAGAGAGTCGATTGAGTCAATACCAAGTTCATTCATGAAACGCGGGTCAAGGAGAGCAGCACGGAGCTGCTTGAAGACCAAGAAATAGAACTGATTAACATCCTCGTCTAATCCAATGACTGTTTGAGCTAGTTCGGAATCACGCATCTGAAGCGCTGTCAGAGCATCAACGCACATAGTTGATGTGATGCGATGGGCTAGACGCATACTTTTCTGGATATCTAGTTGGTTTAACTGCATGAGGGATTGGATGAGAATTTCGGTTGTTGATGCGTCGATGATTTGCAGACCAGTGAGCATTCGGACACGCTTACGGACCAGTGTCTGCTGTTCTGGTGTTAAGACTCCAGTGGATTTGATGTGAATTCGGCTAAAGTTGTTTAAATAAGCGGCGATTAATCGTCGTTCTAGGATACCTGGCTCATCTTCAGGGTTAGTGGTGATTTCTGCCTGGGTTGGCTCATCTTTGACAGCCTTAGCTGGGTAGATGGCAAGGGAGCCGTCACGTTGGGGTAGGAGCATCACATGACAACTAGGATCTAGCTTGTATTTACTTGCCCAGCTTTTCGGTAATGAAACGACGAGTGAGGATTTACCGAGTTTCATGATTTTTCTTCGTTCGTGCTTTTCCAAAAAAACACCTCGTGTTTATACTAGCCGCACCAAATATTTACCTTAACGAGTCGTCTATATACCTTACTCACAGTCAATATTCCAAACCAAACCGAATCGCAGACAGTTATGAGAAAAGCAACGCCTTTTTCTTAAGGAAGAATTAACGTGAGAACATCAATACTAGGAGATATGCCTTATGGGTCAGCAAAAGTGTATCGAGATTATTATCCGCGGCAATCTATTGCTTCGCCAAATCGTATCCAAACTCGGTGAAAAATTATCATCTTCAGACCTAGATGCTGATTTCAGCGCAACCCTTGTTGTTCCACCATTCAGAATGGCTCAAAAACTTCAGTATCCTTCACTAGCCGTACTTCATGCCTTGGTGAACGCTAAGGATCTGTTTAGATTCGAAAGCATGTTTCGTGAATTATTGGAACAGGAAAATTGCCAGATTATCACATTTGATCAACTTGAGAAACGTTGACTTTAGAAAGAGGGTATGGGTGCCAATTTTGGAAAAGGAAGAGACGTGGCCTCCTAAGGAAAAAGAACGGGCTAGAACACAACAGGAGGGGTATGTAGTCCATCCAAAGTGGAGACCTACCCGTAACTTGGTGAAATTAGTTGCCAGTATTTGTGTCGCCCTTGTGGTATATTTCCTGACTGGCACTCTTGGTTGGCAGCTCAGGATGGCCTTGGTTTTACTGGTTCTAGCAGCCGCCCTCTGGATAACCGAATCAATGGCGCTTGGTGCTACCTCATTATTAATTGCGCTACTTCAGCCTTTGCTTGGAATTCGAGGGTTTTCTGATGCACTGTCGTCATTCTTCGATCCAATAGTTGTGTTGCTTTTGGGTGGATTTTTCCTAGCTCTTGCTGTCGACAAGCATGATTTAGATGATAAGCTTGGAGCTGCTATTCTTCGTCGACTGGGAACAAAGCCTCGCAGGGTTGTGCTAGGAATGATGCTAGCCACTGCGTTTCTATCTTGCTGGATCAGCAACACAGCTTCAGCTGCACTTATGATGACAGTAGCGATTCCTGTGGCTAATCGTGTAGTAGACCCTCGTGGGAACCTACAGAAGATTATGGTGTTGGGTGTGGCTTACGCGGCTTCACTTGGTGGGTTCATGACGTTGATTGGGAGCCCGCCGAACGCTCTTGCCGCAGCCTTTCTAGCTAGTACGCCTAGAACAGTATCCTTTCTGGGGTGGAGCCTTTACGGTTTGCCTTTGGCTGTTATTGTCATCTTTGTAGCGTGGGGATTACTGTTTCTTCGATATCCCACTGAAGTTACCAAAATCCCGATTGTCGAGCCGGCCTCCCGAGACTTCACTGGTTGGCAGAAGGGTACTTTCACCATCTTCTTGGTCGCGGTTGTACTTTGGCTTACAGAGAAATTCCATCCCCTGAGTTCTTCCATGGTGTCGCTAGCCGTGGCTGTTGCATTGTTCGCAACTGGATTACTGAAGAGGGAAGATGTCAGCCGAGTTGACTGGAATACCCTACTTCTGATAGGAGGTGGTCTCGGTCTCGGCGCCGCCTTACAAGACTCTGGGTTAGCCGCTCTATTGACAAATAACATTCTGTCATTACAACCCTTCGTCGGCTATGTAGGAATCGTAGTTTTGTTAAGTGTGGGAACATTGGCCTTCAGCATGGTTGCAAGTAACACCGTGAGTGCGGCGCTCTTTATGCCTATCGCGATGAACTTGGCAGTGGCTGTAGGTGGTAGTGCGGATACGCCGCTTCTTGTGGTGTTCACTGTTCTGGTAGCAATCAGTTCAGGTATCGACTTCATGCTACCCATGGGTACTCCACCAAACGCTATCGCCTATAGTACTGACCGTGTGTCTATGCGGGACATGATTACCACAGGCTTTTTGCTGAACCTCCTCAGTCTTTTCATCACTCTGATTCTGGCTTTCTACATTTGGCCCTGGATACCCGTGTTGTAGCCTCCATTCAGAGCCATCATATGAAGGACAGCACTTAACACTGAATATTCAGAATTCTTTCTGAAAGTGGAAGCGTTCCTGCAGGCATTAGATGGTTATCTGTTATTTGATAAATGAGGTGTTATTTCCTTGCTGTTAGAACCAAGATTGCACCTATTATAATCAAGATGCCGCCAATTATGGGAATGAGCGAGAATCCGGTTCTCCACATCATTATGACAGCGACGATTATGAGAACAAGTGGGAAAAAGGAATCTCGTACAGCGCGCATCCGTAAAGCAAGAATTATTGAGATGATTGCTAAAACGAAGAGGAGGACAATGGTAATCATAGGGGCTATATCTGGGTTCGAAGGATGAAGTAGATGGTTCAAAGCGTCTAGTAAACCAAAGGCTGCGTATAGAATAACTAGGATAGCGCCAATAACGCTGAGCAGAAAACCTACAAAGCGCATCGAGTGGATTGAGCTACGAGTCAACAATTATCACCCACTCCCCCTATTATTAGCTCCCTTAAACTCTTGTGCAGCTCACGGAAAAGAAAAGGGCGAGCCCCTATCAATATACTGCCCGTTCTCACCTACACGGCGGAGAACTTCACGTAGGAGTGATAGGAGCTAAATCTGCCTTTGATAGGGGCTAGGAACGTGCTGCTAGGAACAGTATAGAACCGATGAGGATTAGAATCCCGCCAAGGAAACCCAAGTTGAGACCAATACCAGCAAAGACTATGATGACGATGCCGAAGATTAACAGTAGGATGGGAAATAGGATTTCTCGAACTCTTCTCGCTCGAAGAGTCAAGATAAGCGAGACAATACCTAGAACAAGAAGGACAATTCCGTTGATGAGTGGGTTCATGTTGTTCCAGTTGGTTGGTGGGGTGAGGTAATTCACCATACCGAGTAATCCGTCGAAAAGTGCAGCAAGTGCCCCGAGGAGGCAAAGTAGGAAACCAGCAAAGATTAGATCACGATTTCTTGCCATGGTGTAAGCACCTGAAGTTCGTTTATTCACCCTAGGTTGCCTTAAAGGCTTGTGTTATTCGGTGACTACTTCAGGTCAAAATGGGTTGAGGCTAGAATCAGGCACCATATTTTGGTGTTCGACCGACATAGTTCATCAGGATTGGCATCAAATCCTTACCAACTATATGACCTAGACCACCGTTGGCACATGCACGCTCGGAGAATCGAGTAACTACATCATTGCGTACTCTGGGACCGTTGATGAGTAGAGGAACTGGGTCTCCAATGTGTTTGCCTGTAAGGCTGGAGGTACTGTGATCTGATGTGATTGCGATTAAGGTGTTCTCTCTATCAATTGCAGATTGCAGTGTTGATAGAAGGTGGTCTAGCTTCTCTGTCATCTCGATTTTCTTTTGAGGGTTTTTATCGTGGGCAGCGCTGTCTGTCGGTTTGAAATGAAGAAATACAAAATCGTGTTTGCTAAGCGTTTTTGCAGCCGCTTTTGCTTTGGCTTCTGCATTGGTATCATAGCCAGCTGTTGCGCCCGGAACAGGGAGGATATCCATTCCAACGCTTCTTGCTACGCCTTTGTAGAGCGCGCCCCCTGCAACACAGGCTGCTCGAATCCCGTAGAGATCTTTGAGAGAAGATATCTCTGGTAAAGTTCCTGCCCCTCGCAAGAGCACGATATTCGCTTCAGGTAGATCAGATTTGCGGCGTTCAGCGTTGATTGGGCTAGCTGAGAGAATCCGATGAAATTCCCTTGTTAGCTCGTTCACGACTGAGGCGGTGTACTGCGCAGCTTCTGAGGAATCTAGGGGGATTGATTTTTGCACATAATCGCTGCGACTGTGGCTATCCGTGTCACCGATTTTTTGGGAAAGATTGGCTCCACGCAATATAACCACGCATCTATGCTCCGCTGTACGTTTTACGATTACCTCAATATCGGGTGAGCTGGGGAGGGAAAGTCTATTGACGAGTTTTGCTAGTTCGTCGCCTTCAGGAACATGGCGGCCAGCTCGGCGATCTAAAATCCTTAATTCCTTACCTCGTGTGCTCTGTACTGTTGCGAAGTTTCCGCGAAAAGCAATATCTGTAGGTTGGAGACTGATTCCAGCCCCTAGGGCTTCGAATGCGCCGCGCCCAGTATAGCAACTTTTAGGGTCATATCCTAGAAGTGCAAGGTGGCCGGCGTCACTTCCAGGCGGTATACCAGGAGCGATAACATGAACTAGACCTGTCGTGCCTTCATCTGCCAACTTGTCAAGAGTTGGTGTGCGTGCAGCCTCTAAGGGGGTTTTTCCTCTCAAGCTTGGGATTGGATGGTCACCTAATCCATCGCTAACCACAAGCACGGTTTTCAAGGAGGTTTCAGTCGAGCCAGGCAAATTAAACAGCAACCACTTCTCCATCATTAAGCTATCTTTAAAAATATGCATACCGAAAGACCAAAAAACACAAAGATTATCAAAATCCATTACATCCTATCAATAGTGAAATCGTCGCCGAGGTGGCGGAGTGGCTACGCGTCAGCCTGCAGAGCTGATCTATCAGGGTTCAAATCCCTGCCTCGGCTCCATTTTTCTCTTCTTTTGGGCACTTCCTGTTGTAGACTTGTTCAGCTGGATTTTTCTGAGGATTCATTCAGGATCTGTTTCTTGGTCTTCGAATGGAGGAAACGGAGGTGAGGTTTCACTATTCTCTTGACTCTCCTTCTCTGACGGTTGTTCTGGTGGGGCGTCTTCGGGCGCGGACGGAGGTTGTGGTAGTAGAACATCTTCGGGTTCAGTATCAGCGGTTGTTGTCTCAGGGAAGGGTAGTTCACCTTGGAGAGATGGCTTTATTTTCCAAGGAATGAGGAGGGTTTTTTGGCGCAGCACAAAGAGGGCCATGAACACTTCTAGTTTGTCTTCTTTTGCAGCCGCTAAGTATGTGTCTGCTATTTGTCCTAAGAAGAGGTATTCACGATCCTTAGTGAGCTCCTTGGCAATCTTGTAAAGGCGGTTCTCAAGATCTGATAATGAAACACCTCGGGGACGTCTAGGAGCTACTCGATGGGGGAGCCGTAGTGATACTACAAAGATTTCTTCAACAAGGTGGCTTGCGCTGTTGAATTGGTCGATACGTCCGGTCCAGTGGTCAAAGTAGCCTTTGTATTGTTCTTCGAATTTAGAGGTGAAGATTTCTAGGCGCTCTCGGAGCTGGGGGCTGGGGTCGCCACTGAGAACTAGGGCGGTTCGTACGAATGTACCGTCATGGAGGAGGATTTTGAATCCTTGGTAGGTTATGTCTCGAAGCTCAGATGCTGCCTGACCCTTTTCGGCAAGGTCACCACTTTGACCTAAATCAACACCAAAGGTAGAGATGGCTTGGAGGAAACCTGCCATGAGGGTGGCGTCCATACTCTCGTCGACGAAGGGCTCGAATATACATACACCACTCTCCTTATGGACAACCAGTAGCCGTGTGAGATTAGCTACATCACTGAACGCATCAGAGATTGATTGGAGCCTCTTGCGACGGTCCTGACGTTTAGGAAGAACGACAAACTGTCGATACCCTACAACACTGCCTATCGCGACAGCAGCAACCAACCCGATCCAAGGCAGGTAACCTACAAATGTAGTGAAGGGGTGAACAACCGAAACACTAGCGGAATTCCCCTCACTCTCCTCAAGGGATTGGCGGCTGAGGCCTGAATACTCCTCGGATCCTTCGACGGTGACATAGAACTCGTAGACTGCCTCACGGTCCAAGGTAAACGAGTAGACGAAATGACCATCAATATCTAAGTACAATATTACTGGCTCAAGGTTGCCAGCGGTTGTCTCAATTTCTAGGAGCACCCTTGTGCCTTCAGGGAGAGGATTACTGGCTTGCCTTGTGCTACTACTACCGCCCTCAAAGAAGAACCACGCCTCCAGCTGCACCACTGTACCAAAATTAGGAGGTGGCTGGCTGTTGATTGTTATAGTATGCCTAATAGTGCTCTTCTGAAGGATTGTCAACGTAATATAGGTTTCAGATGGAAGGTAGTCGCTGGCATTGGAGCGAATAGTCACTAGATACGTTCCGCTAGGGATTGTCGATGTATCAAGGGCTGGAATCTCGTAAAACCCAATACCAGGAGTTGCAAGTTCAAGGGTGATGTTGCCTATTACAGGGAATTCAGCAGTTACAGTGCCGTGACTGAAGTCTTCAGAAGTAATATTATCACGAAGGATAACACGCAGTGGAACCGCGTATGTCCAATTGGAATATAACTGGATGTTTTCAAATTCTGGCTGAACATCGATATAACAAGGACGCGCTTTTGGTTGAATGTAGAGGGGTTCCGTAAGAGCTAGTTCGAAATCCAACATGTCTACTAGCACTTGGATATAGGGTTCATCCCCATCGTGAAAGGAAACGCCTTGAATTGGAGTAGTATCTATGGTGATATTGTAGAGACCAAAGTGTTCAGGTAATTTGGTATCCTCCCACAAGTCAACTCCAATTAATGTCTTGGTGAATCCACTCCAATGTAATGTTGGTGTTAGATGCGCCCCGCTAACTCCTGTACCATCAGCACCAGTCACGTTTATTGTAAATTGTAAACTTGTATCATTGATGTATGGATCGGGTAATGCAAACCATTGCATTTCTCCAGAGTCATAGCTACATCCATATCCTTCGATTAAATCTGCAAATAACGGGACTGTAATGACAACGAAGCTTCTGGTGTAGTTCTGTTCGACGTAGGAACTCTGGTTGAACACGAGAGTGATGTGATGTGTTACTTCCACCTGGGCGTTGTTAACATCCACTTCTATGACGTATTTTCCATCGCCGATGTGGGTAGTATCCGATGAATTCCAAGGCTCCTGATTTGTGTCATTTATCACGGTAATTGTGGCAGCTTCTAGAGGAGTCCCATCATGGGTCGTATATTTTGCCGTGAATACTATTTTCTGAGTGCGTGTTAGCTCCGTACCTGGCTTGGGAGTTTCCGAAATCATTTTCAAGTGTGTCATTGGCAGCACGGTGAAGAGGGTGCTGTTCATTCCTGCCGCTGTGCCATTCGTCCAAGCGATTTGAATAGTATATTCACTAGGCACTATTGCCGTGTGGACCGTCTGATTGATTATCCATTCGAATTCCGAGATGCCTCCGGGTGGCGTTTGAACAGAGCTACTATAAGTGTAGTTTAGGATGTCATATGAGTCGTATACATAGAGATAAGCGTCACCTGAGGTGATGTTCGTGCCTATCGTCTCTTGTAGGTAGCCTTGAATGTTTACGATTTCAGTGGCGTTTGTTTCTGTGATGATATTATTTTCGAGGTCTCGAACCTCTACATCCGCGACATGGTTGAATGCGGTGCAATGTATTATCCATTCACCATCGCTTGCTGAATCAATCAACACATAGAAGGCTCCCCCGTTTGACCAAAGAGACCAATCGGTGTGATTCAAGCCGTCGTGAGTAACGTTATGAACGGTCCAAGATGGTTCCACATCTACCATGATAAATTGATCATACGCACTGACTGGAAAGTTTGCATCCACAGTAACGTTCCAAGCTGTATAGGTTCTATCTGTCCAAATCTGGAATGTTGTATTGGCATTGGCAGTTTTCTTGAACCAACCAATCCAATCACAATCAAAAGTCAGATCAATCCATGAGGATGTCACAGCATAGTAGCGTGATTGGAGGCTAGTCATGTCAAAAGGAGAAGGAAGTTCGTAATCCCACCATCCCGCCCCAAGTATTGTACTATTCGCCACTGGATAGGTGTTTACCCTCATATTGATGTCTTCAGGATATTCTTTCCGAGAAACCTCAGTCTTGAGCAGGAAGTCTGAATCCCAAAGTGTCGTGGATACATATGCTTCCCCTTCGTCGACGTTGTCTTGGCCCACTATTCCTTGAAAATAATCATCATTTCCGAGTATTTCGAGTGTTGTTTGAGCTTGGGTTCTCCAGACGGAGACAAAAAATGTGTTATTGTAAGTAGAGGCTGAATCTAGTATAGCTGAGGATTCGTCTGTTTCAAACCAGACCCAATCATTAGAACTGAGTGTGGGAATGGATATCAAAGTCGGTGGTACAATAATTGCAGAGACGTTGGGTTGGGCGTGTGGGTAAGTACCATTTTCCGCGGCATAGACGGCATAATAAGCGTTTCCTCCTGAACCTGTTCGAAAAGCCATCCAGAACCCATCGAGTCGCTCTGTGGAATTCCAACGTATCTGATAGCCCATGAAAATTGGGATATCCTTAGGAATACCATAATACCATAGTACGTCATCTTCAATGGTAACCGTCGCATTGTGGACCGTAATTTGGGTGAAATTCAACGCTTCTTGTGTTAGGAACCCACCGCTAGCGGTAACTTGAACAGCAGAGCTCTGATTCTGATTATAGAAGGATTGGGTAAGGTTCCACTGGAGTTCAGTTGACCGCTGAGCGCCAGTAAATTCAAGAGTATCAGGAGGAGCAGGTGGAGTTATGGATGAGATGGCTACGCCCTGATTGGCGGATGAAGAGGAAGGCGATGGCAGAGAACCATCTATTGAATCAGATATTTGGGGATGCTGATTTGGTTCCGTAATAGTAGCTCCTTTACCAACTCCCTGGGTTGGAAGAATTGAGCAGAAAATAACGACTAGTAAAAGAAGTGAAACCGACTGATTTACCCGCATTGTAGCCATCTCTGATTAAGTTACTATCTTGGACGCTGGGCTATAACCTTAATACACCTAGTTGTCCTTATTTCGTCTTGGAAAACTCATTATTAAGCATTTGCTCAACAAGAATTCATAATGAAATATCTGAGAATAGCTGATAGGAGTCGAAATGGTGGTATGGGTATGCAGGATTTTTACATGATTGTGTCAAAGCGTCAGAGTATCAGAAAGTATGGTAATCAGCCGATTTCTCGGAGAAGAGTAAACCGGATCATCAAAGCGGGAACCTGGGCCCCTTCTGCCCATAACACTCAGCCATGGCGGTTCGTCGTGCTTGAGACAACCGAAGCGAAGCGAAAACTTGCTGAAGCGATGGCAGCTGTTTACCGACATGATCTCAAGCTAGAGGGCGTCACGGCACATGAAGTAGAGGCGATTGTAACAGCCTCTGTTAAACGGTTCACAAAGGCTCCACTATTGTTGTTAGTGTGTTTGACAATGGAGGACATGGATGACTATCCAGATGAGAAGAGGCAACAGTTGGAGCAGATACTGGCGGTTCAGAGCGTAGCTGCTGCCATTCAGAACATACTTCTAGCTGCCCATGCGGAGGGATTGGGTGCCTGCTGGTGTTGTGCTCCTCTCTTTTGTCCTGAAACTGTTAGAGCTACACTCAAATTACCTTCAAACCTTGAACCGCAGGCTCTCATCACCCTAGGTTATCCCGCGGAAAACCCATCTCGCCCAAGGCGGAGACCCTACTCTGAGATTCTTCAGTTCAAATGATTAACACTGTGAAGAACGCTTCAATTTTTCTTTGCCCAACCTTTTTATGGATGACAACTAATCTCACCTTCTAATTTGGACGGGATTCATTTGTCACCAAAGCGACCAGAATTTCCAAAGGACAGAACAAGTTATTATCACAAGCACTTCTTCAGAGACTTACAGAAAGAAGTGGCTGCAACCGCGCGCGAATGCGAGATGTACGGGGATCTATGCAAGGGCCAAGAATATGATTTTCGAGAGCCTATTACACACAAGACTCTGCACAAAGTTCCTTTTATCCCAACTCAGTTCTTCAAGGTTTCATTGGAACAATATTACCAATTGCTTAGGGTACCAAGTGAAAGGATTGTTACATATCATATCTCCAGCAGCACTAGTGCTGACCCCAGCGTTATTGGACGAACCGCAAGCGATGTAGAGCAGATAAAGGAGAATTGGTTGACTGCTTGGCGTAAGTTTCTAAATCTTGAGAACACTGATTATTGCCTGAACTTTGCCCCTGGACATACGGCAATGAAAGCTGTTGCTAGGCGTTCTGGTGCAGAAGTAAGAGACCGCAGGCTCTACGTAGATTTCATCAATGCAATAATGGATCCGTATTCGTCGGTTGAATACACTGTGAAGTTTCGATTCTGGAAAACAGTTGCCCAGCTTTTCAAGTTTAGGATTAAAGCTGTCGCGGAAATCTGTAAGAAAAGTGTTCTCAAAATGCTTAAGCGCCGAAAGGAGACCGAGAGCCTCACTCTTGGTGGAAATCCTCTCCTGATGAATCACCTTCTAACAACCCAGTTTAAAGGCGAGGAGTATCCGCTCGGGAAGTACGGATGGGTGGGGACTGGTGGTGGCGGCTGGGATGGAGTGAAGGCACAAATCAAAATGGAGCCTTTACCCAAGCCTGAGCTCATGGAGACCATCCAGCGAATCTTCCACATTCCCACAGAGCATTTCCGAGATAACTATACTTTCACTGAAACACCAAGCGCATTCCTTGCCCACTGGTCAAAGAAACATAAGGATTTTGTCATGCATGTCCCGCCAACCAGTATGATAGTGGTTCGTCATCCTAAAACACTCGAGCCCTTGAAGCCAGGAGCTGAAGGCTTGCTTGAAGTCCTAACACCGTATGGGGTTCAAGGTGCTGCCTGCACAGCGGTTCTCGTCGACGACATCATCAAATATCTCGGTGATAACAAGTCTAAGTGCCCTGAGTGCGGACACGAAGGAGCCACCTTCATTATCAAGGGACGCCAAAAGGGTGCACCAGGTCGTTCGTGTTCATCAATTCTTAGTTGGATGGAATAGCATCCTGACTAGCCTGTAGCCCTGTAAATAACAAGCCTTATCACTATCTTGGAGTACGGGTGATTCAATGCGAGTAGTCGTGCTTGCTGGCGGCGTTGGGGCTGCCCGATTCCTAGAGGGTCTAGTTAATGTAATACCTCCTGAGGAGGTTAATGTAATGCCTCCTGTGGAGGTTACAGTCATCATTAACACAGGAGATGATATGGCAAATTTCATGGGGCTATATATTTCTCCGGATATTGATATCGTCACTTACACACTAGCTGGTAAAGTAAACCCAAAGACAGGCTGGGGAATTAAAGGCGACACCTTCTACTGCTTAGAGATGCTTCAGCGTCTAGGCTTTGATACCTGGTTCAAGCTGGGTGACCAGGATTTAGGTACACATCTTGCCCGAACTATGATGCTTAAGCAGGGACGGTCACTATCAAAGGTGACGAAGGCAATTAGTGAATCAATGGGAGTGCGTTGTCAGTTGCTCCCAATGACAGAGAGTTGGGTACCCACACGGATCATGACTGATGTGGGGCTTATGCACTTTGAGGAATACCTTGTAAAACGAAAGGCAAAGGATGAAGTGGAGGATGTGATTTTCGATGGCATCGAATCTGCAAGCCCTAGCCCAGGTATCCTTGAAGTCATAAAGCAGGCAGATACCATCATTATTGCCCCTAGTAATCCAATCGTAAGTATAGGACCTATCCTTGCGGTCCCTGGAATCCGGCAAGCTTTGATTGACGCCAGTGCGCCATGTGTAGCAATCAGTCCCATAGTGGGTGGACGCCCCGTGAAGGGTCCAGCTGATAAGTTGATGGCTGCCCAAGGAGTGGAAGTGTCACCGCGAGGCGTTGCGGAGCTATATCATGACTTCCTTGATGTTCTAGTGATTGACCTTCAAGACCGAATGCTAAAATCGTCGATAGAAGAGATGGGAATTCAAGTGGTAGTAAAACAAACGATGATGACTTCGCTTCGACGAAAGAAGGCACTTGCTCTCGCTGTCCTCAAGGCAGCAAGGAAATTTGCCAATGGCTAAGGGGCTACATTGGGTAAACGATAGCTAAGCAGTTGCATTTTTATGTAATTTGCGGCTTTTTGAGACGGGAACTGTATGCTGGTCGTCTATAACACGCTTCGTCGTAGGAAAGTGCGCTTCAAGACCATAGAAGATGGCAAAGTACGGATGTATGTTTGTGGGCCAACTGTTTATGACTCGTCCCACCTTGGACACGCACGGTCTATTGTAGCCTTTGACCTCATCCGACGCTACCTAGAATTCAAAGGATACGAAATTAGGTACATACAGAATTTCACCGATATCGATGACAAAATGATTAAGCGAGCTCAAGAACAGGGTGTGACCACTGCTGAGCTAGCATCCAAGTATATCAAGGAGTATTTTGAAGACTTTGACCAGCTATTCGTGAAACGAGCTACAATCTACCCAATAGCCACTGAGCACATTTCTGAAATGGTTGAAACCATCCAACAACTCGTAGAGAAAGACTATGCTTACGAGGTGAACGGGAGTGTTTACTTCCGCGTTGCTAAATTCCATAAGTATAGTAAACTATCAGGACGTAAACTGAAAACCGAGCAACAAGATGCAGAACCTGATGAGGCGGCAAGCGAAAAGGAACAGCCTGAGGATTTTGCCCTTTGGAAAGCGATGAAGCCAGACGAGCCCTTCTGGGATTCGCCATGGGGGAAAGGGCGACCAGGGTGGCATATAGAGTGCTCGGTGATGTCAATGAAATACCTTGGAGATTCAATTGATATTCATGGTGGCGGGTTAGATTTGGTGTTTCCTCATCACACTAATGAGATTGCACAAGCAGAAGCTTTGACTGGAAAGCCCTTCGTCCGGTATTGGATGCATAATGGATTCCTCACCGTCGATAAGGAGAAGATGTCAAAATCCCTTGGTAACTTCTTCACCATCCAAGAAATCACTCAAAAGTTCGATCCAGAAGTTGTACGCCTCTTCCTCGTTTCTTCTCACTATAGAAGCCCTGTGGACTTTAGTGACAAGCAATTAGAGGAGGCTAAAGCGCGGCTGAGCCGAATCCATAATTCAATTGACATATTACAACGCAGATTGAGAGAAGCACTTGAAGCTGAGAGCATAGCCCCAACCAAACCAAGTCCTATTGATGAGGAGCTGTGGCAGGCACTGCAGAAGTTCCAAGAGGAATTTGAGGGCGCAATGGACGATGATTTCAACTCTCCAATTGCGCTGGCGAACCTTAGCCAATTCCTATCACATCTGAATTCAACTCTAGCAGGAAGCGAATCCGTGACTGCAGGAACCCTCAAAGAGATATCTATGACATTAGATGCGTACGGTGAGATACTTGGGCTTTATCGTAAGCGGATGGGACAGGAAATTACTCGCGGAGATTCTTCTGTCGTAGAAGGATTGATAGAATTATTAATAGCAATTCGTGAAGAGATGCGAACTCGGGAGGATTGGGCGACATCCGACCAAATCCGTTCGCGCTTGAAGAAACTAGGAATCATTATTGAAGATAGCCCGACTGGTCCGATCTGGAAGTGGGAATGAAATGAAAGCACTGATATTAGCGGCAGGTTTTGGAACAAGACTACACCCATTGACACAATTCCACCCAAAGGCAATGTTGCCATTACTGGGCAAACCTATGCTCCACCATGTAATTGACACACTACGGGAAATTAACATCAGAGAAATTGTTTTAGTAGTAAGTCATTTTCGGGAACAAATTAAGGATTACTTTGGTGATGGGAAAGAGCTGGGCGTCAAAATCAGCTATGCAATTCAAGAAAGCCCAAAGGGCGAGTATGACGCAGTTTTATCAGCAGAGAGGGAACTAGCTGGAGCTGACCGGTTCCTAATGACCGACTGCGACATCATTACCACACCCCAACGTTTCAAGGATGCTATTAAGGCATCTGGGACGAGTGACATGGCCCTTTCACTCTTTGAGGTTCCGAACCCAAATCAGTTCGGTGTTGTTGCTCTAGAGGGCGAAAAGATTACGAAGATCGTTGAGAAGCCCCCACCAGGGACCGAACCAAGCAATCTCATTGTTGCAGGGGCTTACATCTTTACCCAGGCGATTTTTGATGCTATCCGAAAAACCAAAGATCTGGAAGTTGGAATTCAACACCTCATTGATGAGGGACACAGCGTATTTGGGAGCCATTCAACTACTCCTTGGGTGGATGTTGGCCGCACATGGAATATCCTAGAAGCTACCCCGATTCTCTTTGAAAGACTCCGACACCAGAAAACGACGAGTGGCAAGACTCCGTCTATCGACCCAACAGCGAAAGTGAGCAAGGCTGCTCACCTTTCAGGAGATGTATGGATAGGTGCCAACGCACGAGTATTTCCAGGAGCTAGCCTAGTTGGTCCAGTCTACGTTGGCGAAAATGTTGTGGTAGGGAATAATGCGCTCTTGCGAGATCACACCGTTTTAGAACAAGGCGTTAGTGTGGGCTTCGCCTGTGAGGTTCGTAATTCTGTGTTGATGCCAGGCAGCAGTATTGGTCATCTCGCTTTCATAGGTGACAGTATACTGGGTCATGAAGCAGACATCGGAGCAGGTGTTGTCCTTTCGAACTACCGCTTTGACGGTGAGACCGTCAAGGTAATGCTCAGAGGGGAGTTAGTTTCAACTCACACAGACAAGTTCGGAGCTGTTGTCGGGGGAAAGTCAAAAATCGGATGCAATGCTGTTGTATTACCTGGCCGTACAATAGGATTCGACAGCTGGATTGACCCAGGAATTGTAGTGGAAAAAGATGTTCCAGACAATATTCATCTTCGGCTCAAGCAGAGCTGTGTGGAGGAGAAACGGCGGTCTTAGGAAATTTGTTTCAGTACCAAACTAATAGCGTTTTTCCCTCTGTTGAGGAGGTCTTTTGCCCTTGATGCTGATTGAGCCTCGACAGTAATCCGAATCACGGGTTCAGTACCGGATGGGCGAATTAGTATCCAGCTATTGTCACTAAAACTAGCTCTCACCCCATCTAACTTGCTGACTTCCTCAACATCAGACAAGTCTTCAAGAGTGTTAGCAACAGCCTTCATGACAACAGGTTTTACATCATTTGAGCATTTTACTGAGGCGCGTAGGAGATGCATTTCTGGTAGCTCATCAACTAGGGCGCTTAGTGGGCGTTTAGCCCAATCTAGAAGTTCTAGAACCTTACAGGCCGCCAATGGACCATCTGGACAGTAATGGACCTCGGGGAAAATGAAGGGACCTGAGGGCTCGGCTCCGAGGACCGCGTTGTGCTCCTTGACAAGATTGGATACAAAGACATCGCCTACACGGCAACGAACAACACTTGCACCGTGTTTCCTAGCCACAATATCAACGACGCTGGAACTCGAAACTGTTGTAGCGATTACCTTTCCCCCCCGAGTTGCTAAATAATAGTCAGCCACTAATGCAAGTAGTGTATCTCCTGCTAAGATGCGTCCCTTGTCATCAACGGCGAGGAGCCGATCTGCATCGCCGTCATGTGCAAAGCCGACTTCGGCTTTTTTTGTTTGCACAAGGGCACTAAGCTTATCGAGGTTGACAAAATGCTGCCATTCCGCAGCAGCTGCGCTTTGAATCTTTGAGTGGGGAATATTCTGTGCATATTCCCTCCCATTTGGAGGCACACCAATAGCGGTAACTTTAGCACCCAGATTGTCGAGTACTAGTGGTGTGACGAGCCCACCTGCGCCTAGAGCAGCATCAAGTACTACGCGGTGTTGTTTAGTAACTGTACAAGCACTCTCTAATGCTTCCATATACATCGGAATTGGTTCAAAACCGGTGGTTGATCCAAAATCCTCCCAGGCTACTGGTTCACTAGAGTCGATGAGGTGTTCAATTCTTTCTTGCTGGTTTGTGGAAAAACCTGCACCATCAGGATTGTGGAACTTGAAGCCGTTGTATTCTGGAGGATTGTGACTTGCTGTTACGATTACGGCAGCCACCGTTCCCCTCTTTCCCCCAGCATATGCAATTGCTGGTGTTGGCGCCATTCCTGCCTTGACAACTTGACTCCCACCGGTTAGGAGCCCTGAAATCAGCGCAGAAGTGAGCATGGGACCGGTTGTCCTATGATCGTGACCTACAATGATAGAGGGTTTGCTGTGTTTTTCACGGTAAAGTTGTGCGACAGCTAGCCCAATACGGATAGCTAAAGGACCTGTGATGAATTCATTCACAAGTCCTCGAATACCTGAACTCCCGAAAAGGGAAGATGAAGGAACCACATTCTGTCACCTAATTAATTTTTCATTTTGGGTAGCGACTCATTTCCTTTTGTAGATAACTCAAGCCTATTTGAAATAGTTCTTCAGCGCGAGGCGCATATTGTGACTCTGAAAAGACTTTAAATTTTGGCTCAGTCCCACTGGGTCTTAGTAGTAGCCACCCGTCGTCAAATATTACCTTCAACCCATCTATTGTTACGAAGTCCGCGTTGACGAATTGGGTTTTCAGCACCTTAATTAGCCCTTTCATCACTTTTCCTTTCATTGAATTAGGACAATCTAGAGAGCGCTTTATCTGATGATACTTGGGGAGGCTGTCTACTAAGACACTAAGTTTGATGTTGTTTTTGGCGAGGTATTCAAGAATCTGACTTGTTGCTAACCCACTATCTGAAAGATAATTTATATGCGGATAGATTGCCTTCCCAGATTCCTCGAACCCGAATATAGCCTGGTGGCTTTTTATTTTGGCTACAATAGCTGGTGGTCCAATTCGACTATTCACTACTTCTCCTTTGAATTCCCGAGCCATATCATAGACAACATTGCTAGTATTAATTGGGGTAACAATCGTGCCTCCACTCTGGCGTTCTAGCTCTAGACGGGCAAAGATTGTTCCACTTATGTCGCCTTGTAATGTTCGACCCTTTTCGTCAATTAGGAACACTCGGTCACCGTCTCCATCAACGGCCACACCTAGGTGGCAACCATTCTCCAGTACTGTATTTGAGACCTCAGTGAGTAAATCAACGGTTAGGTTAGGAGACCTACCGGGAAAGAGAGGGTCTTGTTTAGTATTAACACCTACTAGTTGACAACCTAACTCTTCAATTACATTTAGGAGCCAAGGGATTGCTGAACCATTGCACACATCTACTGCCACGCGAAAATTTTGTTTTTGGATAAGAGATGTGTTCACAAGACGAGTTATCTTTGTTACCCAGTATTGACCGACATCGTCGACTGAGGTGGTTTCACCTTGTTGATCCCAAGGAAGAGGAGCAGGTGGGCTCACAGTAAGCTCTTCAATTCGCTGCTCAGTGGCGCGGTCCACAGGAGCCCCGTCGTCTGCTAGGACTTCAATTCCATTAATTTTTGGGGAATTATGGCTGCCAGTAACGAGAACAGCTGCTGATAGCTGATGGTGCTTGACATATAGACTCACAGCTGGAGTAATTACTTGCCCCCCAAGGACAACCCGGGCACCACCTGACATGAGGCCACTGGCAAGAGAGTGGACTAGGAGCGGGCTACTGGTACGATGATCGCTGCAGACCAGAATCGAACCTCTCTTAAAGACCGTAGCGATGCTATTACCTAGAAACCAAGCTTCATTTGGCGCCAATTCCTCAGCAACACAGCCTCGAATTCCACTACTTCCAAAGCGCGGGCGCCACTCTCCGTCCATGTTTTCACCTGATAAAAAATGATGTTAGGAATACTTAACAGTGTTCGTTTATTCGTTTCCTGAAGCGCATTGTTTAAATCCCTGCAATACGTTGGTTATTCATAGAATGACAGACAAGAATCAGTTCCGAGTAAGGCAAGAAAAAGACCTTATGGAGACAATCGCCGTGGACGATGGAAGTTTGGCAGCAATAATCCGAGAGTTTGGCCGCACCATGCGGGAAGTAACGAGTGGGCTAGACGACGCTATGTCACGCTGGGAGTCGACACATCGTAACTCTCTTCGTCCTATTCGAGTAATCCTTGGAGCGCTCTCTAAGATTAACTTCCTTAAGAACCTCGAGGATCTTGGGAAGCTCGCTTCATTTGAAGGGATTGTAGACAAAGCGGTGGTTAAGAACCTCGAGGAACTTGATAAGCTTCTGCCAAAGCTCCTTGCTCTGGCTCCTGATTTCGAGGGAGTAATCCGGAAGATGCGGTTAATGACCGAGCAGGTGAGCGGTTTACAGCGCAGGGCAGCCGAATTGCTGCAAAGTACTGAGAAACCAGACCGTAAGTTAAGACAGCTAGTAGACAATGTCGAGTCTCTTGCACAGAAACTACGCACTATTGTGAGTATGTACGAGGACGAGTATCTGTTCCGGATGAAGGTAATTGGTAACATCGAAGAGATAATCGATCCTAAGGAATTGTACACCCATCTACTTCTTTGGACATTGGAACCCTACCTTGAGTCAGAGCGAATCGAGACAATCCGAAAGGAGATAGGAACGCATATAGAAACCACAAGAGCACTTGTCTCGACATCTACTAGGAGTAGGCCTCTAAACGTATTCTAGGAAGAACATCCCTGAATTTCTCTAGATTTGTCGCCTAGTTGATGTAGGAATAACGCTTTTTCAAGAGGGGATGGAGTAGTATTGATGTTCAGAGGTCCCTATTATGAGTCGGCTTTTTGGAACGCAGGGTTTGCGTGCTATAGTTAATGAGACTCTTACACCAGCAATGGCATATGGTGTAGGTCTAGCTTTAGCAAACTCCTTGAATGGTAAGGGGCCAGTCGTGACCGCTTGGGATACACGCACATCAAATGAAATGCTCAACCACGCTGTTAGCGCAGGCTTGATGACTGGAGGCTGCGATGTCTATTATCTAGGTCTTGTTCCTACTCCCCTGTTGTCTTTTGCCATTCCAAGGTTAAACAGCACTGCAGGCGTTATGGTGACCGCTAGCCATAACCCTCCTGAATTCAATGGCATCAAATTATGGGGTAAAGACGGAGCATCTTACACCTCGAAGCCAGAACGTCTGATAGAGCAATTATTTGCTCAACCTGAGTCAAAACGCAGAGTTTCTTGGAAACTCTTCGGGAAGCCTCTCATAACAGAAGATTTCCGTCCCCTCTACACTCAGGAATTACTTCAGCAGGTAGATTGTAGTAGGATTCGGAAGCAGAGATTACGCGTTGTAGCTGATTGTGGCGGAGGAGCCGCATCGGTAATGATCCCCCGACTTCTGAAGCAGGCAGGCTGTCAGGTGGAAACACAATTTTGTGTCCCTGATGGTCTCTTCCAAGGACGACATCCTGAGCCTAAGGAAGAAAACCTTGGAAAGCTTAAGGACCAAGTAGTAAAGACTGGAGCAGACGTTGGTATGGCTTGGGATGGCGATGCAGACCGTGTAGTTTTCATCGATCATAAGGGGCGCTTCATTATGGGCGATCGTAGCTTTGCTCTTGCCGCCTACTATCGGTTACGAGATAGCCCTGTTAAACATAAGAAAATAGTCACTCAAGTGGCAACGAGCGATGTTATTCGAGACGTTGCAGAAACCATAGACGCGGAAGTGGTTCTCACGAAGGTCGGTGAACCAAACATCGTTGCGAAAATGAAGGAGGTGGATGCCCAGATAGGAGGAGAAGAGAATGGGGGAGTAATCTACAATGGTTGGTCTTGGACCCGAGAGGGACTGCTTACTACATTAACAATCCTGGGTCTCCTAGCCCATGAAGAAGCATCGCTAAACGAGCTAGACAAACGTTTTCCATCATATTCACAGGTAAAAACGGGATTGCCCTGTACCGACGATGAAAAAGCAATCCTATTAGAGAGAGTGGCTGAACAGATACCAACAGATATCAAGTGTGACAAACTAGACGGAATAAAACTCCGATACTCAGATGGTTGGGTTCTCCTCCGACCTTCAGGAACCGAGCCTAAGTTCCGGATATTCGCCGAAGCAAAGACCCACGCCCGGGCAGAAGAACTCGCTAAACAAGGCTTGAGGTATCTTCAGAAAACAAGAGAAGAAATCAAAATATGACCGAAAAAAGGAGATGAATGATTTTGCGATTGCTTATCTTTCACGGAAAACTCGCCTACAAGGCAACAGAGCCAGTTAAAATTAGTGTACGTGACGACGCTGAAGAGGGCGTGTGGAAAGAATTTGAGAACTGTCTTACTGCCTTCTGCGCTGTCGAAACCAGTGATGAAGGCAGACTGTCTTCGATAGCTGGGAAGGCAGCCTTGGAACTTCAGATAGTCGCAGAGCGCGTGAAAGTGAAAGAGATTGTAGTTTACCCCCACGCACATATCTTCGCACGAAAACTCGCCAAACCAAAGTATGCAGTACGTATGTTACAAACTCTTGCTGAAGAACTTGGAAAGCTAGGTTTTACTGTACACATTGCACCCTTTGGTTGGTACAAAGCCTTTCGACTGGAATGCTTAGGACACCCCTTAGCAGAATCAGGTCGAACAATCGATTGAAACGAAGATAAAGAGCGTTCTCAACACAAAGTTTATGAAAGGGGCTTTTGTATGCTCCCTTGAAACTGCAGGCTGATAGTCCGATCACAAGGATAGCGACTTGCATAGGATATTACGAGATGAAAAGACATTGCCATCAAAAAGAAAGAGTCAAGGTCGAAGAAAAGGCTCACAAGGCCGAGGAAGCTCAGTTCAATGCACTCAATGCGGGAAATTAGTGCCCCGCGATAAGGCGAAGCGCCGTACAACAAGAGCCTCTTTTGTGGACCCGCAGATGGCAAGAGAGCTTCGACGAGCGGGTACCGTTATGCCCCGCCGTGAAATTTCAAAATGGTATTGCATTTCATGTGCCGTTCATCGAGGAGTCGTGACTATCCGAAGCCGAGACTCCAGGAAATCTAAGTCTAGACAATAATCCTCATTCAACGGAGTGTTTCGAGGCACTCTATTTTTGGGTATATGTTTGAGGGAATCCTTTGCGTCTAACTGTTCTCTTTGATGCAATTCACTGTCGTACTTCAGGAGACTTTCTCATACGTGACGTTGCTGGTACGAGTGGACGACTAGACGTTTTGTGCCGAGTGTTAGTAGCCACCTTTCGAAGCGTACCTGAATTGTGTCCTAGCATACGGTTTCTCTCTGTACTTGGTGGTCCTCCAAACCCGCCACTCCTCCTCCAGGTAAGGGAGGTATTGGCGGGAATGGTTCCTGAGAGCGGGCTTGCGTGTGCTCTTTTACTGAAAGATTTGCTTGCACGTGCCCAGACTCAAAACCCAGCCCAAGTTGAAGTTTGGCCTCATTTCTCAGTTACAAGAAAAGGATTTGCAGAGTCACTTGAAGACATAGTAGGAGAACAAGGGCAATTATTCTATCTAGTTGAGGGGGGTGAACCCCTAGCGAAGACCGAAATTAACCCTTCGGTACCTCTTGTTTTCGTTCTGGGTGATCATCAAGGCGTACCACCCGAGCATGAAACCCTGTTGATGCAACAGAACGCCTGGAAAATTGGTGTAGGAGAAAAAAGTCTTTTGGGGAGCCAAATAATCACATTATTACTTCTCGAGTTAGCACGTAGAACAGGTATAGATTAGTGAAAAAAGCAGAGTATTAGTCCTTAGGAGAATGAAAATATTGTCAGATAGACGGGAGTTAAGTGAGGCGGTCCAGAATTATTCCCAGCACGGAACCAAGGCAATGCGACGCCTTATAACAAGAACGACAAAGGAAAATCTCTGGCTTTTTGTCCTAACCCTGCTTGAGCAGAGAGAATACTTCGCGTATGAGGTTCGAGCAACCGTTCAGGAGCAATTCGGTGTAGAGATAGCTCCTGTAACTGCCTATGTTCTTCTTTACAAGCTTCAACGTGAAGGGCTGGTTGAGCGGAGCGGGGAGAGGCAAGAGGGTCGTCGTCCTGCAAGGAAGTATTATGCTATAACAGAGAAGGGGCGGAGTGCCTTGTCAGAGGCTAGGAGGTATCTTCAGATTTTGGCTGCTGCTCTTGCTCCTTCGACTGCTTAGATAAAGCCCGGTAAGCGGCGACTGTTCGTTGAACTACTGTAATATGCGCCAGTATCACGATGAGGATTATCCCATACTCTATCCAGAGGGAAACACCGAAGAGAACTGGGGGAGTAAATAGTAACCCGTTGATAGTTAGATAATCAAGCAATGTTACGATCATCAAAATGATGAGGCGTTCAGGACGTTCGGCGATTCCTACTCCAAGCTGTGATACTCCAGCCGCTTCGGCACGAGCCCGAGTGTAGCTAACCATCAGGCTCCCCACTAAGGCAAGTATCCCCCAAATTAATCCCCAAGAAGACGATAACCATCCACCAAGAATTATCCCGAAAATCACGATGGCATCGCTGTATCGATCACAAACACTATCAAGGACTCCTCCAAAGGCAGTTGTCCTTTTCTGGGCGCGGGCAACGGCTCCGTCCAGCGCGTCAATGAAGCTCGATAACAGTAGTAATAAGAGTGCTGCCAGTAAGTCTTGCCAGAAATAGAAGAGGGCAGCAAATACTGCGATTATTGGTCCCAAAATCGTGAGTAGGTTGGGCGGAACTCCAGTACGCCCAAGAGCTCGACCGACTGGTCCAAACGCTTTCTTAAATTTCTCCTTTATTCGACCTATCAATCAGCGGCTCACCAATTTGTGGTAGCATGTTTCACTACTCTACAAAAATAATTGCCTTACCAGAAAAATTGAAAAACTAGATACAAGTAAATAAGAGTGGAAAAGTTGTGA
The DNA here is from genome assembly GCA_016840065.1 of Candidatus Hermodarchaeota archaeon. GTDB lineage: Archaea > Asgardarchaeota > Hermodarchaeia > Hermodarchaeales > Hermodarchaeaceae > YT-063. Next base: position 68,014 of record JAEOTB010000010.1, on the reverse strand, counting down.
CACGAACCCAGTTTCCGCAATGTTTGGAGTCTGTGGGCCTTAATGCTAGAGGACGAACTTCGAGAAATTGAATATCAACCCATCCCGGTTAGAAACCTAATCATTGAAATGAAGAATCTGAGCGAGTTGATGATAGATCTCGCTTATTCGTGTGTCTTGTTTAATGACGGGGACCTGGCTGAGGAAGTTATGGGGCTAGAGAAGCGGGTAGATTATCTGAGCTATTTACTTCTAATGAATGCATCTCTAGCGGTTCGTGACAAGGATGACGCTGAACAGATAGCTGGAATTATGAAAGCCGCCTCTTCTGCAAACAAGATTAGTGATGCAGCTGCAGATATAGCGGGACTCGTCGTTCGGAATATTGGTATTCCCAAAATTCTTCAACAGGCTATCAATCAAGCAGAGGAAATAGTTGGACGCGCGGTAATTCGAAGTAAATCCATACTAGTTGCCAAGACACTAGCTGAGATTAACCTCGAAGAAGAGATTGGTTGTGACATCATCGCAATCAAGCGCAAGGTCAAGTGGACGATAAACCCTCCCGACTCATGGCAGCTTCAAAAAGGAGACCGAGTCATAGTCCGAGGAGCTAGTGAAAGTATAGAAAAATTACAGAGGTTAGCTACCGGTGAGCTTGAAGAGATTGCTTAAACCGAGTAAACAGCCGAAGGCGGAGCAGCGTATCCTCGATATGCTGATTCAGATGAAGGACACTTCAGAACTCCTAATCAATCTAGCTTACACGGCACTCCTGACAAATAACAAGGATATGGCTCAAGATATCTTCGAATTGGAGGAAGCATTCGATGCTTTCCACACAGAATTCGAGCTAGAGGTTTTACGGATGAAGCTAGGTAAGGGGGAAGAGAAGGGACGCCTAGGATTAATCCGTTTAGGTGTGGCATCGGAGAATCTTGCGGATGCCGCCGCTCAAATAGCTGAAATTGTGCTTCGCGGAGTAGATGTTCACCCAGTAATGCAAATAGCTTTGAAGGAAGCTGATGAACGCGTTAGCCGAGAAGTGGTTTCGGCGAAGTCGGAGCTAGCGCATAAACGGCTATCACAACTCCGACTAGAAAATCATGGCGCGCGAATATTGGCAGTAAAGCGAAAGGACCGCTGGATCTATTATCCTGAGGACCAATTTGAGCTTCAGCCAGGTGACATCATCTACGCAGGGGGCTACCGAGAGGGAGCAGAGAGACTCGAAGCTCTAGCACGCGGAGAGTTATTCGAGTTCAAGTAGATACTAGCACTAGTTTTCGGGTTTGGTGTGTATACAGAGAAGCAAAACGCTGAAAAAGCCTTTAGAAGACACTTTCCAGCAGTGATTGAACAATGGCTCACAAAAGGGATATCATCATAATTGGTGGAGGACCTGGAGGACTTACTGCGGGTCTCTACGCTGCGCGCATGGGACTCAGAACAACGATTATTGAATCAGGGATTTGTGGCGGGCAGATGATAAACGCGTGGGTGTTAGAGAATTATCCTAGCTACGAGTCGATTATGGGCGCAGACCTTGCTACTAAAATGAAAGAACAGACTTTGAAAGCTGGAGCAGAAATTAAAGAATTAACAGCAGTCGAGAAGCTACGCCTCAGTGAAGAACTCAAAGTTGCTATCACTGCTGATGGTGAAGAATATCACGCACCAGCTATGGTCCTAGCAATGGGAGCTCATCATGCGAGACTCGGAGTACCTGGCGAGGACCGATTGGATGGACGTGGCGTAAGCTTCTGTGCTACTTGTGATGGTCCTCTCTTTAGAGGAAGAACCGTGCTAGTTGTTGGTGGGGGGAATACTGCTGCGATGGAAGCTCTCTTTCTAGCAAACATCGTAGAAAGGGTTTATCTCGTACACCGAAGGGACAAGCTTCGCGCTGAACACACTTACGCTGAGCGCTTAAAGAAACACGAGAAGATAGAGATTCTCTGGGACACCATAATGACCGAGGTATTAGGAGAAAAAGTGGTCGCAGAGGTCAAGCTTCGAAATAAAAGAACAGGAAAGGAATGGACCCAGCCAGTCCATGGTGTCTTCATTGCAGTGGGTGTTCGCCCCAACAGCGATATTGCCTCCTCTGCTGGCGTCAAAACAGACGAAAAGGGGCACATTATAATCGACCAAAAACAAAGAACCAATATTCCAGCGTTATACGCGGTCGGCGATGTTCGCTCGGACAGCCCTCGCCAGATTGTCACAGCCTGTGGAGATGCTGTGGTTGCAGTTACTCATTGGTTATCGGTAAAGCCCGATTGAAGTGCCTTGAACTGACTGGAACGAAATCTTTTAAGGGAATTCGCCCAGTAACGGGAAGCCCGTAATGAAACGGAGGAAAAGCCGGTTGCGTAAACAGATCTTTGGAGTCCTTTTCTTTAGCCTCATCTTTCTGATATGCCTAAGTCCTGCAACAGTGGCAGGAGCAGAGACACGACAGACTCGTGTAGTTTCATTCACAGCTTCTTGTTTACACGAGTCTGGTGGTGCACTACTCTATCCTGATGCGGAATCTCCGACCTTTTCCGCTACTTATGCAGTAGTAAGTATTCTTGAAACACTTGATGGTTGGGCTACCGCAAACGACACTCACCCTGACTGGAACATACCAGCAAACATGAGTAGTTGGGTGCAGGATTTCTGGAACGACACTAATGTGGCGAATAATACTGATTATGGCGGGTTCTATCTGACTGAAGGAGCCGAGAATGCCTCCTTGACTGCAACCCATTATGCCATCCTGATATTGCACCAGCTCGATGAAACCTTTGCCGTTGACTACAATATTGTCGTCAACTTCACCGCACGTCATCAGAGGCTGAACGAAACCGAATACCCAATAACCTATGGTGGGTTTGCTGACACAATTGACGGAAACGCTACCGTAGCAGCAACCTATTACGCTCTGGAACTCTTCGGTAATGATACTATCTATGCACCTTACATTGGCGAAATCAATGCGAGCTTAGTCGTTCCTTGGCTGAACTCTTGTCAGGTGCTATCACCCACCAACTCGCCAAGCTATGGCGGTTTCTTAAACAGCCCGAATGGCACTGTATCAGACATTCAATCCACGTTTATGGCCGTTCGCAGTTTAGAAATCGTTGATGGACTCGGCTCGATAAATCAAACAGCAGCAATCCAGTTTGTCTCGTCCCTTTACCAAAACAATACAAATTACCCAGATTATCTTGGGGGCTATAGTGCTACCCCAGATGATATGGTTTCAACCCATCTTGCCACGTACTACGCCATTCGCACACTACTAATCCTTGGTGCTACAAACCAGATTCAAGTAGATGACACTGCCGCATGGATTATCAACAAGCAGACTGTTGGTGGCGGTTTCGCTGACTCGGCAGAAGGAAGCGGTCTTGCTCTGCAAACCCATTGGGCTGTTAGCACTCTTGCTCTGCTGAATCGAATGAACCTGCTGGAAGAGATAATCTTCATTGAACCACCCCCATTCCCGTGGCTAATCGTTGGTGGAGTCGTGGTTGTAGCTTTCCTTGTTATCTTTGTGGTCATAGGGCGCCGAAAGAAATGGTTTTAGCGTTATAGTTATGCTGCCATCGCCAAAACCCGTATTCGTGTAGAAACACTAGATACTGGATAGATAACGGCTCTGACATTTGACAAGTTGGCATTCCGAAAAGATGTGATATTCTTGTACCCTCAAAAAGAGGGAAGGCACGAAGCATAAAGGAATGCTTTTAGGGTCAAGGGATTTGAGTGCTTTAAGGTGAAGATAATGAGCATGTGGAGCATTCTCGATGCAGTTCGAAATGACCCTGAGAGACTTCGCTGGTCTCAACGCTTGCGGAGATTGGATCCAGGCGTTGTCGACAAGGCGATTAGACTTGACGCTAAATGGCGTAAAACTCGGGTCAAAGTCAGTGAACTCCAACGGCAGCGAAACGAGATTTCAAGACAGATAGCAAAGACTAAGGATCCCAAGGAAAAACAACGATTAATCCGAGAGACTAAACTTCTTTCTGAGAAGGTTTCTAAAGAAGAACGACGGGTCGAGAAGATTGACAAGCAGAGAACAGCTGTACTTCGTAGTATCCCAAACATTGCACATGAAAGTGTTCCTGAGGGAAAGGATGATACAGAGAACCGCCCAGTCAAGTATATCGGTAAACCACTGGTTTGGCGAGAACACCACGATCAATTTCTAGCTGATGCTCAAGGACTCTCAGTGAAGTGTATCGTTACAGAAGAGCAGCCGTTGAGCCACTATGATATCTCTGAGCAGACCGGTCTTATTGACACTGAACGAGCTGCAAAGACAACAGGTGCGAGGTACTACTTCTTACTTGATCATATATTTTGGTTGAATCAAGCTCTTGGCCTATATGCACTAGACGAAATCACGCGCCGAGGTTTCACTCCTGTTTTACCTCCTCACTTATTGAATCATGATGCATACAGCGGAGTTACAGACATAGGTGCCTTTGAAGATGCTCTTTACAAACTAGAAGACCGCGATTTATACCTGATTGCGACCTCTGAGCACCCAATTGCTGCACGATACATGCGCGAAGTCCTTGAGATTGATGAGCTGCCCCTACTTCTTGCAGGATATAGCCCCTGCTATAGAAAGGAAGCTGGAGCTCATGGTAAGGATACAAAAGGAATCTTTCGTGTTCACCAATTTTCCAAGGTTGAGCAGTTTGTGTTCTGTCATCCTGATGATTCTTGGGAATGGATTGAAAAAATGATCCAGGTTGTTGAAGAGGTTTGGGAGCCTCTTGGTCTTCCTTTTAGGATTGTGAACATGTGTGGTGGCGACCTTGGACAAGTATCTGCAAAGACCTATGATATGGAAGTGTGGATGCCATCCCAGGGCAAGTATCGGGAGATGGTTTCTTGTAGTAACTGCACTGACTATCAGTCCGCACGGCTCGATATCAGGTATGCAGAAAAGCGTGGACACCCCACAAAGGGCTTCGTACACACATTGAATTCAACCGTGATTGCGACTACTCGTGCTATTACAGCAGTGCTTGAGAATAATCTTCAGCCTGATGGTCGAATCCTTATTCCAAAGGTTCTGCAGAAATACTTGAAGCCCATAGAGGCAGCCCCACTCAAGTTTATCACGCCACTTCATATGCGAAAAAGTTAGCAGAACACCAATTCTAAAAGAAAAATGGTATCTGCGAAATAGATGAACTTCGATAATTGCTAGCTCTTGCAAACCGATAGTTTAAAGCCTTTGAATAGAATTATCACAAAAGAGGACGTAACTAATCGAGAGGAATTCCTCAAGGCATTGAAGTGTGTATGATGAAGTTCTGGATTGGCTATGAATTTACTGCAGACGGGGAAATCACTGACAAACTTGTCCATCTCGATGCTAATATGCTTAGGCGTCATCTTGGAACGTTTGGAACGACAGGTTCAGGTAAAACCGTCTTCTGTAAGATTATTCTCGAGGAGGCGGCGCGTCATGGAATCCCTATTATTGCTCTTGATCCACAGGGAGACCTTGCGAGTCTAGCCATGCCAGGTAATCCCGAGGAGCTAGAAAGAAATGGTATAAGCCGGGAGCTGCAAGAGGAATTCAAGGAGAAAGTCGCGGTTCGAATTTTCACCCCAGCTAGCTCAAAGGGCTCTCGCATCTCAGTTAACCCACTTGTCTTGCCCAGTCGCAAGGCTGACCCAGAGGACGTAATTCGGATTATAGATAACTCGTCACGTACACTCGTTCGAGTGTTAATTAAAACCGCAGGACTGCCAGGAACTCATGAGAGCCGAGCCTTTGCGGTTATCTTTGAGATATTGAAGTTCTTCTGGGACAGAAAGCGTGAAATAAGCAACTTATCCGAGCTAGCTGATTTGGTTGCCCTCACACCAGAGGAGCTGGGAATCCCTTTAGATAAGTACATGAAACCAGCTGAGCGGGTGCGCTTGAGCCATGCGATACGCAGCTTAACGATAGGAACCTCTCAACTCCTCTTCAGCACTGGTGAACCCATCGACTTCTCAAGAGTTATTGAGAAAGTAGATGGAAAAACTCCGCTAAACATCTTCTTCTTGAAAACACTAAGGAGCGAGGAGGAGAAGATGTTCTTCATTTCCATCCTCCTAAGTCAGATGTATTCTTGGATGCTTCAGCAAGGATCATCGAAAACACCGAGGCTAATCTTCTTCACAGACGAGATTGCGCCTTTTGTGCCAGCAGGTACCCTTAAGCCAGGTCCTAAGGATACATTTCTGATGCTTTTCCGTCAAGCCCGAAAGTATGGTATTATCTGTATGGTGGCCACTCAGTCTCCTAGGGATCTCGATTACAAGGCTTTTGATCAATTCAATACTCTAGGACTAGGTCGCATTATTTCGCCGCAATCACAAAAGACGATTCAGCATCTGCTGGACCAATCTATTGGTGAGCAGAACCAAACACCTCTCATCGACGAGATTTCTCGTTTAACGCTCGCTAGGTTCCTTGTTGTTAATCCTACTTTACCGAATAACATGATTCGCGTCAGAACCCGGTGGCTCCTTACTCAGCATCTTACCTTGACTGAAGATGATGTCCAACGACTTGCACAAGGTAAGAAAATTCTGAGCTTCGATATGGATCCTACACCTAGACCACAGTTGAAAGGAAAAACGGAGCAAGTGCCTAAAACTCCTTCAGCAACTGAACAACAACCAAAGACCAAGATTCCAAAGGTTACCGCTAAGCGACAGTTCAAGACTCCAAAAGCGATACCAAAACAAGACCCTGTAACTCCCCCACCGACGACAGTTACTGATGCCCCTGTACCTGATGTTGCACATGAAACTATCGAGCCAAAACCAAGAGGGGCCCGTGATGCTGGTGTACCAAAGCCAACTCAAGAACCGGCAGCACCAAGACCAAGCCATGCGGCTATCGAGCCAACAACTACAGAAATCACTACGCCAAAGCCGACAATAAGGATTACAACACAAGAACCAACAGTAGAAATCCTACCACAAAAAACGGTAGAAATCACTACGCCAAAGCCGACAGTAAAGATTACAGTTCCAGAGCCAACAGTAGAGACCGAAACCACACCAAAGACCAGAACTAGAACAAGAACTAGGACCAAACCAAAAACAAGAACTAGGACCAAACCAAAAACAAGAACTACACCAAAACCGAAGACACAGACCACGATAACTACAGAGCCTGTACCACTTTCTGGTTCATTGACTGAAGATCAGGAACTTGTCAGACAGATTCCGACCAAGCTTGAAGACTACGATCAGTTGTCGCATGATGACGTTCTAAACGCCCTCTTAGCGCGTCTTGAGAAGATAGCCCGGTCAAAATTTGGCCTCCCCTTCTTACAGGAGCTAATAAAAGAAAAGGAAATGAGCTTTGAAAAGGCGAAGGTGTACTACATAAACGAGCTGCGTGTTGCCATTGAGCAGGGACTCGCCGTCGGTGAAGGTGAGGAGGAGAAGAGGCTTCTAATCTATGATTTCGAGCGCCTCTTCATAGCACTAGCCAAGAAACTTCGTGTGAAACCTGAGAAGGTGAATATGCTACATATTAAACGGCGCTTTGAAGACCTTGTAAAGCGAGCGAAAATTAACTCGATTATTAGCCGTATTGTCAAAGGTAAACCGTTCCTCCGATATTAGAAAGTGAAGCGAGTTTGCTGTATGCTAACCCACTTCATTCTTTGTACAGAGCTAAATTATTCAGTGATTACTATGTTCGAACCGCTTCGTATTTTGCGCGTAGTACAATCCCTAGACTGAACAGGATTAGAGTCGTTAGACTTCCAATAGTGACTGAGATATAGTAGTAACTAAGGGGCGAACCGTACGTTGTATAGAAGTAATCCCATAGAAGTATTAGGCCTGTTTGGCCAGCTGCCATAACTGCACCGACGAGTAGTGCAAAGAGGATTAGACGAGACGCAACCTCCTTGGAACGGTCCTTGGCTTTTTCTTTCTCTGTGAGACCCTTCGGTCGAAATCTGCCACTTAAACCAATAAGGCTTAGGACTAAAATCAGAGCCAACAGGAGTAATGTACCAATGTTGAACAGTAAAGTGAACCACCAATCAGCACGTATGTCTTCTTTAAGGAAGCGGCCAAGAGTAAGAATTGAAAAGAGGGTGAGGAGGTAGGCTAGGATGTTTGACCAGAGCCTGTCATCAGGGTGTACAAACCCAGGCCAGGTCGTTAAGCTATTCACCACTGCACAAGCAACAACTATCCCTGTGCAAACCACGCAACCGAGATAGGCAAGAAAGGCGATACTTGGGTCAAGAAATATCGCTATCCCAAGTAAAGTTAGGGCGATGCCCGTAGTCATTCCACCAAGAAGAATTAGACGCATATTATGCTCTCCTAATCAATAGATAGATGTTTAAATTCGCTACGCCTTCTAAGAGGTGTGAACACAAAAAGTTTTCTTTGTACGAGTTATTGGTTACTGTAATATCTTGGCTGTTGGTAGATAAACGCTTTATATTATTAATACAAAAGGTAAACTATTGAGCTGGAGCTGAACTTCTGTTGGCCGACAATTTGGTATTGCTTAGTGTTAGAGATACGGGCGAAGTCGATCAGATTACTGGTGATGAACCTGCTAGCTCTCATATGAAAGTAGATCAAGTCCTTATCGTCATTGATGATGAGCTGAAGCGTATCTGGATTTGGAAAGGTGCTGATGCGCCTGTCCGGAAGAAATTCATTGCCGCCCGGTCTGCACAGGGTATTCGTGGTGGTAGAGGGCTGGCTTATAAGATTGTGTCAGAAGATGCGGGAGAAGAGGATGAGGAGTTTCTTCAAGCCATGGGTCAAGCGCCTACCTCACGTCCCGACGATGCGGCCTCAAAACCCTCAGAAACTCCCTTCACACCGCCGTCAGATACAACTCCGAAGCCAGTAGCAAAACCGAAACCAGCTGCGACTCCAAAGCCTAGTCCTGATTATAGTAGCGTTGTAGCAGCTAGGACAGCAACACAAACTTCAAGACAAAAAACGGTTCAGGTTCCTCATACAAGTGAGGAAATCATCGAACAAGTAAAACAGCTAGAGCCCGTTCCTGGCTTTCGGAGGGAATTTGTACTAGTAGGATTTGACGCCTTTGCTATTACAGAAGAAGCAACATCTGTTTTAGGAAAGAGAACAGTAACCCATCGACTACAACGGATAGATAGCTTACCTGAAGGTGTCCTCTTCGCGCAGGGTTACACTCCTAGAATAGTGATTCAGAATGGACAAGTACTAGCTGTGGAATTCCTGAAACAGGTCAAAGAACAGGAGTATCAAGTTGAAAAACGTCATCTAGCAGAACTGGTGCGATCTTCTGGAACGGAGGCTAGTAGGTAAGGCTTGCAGGTATAGATTAACATCAAAGAGGGAAAATTGTTGCAACCGTTTGTGATGGGCGAGAACGAAGCACAGCAACTAGTATTGATGCTGCGGGAGATTACCCAATTCACCGAGTTAGAGACCCTAGCTGCAGTCACGAAAGGTGGACGGCGTGTTGCCTATAGCGCAACAAAAGGAGTGGATATCGACCCAGACTTGATGTCGGCAATTTCAGCAGTCTTATTACAGACTGGAGTCGAAGCAGCTACCAAGTTGAAATTTGATCCATTATACGAACTCATTGTTCGGGGAGAAAAGGGCTATATCATTGTTACTGACGCTGGGCCACTTGTTCTGATTGGCGCAGGGGTTAAAATTGAAGCACTTGGACATACTGTTTCAGTGTTTAGGCATTTTGGTAGAGAAATATCAAAGCTCTTTAAATAATCGTAACTAGTTGGTGTTTTCAAATGGGTATACTTGATTTCTTACAGGCTGCTGATAATCTAAAATGGGTTCTAAGAGTTGGCTGGTTGCTACGTGGTATTCCATCAGCTACTGCGGAAAATGTAGCTGCTCACTCTCATTCAGTAACAGTCATTGCCTATCTTCTAGCCAGATTAACTGGTGAAAAGGTAGATATCGAAAGGATATTCTTGATGGCGATGTTCCATGACCTACCAGAATCTCGTCTAGGAGATATTCCGCGTGACCCAACAGAGGAACTCCAAGAATTTTTTGATGTGAAAAGGGAAGCAGAAAACCAAGTAATGTCTTCTCTTATTGGTGAACTCCCCTCAAAGCTTCGTCCTCCCCTTGAAGAGGCGTGGAAAGATTATCAGGGGCAGTCGAGTCGAGAAGCCCTCATAGTTGAGGCGGCTGATCGGCTGGCCAATGTTCTTCATGCTCTTCAGTTGGTTCAAGCAGGTCGTTCTCCTAAATCCCTATTCAAAGACTTCATCGAGCCTGCCGAGAAAGCGGTTGCAGCCCTGAATACTCCAGCGATTGATAAAATTATGAAGGAACTGCGCCGCTTAATTGGTCTTTAGCTAAAAGTTTAAGTCGCCATTAGCTTAGGAAAGGGCGAGGCGTTTCTCGATGACCCCTTCACGAACTATTAGCCCTGCTAATCCCCTCGGTAGGCTTAACCGAACCCACTACTCCTCTCAATTGAAGCCTGAAATGGAAGGTCGACGTGTAACAATAATGGGACACGTTCAGCGTATCCGACCACTCGGGAAGCTTAGCTTCTTAATTATACGAGACCGGGAAGGACTCACCCAGTGTATCTTACATCACAAACGGACAGACCCACAATTACTGGAAATCTTGGAGAAACTAGACAACGAATATGCTGTAGCAATTGTAGGACGGGTAAAAAGAGAGGAACAAGCACGACGGGGTGTCGAAATTGTACCTGAACGCATAGTTATCATAAACCACGCACCTGCTACTCTGCCTCTAGATATATCAGGAAAGACCAAGGCGGATATAGACACCAGACTTGACCACCGAGTTATTGATCTGCGCCGCCATGAAAACCAATTGCTCTTCAAGATCCAACATTTTACAATCTCGCGGATGCGACGCTTCCTAGAAACCAAGGGGTTTCGAGAGATTCATACACCGAAAATTGTTGCAACAGCGACTGAAGGAGGAGCCGACCTGTTCTCCGTTAAATACTTTGAAAGAGAGGCCTTCCTAGCCCAAAGCCCTCAATTCTATAAACAGCTATGCCTTGTAGGTGGCTTCGACAGGGTCTATGAAGTAGCACCGGTGTATCGTGCAGAGAAACACAATACTCCACGCCATCTGAACGAGTACACTAGCTTTGATTTCGAAATGGCTTGGATTCGTAACGAAGAAGACGTCATGCAAATGGAAGAAAAAATGCTGAAATCAACCTTTACAGCCGTACAGAAGTATTGTTCAGAAGAGCTGAAAGAACTTGGCGTAGACATTCAGACACCACGCCTCCCGATTCGACGAATCGAAATAGAAGAGGCTGTGAAAATTTTGAGGAGTGAGGGGCTGAAAATACTCTCTGATATTGATATTTCCAGTGAAGGCGAAGAGATGCTGCATCAATATGTAAAACGAGAGACTGGAGAGGATTTCTATTTCCTAACCCGCTATCCTGCTTCAATTCGTCCCTTCTATACGATGCCGCTAGATTCTGATCCCACCCTTACTCGAGGATTTGATCTCGTCTATCGAGGAATGGAGATTACAACTGGCGGTCAACGAATTCACCAATATGATATGCTTGTAGATAAACTGAAGGAAGCTGGTCTTGACCCCAAAACCTTTGCTTTCTATATCGAGCCTTTCAAATATGGTGCCCCGCCGCACGGGGGGCTTGCTGTTGGTGTGGAACGTCTAACGATGCAGATGCTCGGTTACAAGAATATCCGAGAAACCTGTCTCTTCCCTCGTGATCGTACACGTCTTGTTCCTTAGACTGAGTAGATGCATCACTAGCTTAATATGCAATTCTGCGAAAGTGATTATTGAAAACCTATGTCGAAGCCAAGTGATCAGATTAGCGGATATTTCCAGAAAAAGGCTGCATACCTTGAGGAGCTAGCAGATCATCACGCGAGCATTGGTGAGATAGAAAAGGCGAAGGAGCTCTATACACAGGCAAGAGATATGTATGTGCGCCTCGGTGATAAGGATCAAATAGCTCGAGTTGATGAGAAATTACAGAAACTCGTCTAATGCAACCGTTATTTTCCAAGATAGGATTACTAGATAAATATTCGCCCAAATCCAGCTTAGAATACATTTACTAGCTGTAGGGGTTTGTTGAATAGTTTCACAGCGACTAAATCATGATGGCTTTGGAGAATGTCACGTTCTTTTGTTGATAATTGCCTGCAAAAAGTGGAGGATTCACTCAAAGCTGAGAAAATTAAATTATAGGGAATCTGTGATTCTAGTTGAGGGAACCTCCCCTTTGAATCAAGAAAGAGGAGAAAATCACCGCTAGTCGCATAACTCCTGAAGAGTAATTCGATAAGAAGAGTATCAAGGGGAAGATCGAAGATTACCAGAGGGGGCAGAGCTAAAACTTGACCCGCAAGGAGCTTCAATAGAAGTAGATTTGCTACGAGGCGGCCTCTACTATTTCTTGGCACTGAGAGGATTGTTGGTACAGAGTGAAACCGACCGAGTGATACATTGTCGAAGGAACCAAAGATGTTGGCTTTGTCAAGAGCCTCTAGCAAGTAATGTAGTTCGTTGTGAGTAGCTTCATGTTCTTCAAAATATTGAAGGCTTTGGCGAAGTTCTTGGAGTGACGGCTTTGGACTAGTTTTGATGGTACTCCATATCGCAACTTGGAGAAGCTTCTGTGCTTTAAGGGATAATTTGTAAGTATGCGAGAGTATGCTGGCTAGGATGTGGGCGTGAATAGGTGTGGCCTTGTCTCCTAAATCTAATGGATTTAGGATTAACTGACTGACTTCAGTGTCTAGATGCCAGATTGGAATCTCACAAATCAAGCTCTCAAGGTCATCTTCATTTTTTTCTTTGAGAACTACAATTGGTAACTGAAGTTGGTCACAGAGCTGACTTAAGAAAAGGTAGTAGATATCCTTAGCATGTTCACCCAAAATTACTAGGTTACGGAAATCCTTCAGCATGAGATTGAAAGGGTGTGCCTCGCTCCCTTTTATCGTATAACCGAGTTTTATCTGGCTCTTTAAACTAGGGAGCTCCCGAATAATGTGAGGTGCTCCATCGGACTCCATGCAAAACCCAGTCTTTTCCAGGTTAGACTACCTTTAATTGGGTATTCATGACAAGAAATTATGGTAGACAGACAACGAAAGGGGTGTTCATCGAAACTATTCCTTGACCTTGTACTAAACGTAATGTCTATTTATAACAAGAGACACAACAGAAACAGTAACCGAGGCAATATTCCATGTCTCTGAAGGCATTCATCACCATCACACGTCCAGGAAACACTTTCGTCGGAGCCCTTACCGTTATAATTGGAGTTCTGACAAGCTACAGATTTACAACTGGCACCGGTTATTTTGACCTGACCCACTTATTTACAACACCATTAGGGTGGATTTTACTTCTAGCCTCGATAACCTATCTGTGCATTGCCGCTGCAGGGAATGTCGTAAACGACATTTACGATCTTGAAATTGACAAGGTAAACCGACCCACCCGCCCACTCCCAAGTGGGGAAATGTCGATTCGGCAAGCCAAAGTATGGACAGTTATTCTTGTCTTCTTTGGTCTTCTTTTTTCCTTCTTTACAATATCTCTGTCCGCTGTTGAGGTTTGGACATTAGCAATTGCCGCCCTCTTCTGCCTTGTTGGCCTACTCTATGCCGCAAAGGGAAAGGTAATGGGTCTCTTGGGTAATTTCGCTGTTTCTGTTAGCTTCGCCTTTGGCTTATTCTATGGCGCACTTATCACTTCTCCTTTAATACCTCCAGTCATTTGGATTTACTTCATTACTGCTGCCAGTGTCCTTCAAGGTCGAGAAGCGATAAAGGGGATAGAAGACATTGAGGGTGATGAGCTACGCGATGTACAAACTCTTGCGCGGAAATATGGGGTACGTACAGCTGCAAGAATTGCTGCTGTATTCAATGTAATTGGTGTTTCAGGCTTCCTATTGCCATATCTCGTGAATTGGGTTGGGTGGACGTGGTTTGGTTTACCTTGGACCGGTCCCCTTTACATAATTCTACTCGTCCCAGGAACCATTTGTGTTGCTGCCTCTGCCATCCTAATCTTGCGAAATCCGAGGAAAAATGCCTCCCGCGCTAGCCTAGCTGATAAACTCGGTGCTTTCCTAGGTCTAATAAATTTCATCTTTGCTGCCCTTTAACACTTAATTAAAGAGGAAAAACACTTGCATCTCGCCGCAACAAGCGACATACACTGGCCCCGATTCAGGGAATCCTTTGTTAAGTCCCTGAACCAACTATCTAGTAGTCCATCATTGTTATTACTGGCAGGCGATTTGGTAAATCGTGGTAACGTCGATGCCATAAACCCTTTAACAGAACTTCTGGCAGAGCTAAACTGCCCAATATTTGCAGTTTTTGGTAATGACGAGTACGATACAATAAAAGATGAATTACGGAGGAGAACTAAAGATGTCATCACCTTTCTAGATGACGAGATGAGAATCACCTCATTAAACGCGGAGCGGGTAGCGATTGTGGGCACGAGAGGTGTTCTTGATCAGCCGACCTTCTGGCAGTCTAGATATGTGAAAGGAATCCGTAATCGTTACACTAGACGTGTAAAAACATTGGATACACTCCTCGCTAAAGCAAGTTCCGAAGCTGAACACACTATTCTTCTCTCGCATTATTCTCCATCTTTCAAGACTCTCAGTGGTGAAATGAGACGTGCACTTCCCCAGATGGGGTCCCGCCGCGTTGAAGCACTACTCAAGAAGCACAATCCAACCTTGGCTGTTCATGGTCACGCTCACCAAGGGTTAAAACAAGGTCTAGTGGGAACAACACCTATCTTCAATGTAGCTTTACCTCTTCGCAAGAGGATTTTATTAATTGATTTTCCATCTCCCCGCGGGTTAGAGAGCTTCCTTATTAGGCGCCCTCAATCTTCTTCTCGTCGCCCCGAGACCTGACCTCTTTGCATTCTGTAGGCGTCTCGTAGTCTCACGAAAACTATTTCTACAACTCCATTGACGTTGAACCATGTCCCTACCAAAACAAGGACCACAAAGTAACAATTCGTTGTGTCCCGTGTGCCGCATCCGTGTAGTTGAGCGGTGCTGCATGGATTGTGGTTATGTTTTCTGCGTTAAATGTTCTCGACACAAAGTAAGTGAATTCGATACCTGTAGTCGGTGTGGTCCTAGTGCCATTGAGCAAACTGATGAGGGGACAGTTTGCAGAGAATGCGGAGAGCCAGCACAACTTGCAACCCGCCGTGAGAACCTATGTGTTAACTGCAATTCAGACAACGTGACACCAATACACAACATGCGGCAGAACCTAGTTAGCCGATTTCGCACAGCTTACTATGAGCTTCGAGTGGGACATGAATTACTAACAGGGTTTGCTACCCGCTTGAGAACAGTACGGTGGCAGATTAGAGAGCTTCGTACAGGCGGTTTTCTCCACAATCCTGAGATAGAGAAGAATTTACTGGAACTTATCACGAAAGCTATTCCAGCAGTAAATGAACGAATATTATTTCGAGCTCAAAAGATAGTTGAACGACACAGAGCAAGCAAAGCAAGATTCATCCATCCAGAAAAATGGCAGGTTTCAGATTTTCCACTTCTAGCAGGACTAATAGAGGGCATCCAAGAGGACATCGACGATTACGAAACGTATTGCATAGAGCTAGTTAAGGAATTAAAAGATGTGTTAGAGACAATCGAACAAGACCTACAACCTCTGCAGCGCTGGCACACGATATTTACTAAATACTCTGATCACCTTGACATCGGTGAAGAGGAAAAGGCTGTTGCTGCAATTCCCTCTATCAGTCTGGGTAAAACAGAGACAGGAAAAAGGATGAGCCAAGGCACTCTTTTCGTGACAACCCGACGACTCCTGTTTCTAGGTCAAACCGGTTTGATTAAGCGTGACACATCTGTGATTCGTTCTCTACCTCTGCCAGCGATTACTGGTATAAGAGAGGAGGGGCGCCTCCGCCGAAGACTTATTGTCATTACTGATGATGAGGAATTAAGGCTTCGGGGGTCTTCTGAAACACTCCAGGAGATTTCAAAGACCATTACTTTAGCCCAGAATTTCAGCGAACACAGTCTTGTTACTATAAAGGGATCTATACGAGTGACAGAACTGAAAGTGGATATTATGGCGCTACGCAATGCGCTAGATAAACTAATAGATCAGGCAGTTACCAATGATCTCCCCTCAGTTCCCTCGATTCGGCGCCCTCATCCTACTTCACCGCAAAGCCATACACCTACACTCTACCCCCCTTCTAGAAGCAAGGTGGGTCCGCTCACCCACGACCATATCTTTCAGTTACGGCAACAGAAGTATAGCCTCCAAGCTACGTTGAAGTTATTGAAGCGGCAATTCGATGAAGGAAAAATCTCTAACGAAAGTTTCTTCAAGCAATATCGTTCATTGAGCCGGGAGCTTTATCTTGTTGAAACTAGAATAAGTGAAGCCACTGGAGAACACTCTGTAACTGATGAATCCTTCCTTTAATGAAGGCTCAGGCAACAAGACTGACGATTCAGGTTGGCTCCGACCGATTATTCTTCTAATTCCTTCCTAAGGCGATCAAGTTCTTTGCGGGTACGCTCACGTCGTTCCTCTGACGTTAGTTCTCCTGTTGTAGTCTCTGACTCGCCTACAGGAACTGTAGGTAGTTGTCCTGCTTCTTCAAGAGCGACTAATGTCTCGATGTCTTCCAGCTCTGCTTCGACATCTGCATCCAACTCTTCGTCGTCTAAGCCAAGACCAAGAATTTCTTCTGTTGACTCTGCTTCCTCAATCAGTGCTTGGGTTTCTAGGATGGTTTCCCGGGCAGATTCAGGTGACGCAGTTTCACGTAGCTGTTCGAGGGTGGCTCCGATACCGCGAAGCGCTCCCATGACTTCTGCTTCGCCTTTGGCTTGCTCGATTGCTTCGACTCCTCGCTCCATTAGGTCGATTTCTTGTTCAACCAGTCTAGCTTTTCGGAGGTATCTTGAACGCCTCCTAAGCTGAAGCTTTGCCGCTTTCCGGTCTCCGCGTTTCACATAACGAATCGCCTTGACCCGAGAATCCTTTGCTTTTGTCTCGTATTGCCGACCGCGAACCTCAAGTAAATCGACGACACGATGAATACGAGCTACAGTGTCTTCCTTTGGCTCAGGCTTCCTTGGGAAAAGTCTCTCCCAGAGAGAGCTAAATCTTCCTTTTGCCATCTAGCTTTCCTCCTTTAGTCTCCTAATCTCTTCTTCTAATTGTGAAACTCGCTGTTCTGGCTGTGGAAGTGCTGTACCAGTTTCTACTTCGATTTCTTGGTCAAGATCAGTTAATGCCTGGCTAACTTCACCATCAGTAACTTCAGTTGAAACCGACATACGTTCCATACCCGTATCAGCAATCTCTTGGGTCATTTCAAAGTGTCGAAGGTTCCCTTCAATCTGATCCACCAATTGGGCAACTTCGGGCACCTTGACCTGGGTTTTCAATCCACCCAAAGCAGCGTTTAGCTGGCCAAGAATCTTCGCAAGGTCTCCCATTGCCTCGCTCTGTCGTAACTGGGTTTGTAACCCTTCAATACGTAAGCGATATGCGTCAACAGAAAGAGCCCATTTCTGAAAACGCAAATGATGCTGTAGATAAAGACGAACAGCATCCATGTTACCCTGAAGCCGATACCTCTTCGCCTTCTGACGACTCTTACTAGCCTCCTTCTCTAACATCTTCCGCTGCAAATCTAATTTCCGACAGAAAACATCAAGTCTAAAGATAAGTTGTTTGAGTGAAGGCTTGCCTCCGAGCCATTGCTTAAATCGTCTTATTGCTGACATTTTATTAGCTTCCAGTTTCCTCCAGCTAAAGAGAGGCTTATTATCTTTTCGACATAAGTTAATTAGAATACAACAAATTAAGTCTTTGTAAATGGCTGTCATTGCTGGGACGTGTAACACGCACGAGAGGTTCTACTCCCTTACGTTCCGCATAGACTCTATGTTGAGCAGCGCACAATATCTTAAAGAAGGCGTTTTATTACTAGTGGCTTGTGACCTGTCTGGTAGGTTGATTGGAGTTGAGCAGTGCACAATACCTTATGAGAATCGCTGAAGAAAAAGCGGGGAAGGCAGCTGAATACGATAGAGCGGGGAAGCGATCAGAGGCTGCTTCCATTTACATCGAAGCTGCTGATATTCTTGCCAAGGCAGCAAGGATTTCTAGGATGCCTAAGATGCGTATTATTGCCTTGGAGAGGGCAGAGCAGTATATTGCCCGGGCGAAATTACTAAGGAGTGGGCGTGTTAGAGTAGGGGGTTCTGGCCCCGATATTGGGGATACAGAGGTTGAGGGTCCAGATTCGGAGTTGCAGGATGATATTGCGAGCTTGGTTGTTCGAGAGAAACCCAGTGTGAAATGGGATGATGTGGCGAATCTAGAAGAAGCAAAGCAAGCTTTACGCGAAGCCATTATTCTACCAATCCTCCGTCCGGATTTATTCACTGGAGCGCGCCGACCTTGGAGAGGAGTATTGCTCTTCGGACCTCCAGGCTGCGGAAAAACCTTGATTGCTAAAGCCGTAGCTAATGAAACAGAGGCCACCTTCTTCAACGCGGACGCCGGGTCGCTTGTTTCTAAGTGGTTGGGAGAATCGGAAAGGCTGGTTAAGCAGCTTTTTACTGCTGCAAGGAATTCTCAGCCATCTATTGTTTTTCTAGATGAAGTTGATGCTTTAACAGCTGAGCGGGGTAGTGATCAAGTGGGTGGAGAGCGGCGTCTGAAGACTCAATTCCTTGTTGAAATTGATGGTATGAAGAGCCGGAAGGGAGACAGAGTAGTTGTATTAGGCGCAACAAACCGGCCCTGGGATATCGATCCTGCTTTTCGTCGTCGTTTTGAGCGGCGTATTTATGTTCCCACACCCGAGCAAGATGCTCGTGTACGGATTTTTGAGATACACACGAGGGGCATCGAGTTAGATAGTGATGTGGATTTTGAACAGTTAGGAAATATGACTGAGGGTTATGCCGGTTCAGATATTGCCCATATTTGCCGGGAGGCTTCTCTTGAACCGATTCGTGAACTGGATCTCACAGGAGACATCCGAGATAAGGAGAAACCAGTTAGACCTGTCACTCAGAAGGATTTTGTTGAGAGTTTGAGCCACATTCATACTACAATAACACCGGAAGAATTACAGAAGTATAAAGAATGGGAAGAGAAGCACGGCTCATAGAAAGGGGATGAATATTGGTCAAGGAGAAGCCAAGAAGGCGTTCAAGGGAGAAGGAGGATAAACCCAAACCAGTACACCTCAGCGAGGAGGAGTACATCCAGGTCCTTGAAAAGGCAGAACAAGAGACTAGCCGTTCAACTGAAGAAGAGGATGAACCAGAGGAAGAGGCTGCGGTTCTTGTACTCCCTGTTGAAGAGGAAGAAGAGAGAAGTGTTGAGGAGCTTGCGAGACTAGCAGTAAAACAACTCAAATCAAGATATGTCTGGATTGCAAAGCGAGGTCGCTATGCTTTCATGTTCGCGATTCCCAGTTCAGAAGGAGACATTGAACAGTGGAGCGCTGAATGGGCAGGATTCACACTTGATTTCTGCAGGGAAGTCCTCCTACATATTGTCTCCACTCGTAGGCTAGTAATGCTTAGCCCCTTCAATGATATTCGTTCTGACCGTCAGCGTGCCGTCAGATTCATACTTGGGAGTCTTGTGAAACAGGAATTAGGTCGCTGGATTGATGAAGCGGAGGGAATAATCCGTGTTTTCTGGAAGACAGACGAGGAGTGGGCAGACGAGATTCACCGTTGGGCATTAGAGACTGGACGTACAACATTTACGTTATTCAAGCTAAAAGAGCACCGTGATGATCTAGAAAGCCTTCCAAAGTCTGAACTACGCGAAATCCTTGACATTCTTGTGAAACAGAAGAGGGCCCGCTGGCTAGACAAGGAACAGGAAGTTCTCGAAATAAAAATTTAGAACGCTTAATGAATTTGGTGTTGGATAAAACTCTCTAGTAGAGTCTTTTTTATGCCGAAGGAGTTAGCCCAGGGAAGAAGTACCGCGTTCCATGAGCATATGATTCGTCAAGTTTCGCAGCGCCAGATTCTTTGAGGCTTTGAAGTGCTGCGAGTGCACGTTCTCTGTTCCATCGGGTTTGAGTCATAACATCTTCAAGTGTTGTAAAGCCAGTTCGGCTGGCAAGGGAAAGCACGATGACTTGGTCTTCAGTAAATTCACGGGGTACAAACTCGACGATTTTTATACCGGACTTGAGTTTGTGAAGCCCAGGAATCAGTTTAGCACTGGTAAGATGGTGGATAGCACGTGCTACATCAACTTGTGAAACGTTGTGACGGCGACGTTTATTCACTAGAATTACGACTTCAGCCAGAGTCATAATTCCGCCTGTTTCGCTCCTCCGCCTTTTAGCTAAATCAAGTATCTGTAATCCTAGCTGTTCGTAAAAACGCCCACGTCCTGTGATGCGCTCAAACAGCCCTGGCTTATCTTCAACTTCAGTGGGTGTAGAAACACTAGGTAGAGCTATCCCAAGTTCCCGGGCAATTGCTGCAACCTTTTCGCCAAGTTCTGGCATATCTTCCAGGATTTCTCCGTAAGATTTTTCGAAGTTTTCTGCTTGGCTACCGAGTTCTGCTACGGTTTGGAGCATATGTTCCAGTTCTTTGAGCATAAGCTTTGCACGTTTCCGCCGGTAAGCGGCATCCATCTCCACCCGTTTTTCTATTTCATGAAGCCCACACACACCTAATTCCTCCTAAATTCGACGAATATGATTCAGCCACATCTCTGCGCACATTGCAAAACGCCGCGCCTCATTTTCCTCTACATGTTGTTCTAGGTTGTATCGATACTTATCCCAGAAATACGCATACCATTCTTGTGCCTCGTTTGTAATGTGGTGATTTTCACCTAGCATCGCTTGAGCGAAGGCAACAACGACATCGAGGTCCTCAAGGACATACTCGGCATTGATTTGTAGGTTGGCTTTGTTTATAACGTTCACCAGCCGCTCCCGCATCTCTGCATATGACCACGCCGAACCCTTCATCAACTATCGGCCTCGACATGATTACTCGGTAGCCATCTCCCGGAGACGTCTTTTGAAATCATTCAACCAGCGTATCGACTGGAATTCTAGATGTTTCGCCTCTTCAGGTGAGAGTTTGTCACGCGGGTCTCGCTGTTGAAGCCTATCCCTCCACTCTTTTATTGCAACGAGAATCCAGTAATCAGGAGGAAAATTCGGGTATTTCGTGAGTAGAATAATCGCATCATCAAGTAAGGGAACTATTAGATCCATCCTAGCGACATCACCAAGCTTGGCGATATCAATTAGGGTTATTATGTCAGAGACAATGTCCGCTGCTTTTGCTGCCATTTTGGCAGAAGTTTGACCCGTAAATTCTTCAGGCGTTTCTCCTTGAGGAGCCTGTTCTGCAATCTGAAGTTTTCCAGAGGCTTCGGGAAATCTTTCCGTAATGTGTTCCTCGAGTAGAAACTCTTCCCAACTGGAGCCCTCTGCCTCAAGCAGCTGCCGTGCTGTTATTGTGTCTCGAACCAAAGAGCGGAGTTGACGCTTGTAGAGTGTGGGGTTCAGATCACCCTCTTCGAACTTCCTCACGATGCTATCGAGGGTTGCAATGCTCCCGTACAAATCTGCTTTTAGTTCTTGGACCCGCCTTCGCTCGCGCCGCCGTTCTCGTACAGCCATGGAATCTCGCCTCAGCCTTTATTCTATTTACCTAGCTCCTGAAGAGCTTTCTCGATTTGGTAGAGACGACGCTTGTACCGCTTGTAGAGCTTGGTATACTCTGTGGCTGTAATTTCAGCGTTTTCAAACTTCTCCTCTAAGTTTTGTAGCAAATCTTCAATGGCTAGCCTTTCACTCTCTAGCTCAAGTTTTTGACGTTCCATTGGATCACTTGGTAGGATTAGTGCATCGATTTCTTCTTCACCTGATGCTTCACTCACTGGAATTCGATGTGTGTCTCTTTGAGCAGACAACCGAGCAATCTGCTCATCACGTTCCTGAATCTTCCTAGTGAGTTGAGAGACTTCTCGTTCCAGTCTTTGATACCGTCGTTGCAGAAGTTCTTCGCTTTCAGGCATCTCAACCTCTGGAGGTTCTTGGGTTTCATCCACTTTTGGAGGTTCTCTAGCAAAGAGGCCCTTGATACTGTTTACAACTTGGTAGATGTGATAATGAGGCTGCCATTGAGTTACGATTCGTAAATGAATAGCACCAGATTCACTATCTACTCGAGGATGTTTCGTTGGCGTCAACATGCGAGCAACTGGCGGCTGAGCCGGGAAGTTGGGTGGCACAATGATTTCAACGAGGAATTCCTTTCTACCACGTGGACCACCCTTAATTTTTCCGCGCCATCGACGCAGATTGTTGCCTACAGGAGCGAATGTTGGGGCCCTGCGGAACATCAACTGGGCTTCGCGAGCAATCGCCATTTCTGTTTTCCTTCGCACTGCTTGTGCCATAAAACTCACCGTGACGTTTGTGTTCGAATCATGTTAGGGAGAGCGGGAATTTAATCTTTAGCAAGGGATGCAACAATTCGAGTTTAGCTCCTTCCAGAGCGCCTTCTTGAAGTAGACTTTGGAGAAGAAGATGTAGAAGTGGCTTGGCGAACTGCAAGAAGTATACTACTCTTAAGTTCGCGGAGAAACTCGTCAAGACGTCGTTCAAAGAGCGCCATTGTTTCCTCCAAACGCTTAGCAGCCTTTGTAAGAGTAGGAGTGATCTCCCGCTTTAGTGCCTTCAAAGATGCGGCTGTAGAGTCGTCAGCAGGTGCTGCCTTTCGTTTTCTCAAGTTCTTCTCTAGCGAATCCATTCTTTCAACAAGGATGCCAAGTCTCTCCACAGATGACTCGGAGGCTATTGTGTCGTCAGCCACTAGCTTCTGTAGTGTTTTTACCTCCCGAAGGAGCGCACGAATATTTGCCTCCATTTTAAGATTCATCCGATTAAAATCTGCGTCAAGTACATTGAGCGCTTTGACTATTCGCCTCAGAGATTCAACAGTAGGCACTAATCCTTTGGGTGTCTTAATTGCTTCAATCTCAATTTTAAACTTTGGTGCCTCTGACAAAGCATTATCCGCCCCTGAAGCGCACGTTCAAGGTAACTCACACCAGCCTTAAAAGCTTTGATTAATCACTCCACAAGTATCTACAATTAATCAGCTCTAGTTGCATAGATTTTTATTAACGCGCTTAGTAGAGGAGCCAAGCGAAAACGACAAGGAATGCTACAATGACTGAGGATAGATTCGTAATCACACGTATCAAAGAAATTGGGACGTGGGATTGGACCACTCCTCAGCAACAATGCAGCGTCTGTGGATTACCGATTCGCGAAGGACAGACCAAAGTGTTCTGTCCGAAATGCGGAAACCCCGCCCATTACGGCCACCTCGCTGAATGGGTGAAGGTCAAAGGAGTCTGCCCGATTTGTCGTTCGCGCATCCCATTGAGAAAATTGAAACCCGTCAAAAGGTGAGTAGTTAAAATGCGTATTGAAATCCGACCTGCAATCGGTGGTGGCGATTCAGTCTTCCTAGAGGTTGAACCGAACACTACGATCGGCGAAATCCGACGGAAGGTTGCTCAGATGCGACGCATCCCTCCGAACATCGTCGTTCTAAGCTACCGTGGTCATCAGATGAACGATGAACAGACCATAAAGGGAGAAGGAATAACACACTCGGATGTTTTGTACCTCATCACTCGAACTGAAGGTGGCTGAGGTTCTTTAGGAATGGTGCACCTCACGGGCGCCACTCCCTCCCTTTATTATGCAACTCTATCGAGAAGTTATGCTAAATTTATGATAGACGAGGGCAATTTCGTCCGAAATATATATTTTTATACCGAAAAAATATTCAAGGCAGATGACAAATCTCTGAGTCAGGGAACGTTTTTCCCACCGAGGCGTATCATATATGCTATCAGAAGAGGACTTTTGGGCAAGGCTTGCCCTAGAAGCGAAGAGCATGGAAACTGAGGAGCCCTCATTCCAGCCAATCAATGGCGATCTTAGACGCTGGCAGGGCTTCATCCTTGGTACTGGGGTTTACGACGGAGGAGTCTTTGTAATTCAGATTATAGTTCCTCGAGCGTTCCCATATGAGCCGCCAAAGGTTCGATTCGTAACCAAGATATGGCACCCTAACATTCATAGGGGACGAGTGTGTGTTGGGATTATAGGAAAGGATTGGTTACCTAGCACTTCACTAACTGGTCTCGTTGAAACCTTGCGTAATCTCTTGAACTTCCCTAACCCCGATGACCCGCTAAATCAGAGTGCTGCACGCCAAGTCAAACAGAACCCAGCGCAGTTTGAACGAACCGTCCGTGAATGGATACGCCGTCATGCTGGATGGGACCAAATACAGAGGTCTTAGCTGTGGTAGAACAAGCAAAGCCAGAGGAAAAGCGCCCACCTATCTATCATACATTTGATCGATATGCAAGGCAACTCTTGATGGATGGTTGGGATCAGGAAAAACTGGCACGTTCCTCTGTGCTCGTGGCTGGTGTTGGCGCACTAGGTACCATAACTGCACTTGATCTTGTTCTTACAGGGATAGGAAAAGTAGTAGTTGTTGACTACGATACAATTGAAATGTCTAATCTGAGCCGACAATTCCTTTACACTGACCAAGATATTGGAGAACCAAAGGCGGTTATAGCAGGCCAAAGACTCCGAGCAGCAAACCCTGATGTCCAAGTCCTCTCACTAAACAGAGCCATCCAGCAGGTCCCCCACACCATCTGGGACGAAGTAGACCTCATTGTAGATGGGCTTGACAACTTCGAAGCACGCCGCTGGCTCAACTCCCTCTGCGTACAAAAAAAGAAACCACTAATCCATGGAGGTATGTTTGGGTGGTGGGGAAATGTGCAACGGGTTATTCCGTTTCAGACTCCCTGCTTAGAATGTCAGCCCCTCATCCCTCAAGAGCGTTTACAGAAGGCTTGCACTCCACCAGGTCAGCGTCGTAAGACTGAGGAGCCGCCTCCCAAGTTTCCTGCGTTATTGAGTGTGGCTACTGTCATCGCTGGTATTCAGTTTCAAGAAGCGCTTAAGCATTTGCTGGGTATTGGTAAAGCCCTTGATAATTTCCTTTTCTATGATGGCCTCTACCAGAGATTCACCACTCTCAAGTTAGCTTTGAATCCAAATTGTTTTCTTTGCAGTGATCGGTTCCGGATAAAAGGTGAGATATTCACGGTTGGTCGAGGTGAATCCGTAACCGAGTTGAAGAACAGGCTCATCATGACCTTTGGGCTATTAGCCCCCAAGATTATGTTCCGGGGACGAATATTATCCGACGACCAGATTCTCGGGCGAATGCGCGTGAAGAAGAAGGAGCCAATTTTCATTAATGATAAGAGCCTCGCTCAACCCCTAAAGCTTCTTGTTCTCATTAAATAATCGGCAATGAAAGTCTGGCAAATATTCCTAGCATTACAACTATCACCGTTACCGTGAATGTAGCCATGAATGCTAAACTGGTTGACATATGATAGCGCTCACGAATTCCCAATGCCAGGAGAACTGCTCCCCACAGTGAGGCTATGGCTGTGAGAATCCAGAAAACAAGCCAGATAGACTGGTAAGGATAGACTATGAACATTAATTCTGAAACTGGAACAGAAGGTAGAAACATTGCCAGAACTACTAGTGATAGTAGATTAGCGAGCAGCAGAGGCAATGCAGAGTATTGACCAAGGATGAATGTGTCCCCGAACGGCCCCTTCCTTCCTGAAAGACGGATAATGATGTGTATTATACCGTAGAAGAGTAGATTGTAGACCAGATGAAGAAGAGAATATATCAGGAAGACCCCTAAAAAGCCATAGAGAAGACTCGCAGTACTAGTGGTCTTCATTATTATCAGGAGGTAAAAGAGAGATATGGAGAGAATGTTTCCAAGGAATATTAGAAACGGTCCGGCTCTGTCAGGGTCCCGGGCGATGTCCCAGAAAGCGATGCTTGGAACAGTTAGTGTCGACCACAAACGTTGCCTTAGTGAAAGCCGTCCCTGCCAGCGACGTTCTGGTCTCCGCATAAAGGGAAGAACCCGCTCAAACCGATCATATCTAAACCTAAAGCCACAGAACCCACAAGTCGGATCCTGTGGATGGACTCTATGGTGGCATTGAGGGCATCGAAGAGTAGACATTCTGTCTAGGGTTAAAGCGGATTAGGCTTTTCTTCTTTTGTGTTTCTCAGTAAGAATAATAGCAACCTAATGGGAAAGGTTTTTGTAAGAGGTGGCTATTGTTTTTCTTGGTGTTATGAAATGAGGGATAGCGTTCTCACAATCAACACCGTGTTTCTTTTGTAGATATTATGCCAAATCCCTCTGCGATTGTAAAGACTTGCAGCAGAAGATTATTCAAATTACATATTCGAAAGCCAATGGAGGTCCATACAATTGATTGACTTTAAGGATATTGAACCGAAGTGGCAGATGCGTTGGCGTGAAGCTGAGGCATTCCTAGCAGATCCAGACCCACAACGACCTAAGTTTTACATAACGGTGCCTTATCCATATGCTAACGCACCACTACATGTGGGTCATGGTCGCCCATATACTATTGGTGATATCATTGCACGTTACAAACGCATGCGTGGCTTCAATGTCCTTTGGCCAATGGCTGCACATGTAACTGGTACTCCAGTTTTCGGTGTCGCTAGACGTATCCAGGACAAGGACCCCACTATCTTGAAGGAGTATCGTGGGCACATCAGGCTTTATCGCCCTAAGAAAGAAGTTGAGACGATTCTTGGTTCTTTCACTGACCCCATGTCCATAGCACGGTTTTTCAGTGGAAACATTGAAAGAGACTTCCGTAAGGTGGGATATTCGGTTGATTGGCGGAGGAAATTCACAACAAACGACCCAGAGTATCATGCCTTCGTTACTTGGCAGTTCAACAAGTTGAAGAAGCGAGGATATATCACCAAAGGTGCTTACCCAATTCTCTATTGCCCATCCTGTAACAATGCAGTAGGCGAGGATGATCTTTTAGAAGGCGAGCATGCCAAGATATCAGAGTTCGTAGCCATCAAATTTCCTTTTAATGATGGTTTTCTAGTGGCTGCTACTCTTCGCCCTGAAACTGTTTATGGGTTGACCAACATCTGGGTGAACCCGAAAAGCATTATTGTAAAAATCAAAGTTGGAGAGGAGTATTGGTATATAGCCAAACCCGCAATAAACAAGCTACGCAAACAAGGCCATAAAGTAGTACACGTATCCGAACATTTAGGACAGAAGTTCATTGGAAAATCCTGCTCATCTCCGGTTGAAGACCGAGATATTCCGATTCTTCCTGCCGATTTTGTAGACCCTGAGAATGCAACAGGCGTCGTCTACAGTGTCCCTTCACATGCGCCTTTTGATTGGGCGGCGCTTCGTGACCTTCAAGCAGATGTCAAGAGGATACGAAGTTTCAAGCTTGGTACCTATGCAACTAGGTCAATTCAGCCAATCTCGATAATTACTGTTGAAGGGTATGGCGAACACCCTGCAGTAGAGATTGTAGAGAAGATGAAAATCACTAGCCAAGAAGAGGCAGATAAATTAGAGGAAGCCACCGAAATCCTATACAAAGCTGAATATTACGGAGGCACCATGAAAGACAACTGTGGACCATTCGCCGGACGCCGCGTTAATGAAATCAAGGATGATGTCATCGCATATTTAGAGGAGCAGAATCGAGCCTTTCGATTCTACCAGCCTGATCGAAAACCTGTAATCTGCCGCTGCGGCACTGATGCGATTGTCGCAGTACTACAAGATCAATGGTTCATAAATTACGGCGACCCCGAATGGAAGGAACAAGCGACTTCAGCCTTAGAACAGATGGTAATATTTCCTGAAAGCTATAGGCGCCTTTTTGAGACAACATTCGATTGGCTTGGGGAACGACCTTGTGCCCGTAGACGCGGACTAGGCACACCATTTCCCTTCGATAAGCGCTGGATAATCGAATCCCTCTCAGACTCAACAATCTATATGAGCTTCTACCTTATCATCCATCACTTACGCGAGCATAGAATCAAGGCAGACCAGTTAACCCAAGGATTCTTCGATTTTGTATTGCTAGGAGAAGGAGAAATCGACAAAGTAGCAAAGCAAACAAAAATACCTCCCTCGTTACTTGAAACTATGCGAAATGAAGTTGAGTACTGGTATCCAAACGAGCACCGCCACACCGCATATGACCACATACCGAATCATCTTTCCTTCTTCATCTATCATCATACAGCCATTTTCCCTGAACGCCACTGGCCAAAGACAATAACGTTGAACGAATTTGTAATTCTAGAAGGCAGGAAGATGAGTAAGAGCAAGGGCAATGTAATACCGATGGCCGAGATTCCCAAGCGTTATTCTGCTGATCTTTTCCGACTATACATCAGTCAGATAGGCGATTTAGCGACCTTGATTGATTGGCGCGACAAAGAAGTAGTTACTATTCGTCGAAGGCTGAACCGGCTAGTTCGCACACTTGTCTCAAGTACTAAGATTGAACTCGCTTCGTTAGAGCCAGCAAGTTTGAATCTCACGAGTCGATGGCTTCTATCTAAGGTCAATACAATAATCGATATAGCCACAGAAGCCTTAGAACAGTATCGATTCCGAACCTACATTCTAGAAGCTTTCTTCAAGCTCCAAAATCATGTTGAGTATTACCAACGTAGAATGAAGAACAATGAACCTGAGCGAAACAAAGTTCTACGCTATGTAGCTGAAAGATGGGTGAAGCTTCTATCACCAGTCATTCCTCATCTTTGCGAAGAGATTTGGGAGAGAATGGGTAACATCTCATTCATTTCACTTGAGTCATGGCCAGGTGTTGAAAAACAATTCCAAGACGAAAAAGTGGAGAAAGCTATTGAGGTAGTTTTACAGACAATCGCTGACATTAAGGAAGTCAAGGGTTTACTCAAAAGCAAACAACCAAAAACTGTACACATCTACACTAGTCCAAGTTGGAAGTTTGATGCCCTTTCAAAACTTCATGCCTCACAAAAACCTCTAACTATCAAGGACCTAATGCCAGTATTGATGTCAGATCCAGACCATCGTGAGAGAGGAAAGGATATTGGCGAACTTGTTAAAGCTGTCGCTAAAGCTGGTGGCTTCTGGACTTTCGCGGACAAAGCTACTGAGCTACAGGCACTTTCCGATAGCATTGACCTCATCCAATCCGAAACTGGACTTACTGTAATTATCCAAGATTCGGATAATCCATCGGAAGATCCTGAGAACCGCGCATCTAAGGCACTGCCTGGACGTCCAGCCCTTTATCTTGTTTAAGCAGAGAATAGAGAAAGTATATCATGTGACGCGGCGTCCATATGTTGTTCCTTCTGATTGTGTATCTAGTGAGAATTCGTGCTGGCATTTTGGACATTTAGCATGCCCACAATTGCCCAATGTGGCTGATGGACAACCCCCACAGGCCATAGCACGACCGTACGTTGTATCAAATCGGAATTGGCATTTCGGGCACGTGACAATAGTCATTTCTTTCTCAACGCGAGTTTTTCCCCTTTAGCTTAAAGGTTTTCTGTGATGAAAGGGCGCACAAACCTAATAAACAGTGATATTCCCAGTTTTTGCATTCTTAAAACGATGTTTCAGAGGCTCTACACCTATTTCAACGATAGGTAAAATTAAAGAATTAAGTCGCCTTCTTTGGGAGCGGAGGTTCAGATAATTATGGGTCAGTATCAGCGGCGAGGACTTGTTATCATTAATGGACAAGCCTATTCTGCTAGAGAGGTCATAAGTGCTCTAGAAGAGCAGGCAATGACACAAGTACGCGATGTTGGTGGCGTGCTTTTCATCGGGAATCATCGTATTCGCCCTCTCACAAAGATATCAGCTGCTCAGGCCATGTCAGTCACCTGTTTCGGGAGTCTTGCTTTTTGTTGCGATCTTTCCCGAGAATGTCGCCTTAGAGATGATGCACTCCAGCTGTTAGGAATGAGTAAGGATGAATACAGTTCGATTCAACAAGAGTGTCATCAGCGCTTCTTACATTCAGCGGAGCGGAGATGGCCCCACGAAATACTAATTCAACCAGCACCTCAACCAACTCCTCATTCTGCAGCAGTAGCAACGGGTGAGAGAAGCCTTGAAACTAGACGAGGTTGGTCAGCACAAGCTACTCATCACGAAAGAGGTAGCACTCACACGGCACCCCATCACTCAAAAACTTCAGACACTATAATCGATATTGGTGGTCTTTTTGAGAGCAGCTCCGGTGGTTATAAGCATCATTCCGGAACTGCTAGCGCCTCTCGTGATAGAACCACCCCACAGGCACCATTTACCCCAAAGCGAAGATATGCCAAAGAGGAACAAAGACACGAACACCCTACACATTCAACTGCACCTAGCTCAACCACTGGTACTTTCCACCGTTTTTGTGTTCATTGTGGACAGGATTTGCGAGTGGGAGTTGATTTCTGCACTCGTTGTAGAAGGAGTCAGAAATAACAGATTTCCCGAGAATGAGAAGGCGTTTAGTAGGCTTATCTGCTTTGAAGTGCCAGTTTACGTAGTGCGATAATTTGCTTATTCAGCTTTTGGAAACCCTCTTTCCATTTTACAATCCTTGCTCTATCAGCTTCGGTTTTTGGAGCATCACCGGATTCAAATTCTGCAATGCGGCGCTCTAGCTCATTGGCTCGGTTAGATAACCCTACGATGCGTTGGTATAACTGCCATTGCTCCTCGGTTGGAGATATGATTTCACGAATAATCTTCATCGTACTCTGAAGCTCATCAACGCGAGCCGCAAGCTGAGTGACAGTCTGGCGTATTGACTCCAGACTCTCAGTAACTAAAGCTGATTGGCCAGAGGATGAACCTTGCTGCCTAATCAACATGAGCCGAACTTTTGAGAGGAGTTCAAAGAAGATTTCCCCAATGACTTCATCATCGCGGAACCAAGCTGTTAGTGGATTCCATCGGGTGATATGTTCATGGAGTTTCTCAAACTTCTCAGCTAGTTGTCTTGCTTCAGGTGAATCTTCTGAATGTATCGCAGCTTTGACTTGAGGAAGAAGGGAGAGAATTTCAGCTTTTGCTGCCATTTCTTGTTTCGTAGTTACTTCTGCACTTATTAGCCAACGGTAAAGTTCTTCGAGTCGAGAAATTGCTTCTGTCATAATCTTTCGCCCCGATTTAGCGGAGCCCTAGCCTTTCCTCACGGAGTGTTCGAAACCTAGGAGGATAAGTCATCTGAGTATAGAATTGCCTAAGTCCAACTGCTTCAGCGAGTGCTTTTGCGTGGCTATATTCCTCCTCATTCTCTAGGACCCCATGAATAATATGGATGTCAACTCCTTCACTGCGAAGGTCTGAAATGAAACTTAGATTATCTACAAATTTAGTGAATTCAGGACCATCAGGATCGGGTAGAATAGGTGTGTAGGGGCTTATTTCAAGAGCCAAATGATTGGCGGTTCTTGCTATAGTTTGAATGTCTATGCCAAACCCTGTCTTGAAATTCTCCAAGAAACCTAGTTCAGAGTCAACGGGAAAAGTAGGAATAACGTCCAAATCGCGATTCACTTCCTTCGCTGCCTCTACAAGACGTTGTACAATATCATTAATCTTCATCAGACGCCAGAAAACCCACTTCTGATATTGTTCTTGGTCCATTGCACTTGGTCCTTCTAATTCATATCGAATACCAAGATACTTAGAAAATTCAGCGCGACAATCCTCGCATACACAACAGTCTTTTCTAGCATAACCCAGATTCCCTAGGAAAAGCCTTGGAATTGGGTATTTTGCTACTTCTTTCACGACTGTAATCATGTGTTTGTGAAATTCGGGTTTGTTCGGACATACAAACACTTCGAGACCTTGACCATTACCACGATGAGCTGCAAACCTTGTATCTGTAGCATAGAACGTATCAGCGAAAACGTTGACGTAGGCACTAACTACAAACCCAATTGATTCGGCTGCATCTAGAAGGTCGGTGAAGAAAGAGGGATACTTCTCGTCAGCCGGCGCCATTTTACTCAAGTAATAAGTGCGGCCAGTTACATCTTTGACAACTGATGTGATGTTTTTTAGGTATCCACCGCCATAAACAGAAAGAAACTCATCAAGACTAGAGTTCAATCCATGGGGATTTAAGATTGGGTTTATGCCGCGTACCAATAAATCTCGGAGCTCCAATTAAACATCAACTCCTATAGAATCTCCTAGAAAGAAGTGTACAAGATTAATGATAAAGTTACCTATCAATAGATTAGTGCGAAAGCACTTTCAAAGTTATCACAGATTATCCGAAGAACGTATCGAGCGTACGGATTCCGATGGTTTCAACCCACTCGATTCCAAGAGCATCTAGTACCTGCTCGAAGGTGCTTTTCACTAAATCCTTGTATTTCGCAATATCGACATCTTGAATGGATGCCTGTTCTACTGGTTTGACACCACCAACGGTCTTGACGAAAGCGATAATGTCACCGGCGGATACGTCTCGTCCAGCATCCTGGAGTTGGCGAGCAGCTTTGACATGCTGGGGAGTTGTCTTTACGTAGCTTTCAAGGGGTTTGGTTATCTGCATTCGAATAGCCAGTTCCTCAATAGGATACTCCCGGCGTTCTAGTCTGGCTAGGTGTTCGCGTGCAAGTCGTAGAATCCTATCTTTCGCAGTTGAGAAATCTCTTGGTGTTTGAACCTGGCGGAGAATATCAACCATCTGCATAAACGCCTTCTGAAGGAAGAGCGGCGTGTTCCGCTTCTTACCAGTTAAACCCTTGATATCCACGTGACCAGACTTAGTCACTCCGAGATAGTTCTTCTTCCGGCTCGAAAGAGCGAGATATCGATATTCCTTCTCGACATCCAACTCTACTCGTAATGCCTGCTCGCTATAGTCTATGAGCTTACGCAGCTGCTCCTTTGTCGGCTTCGCCAAGAACAGGCTGTCCGTATCTCCGTACAGAACGGTAACTCCGAGTGACTCAGCCTGTTTGATAGTCTCCGTAATGGCATACCGGCCGTACGCAGTAATAGATTCAGCTGCAGGAGCGCAATAGAGAGGAAAGTGGGCGGCCCCAATGACACCATAGGACGCGTTGAGAAAGACCTTTAGGGCTTGTTCTACGACGCTGTACCAGCTTCGTTGTGTTTCTGTCATAGTTTTGTCTTTCGAGCGGGGTTTGAAGTGTTCAACGCGTACATCGCGGATAATTCCTATGATGAGACTTGTGAGACCCTTTCGTTTGGTACATATCCAGTGAGAAGTGCCCGGCACCTCGTTGCTACGACATTCAGGATGAGTACATCGCACTGTTTCGTAACTTATGTTATATGCCTTCATAATACTGGGATACAAGGATGCGAAATCTACGACTGTGACATCGAAGTGGAGTCCTGCCACAGGTTCGACGACGATAGCTCCTAGGTATTTTCTACCCTTGATTACCGCCTCGGTGGTAGCTTTTCCTTTCAGAGCTTCGATTTCCTCTTTTCGTGGGATGAGGTAACCCCGCTGTCGGTGGGAGTAGTAAAGGAGGCTGCGAATCCAATTGGATACTGCTGAACGTGTGAGATCATGCAACCCTTGGTGTGATACTCGCATTAGAAGCAAAATAAGGCTGAGGACTAGATTATTGTCGAATTGGGTGAGTTTCATAGTAAGATGCGTGTCCTGCCAGCAGTAATCTGCGAGAATATCGGGGGGGAGGCGGCTAATCAAGTCGGGAAGCTCGCGTTTTCCTTCACCCAGAAGGGCCTGGCTGATATCCTCTAAACGAAATTCACGATAGCGATTACGGAAAGCGTAGATCTGGAT
The DNA here is from genome assembly GCA_016840065.1 of Candidatus Hermodarchaeota archaeon. GTDB lineage: Archaea > Asgardarchaeota > Hermodarchaeia > Hermodarchaeales > Hermodarchaeaceae > YT-063. Next base: position 34,127 of record JAEOTB010000010.1, on the reverse strand, counting down.
TGATCTATTATTGAAGAACCGATAAAGGTCAATATGAACGCCATATTTCAGGTGGGCTTCGAAATTACTACCCAATCCTTGGCGCAAACGAATTGGAATATCGGATGTAGGGATTCCAAACCTTTTCGCGCGGTTTACTAGATATCGAAGATCGAAATTATCTCCGTTAAATGTAGCTAGAATGGGAGTCCGCCAGAGAATGTGGAAAACCGCCTCAAGGAGCTGGCGCTCTTCAGTGAAATATTTGTGGGAGACTCCTTCAGGCAAATTTGGTTCTTTGGCATCTTGTTCATTGCTTCGGAGGAGTAGAAACACTACACCTGTACCAGTGTCATCTGACAGAGCCACCGTGATGACTGGATTCTCCGCTGCCACGGGGTCAGGAATTCTATCAGCTATAGGAGACTCAACTTCAATGTCAAGAGAAAGTCGGGGCAAATAAGCGGCAGGAGACAAGAAGAGAGGCAAGTATTCTTCTACTAGCTTGGATTCCTCAGAGCCTGTTTCGAATAGTCCTCTGATTCTTTTAGCGTCTTGTACGGAAAACTTCTGAGGAACTGGAAGGAGGTTGCCTTCTTTAATCTTATAATAGAGACCAGGTGTCAGCGCTCTGTCATAGGTATAACACTTTGTGTATCGGATATCTGCCTCCCAACTGTGCTCTCTCCCCAGATGCTCTCTGATAGAGTCACGCCTTCCGCCAATCGCAAGTGGGTCTCTTACTACAATAGAGACGAGTTTCTGTTCTTTATCGTGAAGAAGAATGACTTTTGTCGTTTCCTCCATTTTCAGGAAACCCTTGTGTTCAATAACATCCTTGATTTTTTCGATTTCACTACGGCTGTAATCTGTTAGACAGTAGGGATGATGCCCCGAGTTGTCAAGCCATTCATAAATTTTCATGGAGCTAGGGTTATACAGTTTGAGTTTTGCTAAGCCAGTCTGACCATCGTATTCAATATTGAGTAGAACCCCAGGGAGCGCAGATTTTGGGACCCGAGGATACCAGTCAGGACGTATTGATTCAGTTGAAAAACTTTCCATGATAGTCTGTAATAAAGAGCGTCTGCTAGCAGGGGTAGGCCCAGACTCGTTACTAGCAGGTTTTTCCTCTTCAGGTTTAGTGCCCTGAATCCAGGACGTGAGATCTTCACTCACAGACTATCGCTTCCACATTCGAAATATAACGCCTATGTTTTTAGCCTTTGGGCTCTCTTCTAAATCTGATTCTAATCCTGGTGCAGGTGATTAATCTGCGAAGCTCTAGTTTTCCTATAACTGAAATGATAGTTGCACGACTTGATGTTGGTGAAGATGTATTACTTAGCATCAAAGCATTAGCAGAAGAATATAACGTAACTGCAGGCATGTTTAACCTGATTGGCGCTCTTGAATCCGCAAAGGTTGGGTTCTATGACCCTGCAAAGCGAACTTACCGCTTAGTTAAATTCAAACCCGGTTTCGGTGATGTACGCGCCTTAGAAATACTCTCTTGTGTAGGTAATATTGCCCAACGTGAAGAAGAGGTAGTGGTTCATGGTCACATCGTCTTGAAAGGCTATCAGAGAAACACCCAAGGGGGACACCTTCTAGAGGGGTGTTTAGTGTATCCTACGGCTGAGCTAACCCTCCTAAAAGCCTCAGGGACTCTGAGAAGACTACAAGACAACGCCTTCAACCTCGCACTCCTTCATTTTTAATTAATTTAGGGATAATTTACCATGCCAGAAAGACATTAATCTGTCAGAAAACTACTAGTAGTGAGTGGGTGATTAGCGTTGGGCGTGGCGGACGAACCGATTGGGCTTACTATTAAGATAAGAGAATTTGAACATACTGTCTTAAATGCTGACAATTCGATTTCTAGATTTGATCCACGAGGGAGAGTGACAGTTCGCAATATGTCGCGACGGGTATCAATTTGGGATGCTGAAATGGAACCTAATAGCCCGAATAGGTCCACTCTTGGAACTGACTCATTTCAAATCGGTCAACTTGATCCACTCGGAGAATGGGAAAAGGAATTCATCATTAAGGATTTGGATGTGCCGATGCTTTCCGTGTCCGAGGTTGTTGACACATGTTATGAGCGATCTGGGATAAACAAAGCGTTTGTGTTTGGGCATTCAATGCCTGTCGAGTTCACCATCACCCTTCGAAACCGTTCAGGTGGGAAAATCTCGGATATCGTGGTAACCAAAACAATTCCCCCTGCTTTCAAGGGAGTTGAACCACAGAACATTCCTATTGGAATGATGGAGTACGATCAACAAGCTGGAAAGGTCGTATGGACAATCAAGGAATTGGAACCTGAGCGTGTAGCCATTCTGCTGGTTCGGGCCACCCTTACCGCTGATGACTCGACACCAGTCCAAACAGGAAAACTCAATGTTACCTACAATATTCCTAATCTAAGTCGCAGTCGACTGATGCCAATAATGCGAGGAGTTACAGAGTGTGAGGTAAACATTGAGAAAACAGAGGATTCAACTAGGCGAGGAATTTGGCGCTGCAATGCTACACTCAAGAACACTAGTGATTTTCCTATCCGGATTGAACGAATACAAGTGGTCATGACTGCCCCAGACAGCAGGGTACTCTTTGAAGGAACACTGGATCACAAGCTAGAACCTGGAGAGTTTTGGGGTTACGAGTTTGATACAAAGGAAGAGAACCCCGAATTTGATATTGTCGCCTTCTATCGAGTAGAGGCATCCATCGTTCAGAGTTTAGTAGGGACAGTTGAGAAAGAAGAAGCCAGTGTCCCAGTTTTACGGATAGAATGTAATAAAACCGTTAGGCCTTCGGAATTGCCTGCTTGGGAGCCTAGCCCAGTAGCTATTTCACTTGAAGCAAAGAACATCGGAACCTCTAACTTTAACGAGGTTACCTTCTTTGATACGATTCCTGCTGGCTTTGATGCACCAGATAAGGTCCAGGTTCAAGTCTGGATAGAAGAGAAGCCGATTACACAGAAAATCAAAGTCACTGTTCGCCCTAAGAAGAGAGATTCACCCACAGAGCGTGTCGTTACTATCCACGTTACTGACTTGTTTGAAAGACAAGTCGCTGTCGAGCCTGGAGAGCAGATGATAGTGAAGTATACAACGATTGCTCGAACACCAGAACCTGAACAGGAACACATCCTTCCCCTGACGGTAGAGGCGAATACCTTCCCCCCAGGTCCTGCAGCTAGTGCTACTTTGTTGGCACTGACTGCGCCGACATTAAAAGTAGAAAAAGCGTTTCGTAAACTTCATAAAACTCGTACTGTATCACCAGGCCCCAATAAGGGCGAATTAACTGTTACTCTGACATTTATCAATATGAGCGAGTCTAGCCTCGCTCGTCCCAAGCTTTGGGATCTCATTCCACCGAGTTTCGAATATGTTGCAGTTCCCGAGGAAATTCCAGAACCAAATATCAGAGAAGCAGAAAATGGCATTATAGTCTCTTGGTCTCCTCCAATCTTGAAAAGCCAGGAACGGTTTATCGGAAAATACATTTACAGACATAAATCCGACACTCCCCCTTCTGGTAGCTAGTAGTACCAAGTATCGAGTTTTGGCTCCTTTATCTCGCGGTATAAGATTTCAGTATTCGCAGTACACGCTTCAGCTAGAGGACATTGAAGTTCACAAGAAGAAGGAAGTAATTCAGTTGCGACAAAACAACGAGTTGAACAACCTTGATTGCATACCGGCGAAGCTGCAGTGCAGCAGAGCCTACCAAAATGCCATAGGAAATCGTCTAGCTCAAGAACTGGTTGTTTCGCATAATGGGCTACCTCTGAAAATGCATCAGATACAACTTGGCGTAGAACCACATCATTGGCAGCTGTTATTGCGTGTCCATCACGTAATGTCTCTTCAAAACCATAAGAAACTTTGACTATACCTGTGCGTAAAGCTATCCGAATCAAGTGGTTGTCAACAGGAATACGGAGATTCTCTGGATCCTCAGGAGTCCAGAGCCGCCGACGTATGATGAACTTGAGTAGAAGAAAACTCTTCTTCCGGACGGGATCCTCATAAGCCTTGAACCCAGCGAGGCGGTCTAGAAGCCCAAGTACATTACTTGAGGGCGCTGATATTCTATTTTTGGTTTGATTAAGAAGAGTGAGCACTGAACCACCATAGAGGCTTGCTAGTTTCTGTCCACAATCACTAAGCAGATCAGCACGCTGGCTTGGATTACGTATTGTGACCCGAACAGGTTGATATACGGTTAACCAATTCTCAACATCCTTTGTAGTAATTCGAGCCATTTGTAGTGGTTCAAAGAAGCCCGGGTTTTCGCGGTACTTCCTTAATGCAAGATGCCATAGCAGGTCAGCACCTTGGAAATATTCGTCATCTACGAACCCTTCAAAGCTTTTCCCTGGCGGACTGGTGCGGTGATCGATTCCAGTGATGAAGAAGAAAAACCGCGCCACATTTTCTGAATCCTCCTCGGCGCTAGGGAAGAATCGATCATCTAAGAAATCTTCAGCTTCTGGTTTGAGTTTTCTAAAATGGAGCCCTATCCTTCGCGCCTTTTCAGAAGAAATATTAGCTGAGAAATCCATTGGAAAAACCTTTCCTTGCACGGATATCGTAATCTTGATAAGTCTTCGTCTAGACACATTACATTGAGAGTAATGTCGCAACCACAACAACAAGATATCGCCGAGGCCTTTCGGCAACTTACAGATATCCTGAAACAAACTCTAGCCAAGATGACGGAACTGGAAGAGAAGCTAACAATTCAGATCGCTGACCTCACAAAACAAGTAAAAAGACTTAGCCAGAGCAAATCTGAGTCAAGCCCTAAAGCATTACAAGAAATGACCCAGCGGCTATCCCGTGCTATCACTCAAATCGATCAGCGGGTATCAATGTTTACGATAACTGAGATGCTGACGCAGCTAGAGCGTAGTACCGCACCCGTCGCGGCGACAGCAGCACCTTCAAGGGTTGTCGTTGCACCAAGACGCCTATCCTCGACCGGAGCGCCTGCAGCCCGTGCAGCAAAATCTAAAGCTAGCACATCTACAGGCAGCGAATCTGAGGAAGCACCCGCAGCAGAGGAGACAACAGGTGAGCCTGAGGTAGTCACAGGGGATCAAGTTGGAGGGGACTGGCGAGAAAAAATGAAGCGAAAGTACGGTCTGAAAGAAGAACCAGGAAGCCTCCTAGAATGAACTCGTCACTATTTGGGCTTCTCTTTAGCAGGTTTCAATTCCTGCTTAAGTTCCATGATTCTCCTGATGAAGCCTTCTAAGCGAAGGCAATAGAGGGCTTGTTGGGTCGCGTGGAGTGTCTTCGCAAGAAGTGATAGAACTCTTTGGTCCACGCTTGCGGAGCGGGTTTCATTAAGTGCTTCAAACTCCTGAGTAATTGTTTCAGCAAGCCGAGAAAGATGAGTCACGCTGCTTCTTCGCTGCTTCTGGAGATTCAGTAGGATCTCCTCGAATTTTGGCACCACGCTTGCTAAGGCTGACTTGTTCAACTCGTCAATCTTACCAACTGTTGCCTTCAATTTTGCTAGCTCGTCAGATACCGCAGTAACTCGGCTGAAAAGATTAGAAAAAGCCTGAGTGAGAAAGGGAATCAGCGTGGAATCGTCTGATTGCTGAGAGGATGCGGATTTATCGGGTTTTGGCTTCTCTGTCAACATACTCACCCGCCTTCTGAATCAGTACCATGCTTTGCTTCAAGCTGCTGGACAGCCTCAAGCACTTTATCCAGGTCAATGTTGTTTACAAATTCATCTACGATTTCTGAAACGGTGTGGACTGCATCTTCTAGGTCACTAAGTTGAGTTATTCTTTTCACTCTATCCAGTTCAGCTGTGATTTGTGACTCTAGTAGATGACGTTGTTCTTCGAAGGTTGAAACCTCTTGCTGAAGTAACTGAATCAACGTATTAGCCTGCTCAAGGACCTTTTTCATTCTTTTTTCAGATTCTTCAGCTAGCTTCTCCACAGCCACACGGAGTTCCTTCATTTCTTCAGATAATGAGTCAAGGCGGTGCCCAATTTTTTCAACAATCTCTTTTACGCTGGCAGCAACTGACACGCTATATTCCCCAAGAACTAATAATTACAGAACGCAAACACACAATATAATAGTTTTTTCTGCCTGAAAACAGTTGCTAATCTATACCGTTGTCCAAATCTTATCCAATCCTGACGCTGGACCAAGGTTGGTGTTTGGTTCCTGCATCATAGGCGGGCACCACCCCAGCCGGGGTTGCGACCTCCCGCCTCAGCCAGGCGTTTAGGGTCTAGATAGAGCTCAAATGAACCTGCCTGGTTCTGTGTTGAGCCAGCGGCTCAGAGACCCTTGTGTTGTTTATTAAATCCTCATTCGCGCCAAATGAACTGCACTAGACCAGACGCGTTCAAATGGGTCATCGAGGACATGGACATTCATCGGAAGATTCGGAAACTTCCCTCTTAATTCTGCATGAAACCGCTCTCCAAGACCAGGAAAAATCGAGCCTCCACCAGTTAAAAATACGTTCTGCGCTAATTCAGGTCTCATTGACAAATCTACTCGCTGCAGGACCTCAGAAACCAAATTACTGATTCCAATGTCGCGTATATCGATTAGACCTGGGTCAAACAAGACTTCAGGAGCCATCCATACCATTTTACCCAGTGGTAGATCTAACCCTTCCTGCTGGTATTTTATCCCGCTTGATATTGTCTCTCTTTCTGCTGGTTTAATAGCAACTCGACACAAATTTCTCTTAATGAACTCTATCGCGTCTAAGTTCTTGGAGAGTTTTTCGTAGAGTATCGCTTCCGGTTTAGGCTCGGCTTCAGCCATTAACAGAAGCAGATGAGAGAGAACAGCAGATACAAAAAAGGAGCCAGTTGCAGAGGTCATAACCCTATCATGGAGCAGAAAGCCTTGAAAGATTGGTGCTACGATGGAAACTGAGTAGCCGATGTCAACTATGATTCCTGTAGCTCGGTCGAGATCCATCAGTGTTGTTACTTGCTGCAGTGAGGCGGTCACATTGCGAAATGCTAGAATTTCTTCAAGTTCATTGCAAATTCCATCGACCCTTTTAGCGTCACATGAGGCGAAGACCAGTAGTTCGAAATCGGTTTTACCGAACTGAGACGCTTTCATTCCAATCTCATCAAAAACAAGTTCAAGGAGTGGGGCGATTTTGTTGCAGTCGGTTACAATTCCATTTTCCAAAGGGAAGACCCACCCCTCCCTTCCAGGATCAAAGGTGAGTAAAGAGGAGGATTCCGCCTCACCCTCAGGCGCTGCATAACATGCAGGCAGAACTCTCGGTGAAGACTGATCAACATAACCATACTTCAAATAGCCGCTGCCTAAGTCAATGATTAAAGTTGGTGGTAAAGCCATTTACTTTCCTCAATTACTAACTAATCTCAGTGTGTTCATTTGACAGAACATATGCTAGGTTATGAAAGTCGAATATGGAATCAAAGGCTCGATGAAGGTGAAGTTAATTCTAGGGTGCTTCACACGAAGGATTTGAGTAAGGCGCCTCATCCCTGGAGCCTCAGTAGCAGCCTGTGGGACTGCGACGATTTTCACTTTGAGCTGTCTAGCTTGTGTAGCCAACTCGTGTGTCAGCATTCCTGTTAGGTAGGTGTCATATCCCTTTTCCCAAGCGTTATTTAGTCTCTCTGGAGTTAAACCATCTCCAGCAACCATTACAAGATTTTCGACTTCATCATTTGGATTCCCAGTATATGTTAGGGCAGGCACATCCAGTCGTTTTGCTACATATTGACTGAAAGCCTTTAGAGTAGTTTCTTTAGGTACTTGGCAGATACGACCCAAAGGTATGATTTTCCCATTGATTTCAGTTTCAAAGATACCTGAAACATTGAAGCCTAAAACCTCTGCCAGCGTGTCATTTAGCCCCCCTTCTACAGCTGCCCAACTGTAGTGAAGTGCGCTAATATTGACTTTTCTTTTTACTATTTGTTGAAACAGAAGATACGGGTATCCTGTTAGTTTTGCTATTGGTTGATTAATAGGAGACCGATGAGCAATAAGGAGAGTTGCACCTAATTCACCAGCTTTGATAATTACTGGAATTGTTACGTCCAGACACACAGCTGCCGCTGAAATCTTAAGTCGTTTCTGTCCGGCTTCATCCCCAACACCACACTGGATTCCGTAGGCATCACCTGGTGGTCTAAAGGTATCTGGGGCCAGTTTAGAGAGAGTGGCAAGTATGGACCAAAGAGTTGTCAAATAGAAACACTCCTTAAGAACATTAGTTAAGAGAAGGGAAATATCCACTTTAGATTTTTGTGGTCGAGAGATATGAATGGGGTATCAAAAATCCTTTTGTTTGTGGCTAGAATCATCGAATACATAGGAGTCTAGATAATTTCTTGTATTGTACGATAGGAATTTCGAGTAGATGTGTCTTATTTGGTAGCGTCTTTGAGTCGTGAGGAAGCCGCAGCAGATGTACTTGTTCTCTGGGAGGAGGAGTATCTCTCTCTCCGAAAGGCACTTAATCGATTCTCAAAAAATCAGGATATTACTGACTGGAAAGTTCGTACGGCGATTCATTCACTTGTCTTCGAAACAATGCGGCGCCTAAATACTATCGATTGGGTTCTCGACCAAGTGCTTAGTAGAAGTAAGTTATTGAATCTAGATGTTTTCACTCGAAATCTGCTTAGAGTTGCCACTTATCTGATATTTTCTGGTAAAGGCGTAGCAGCACTAGCTACAAATGAAGCCGTGACGATTATCAAGCGTCGAAGAAGCAGGAAGTTGGGTGGTTTCATAAATGCAGTACTCCGAAAAGTACAGCTCTTTGACTTTGAAAAGTTACTCAGGTCACTGCCAGAAACACAGAGCACGGCTCTGAAATTCAGTGTTCCTGAGTGGTTGGTAGAGTATACAGAGCGCCTGTTGGGAAAGGAAGAAGCACATGCATTCCTTTCCTCAGGACTTGAAAATCCTCCAGTGTATGTTCGGGTTAATACATTGATTGGTTCGATTGCTGAAGTGAAACAGGAACTGGAAAAGGAGGGCTTTGAATGTTTATCTATCCCAAAAATTCCAGAAATATTCAGGCTTAAGAAAGGGAGCAGACCTGTCACAAAGACTTCGACATACCAGCGAAGTGCCATTTACTTACAGAATTTGGCTAGTGTAATTGTGGGGCGCGTAGTAAATCCATTTCCACAGACTATTCTTGTAGATCTCTGTGCAGCCCCTGGAAGTAAAACATCCCATCTAGCTCAACTGATGGGAAATAAGGGAAATATCATTTCTTTGGATTGGTCAACGCTGCGCTTACGCGAGTTTGAGAAAGTCCTGACTAGGCAAAGCGTGCGGAATACACATATTATCCTTGCTGATGGAATGAGCCTACCCTTCAAAGAGGAATTCCGTGCTGATTGTGTATTGGTCGATCCCCCCTGCAGCAGTACTGGAGTATTACAAACTCGACCAGAAGTCAAATGGGGTCTTACCCTTGAAATCGTTTCAAGAATGAGCAAGATTCAGCTCGCACTATTTAAGCAAGGTAGTAAACTCGTCGCATCTGATGGACACATAGTTTACTCTACCTGCTCTATAACCAAAGAAGAGAATGAAGATGTAATCAGGAAATTCCTTGCGAACAACCCAGAGTTTGAGACTGTACCGACTGAGCCCTGGATTGGAAGTCCAGCCTTTGAGGGGCTCACGAATTGCCAACGCCTATTCCCTCACCGAAATGAGACTGAGGGATTCTTCATAGCAAAGATGATTCGAAAACAAGCATCTTCGGGCAAGTAGAGTTGACTCCTAGAACGTCTGTCATATGAAGATCGGCCAGAGAGACATTCGTACTGGCATTGATAATTGTTGAAACGGTTTACCGTCACAAGCTGAGTGAACTAGTTTCACTAATAAAGACATCTTCATAGCCTCAGTTTTAGGTTGTTTTAACGTTGATTTTTCCCTAATGGTTACAGCCAAGGTCTTGTCCTTCAACTCTTTGTCACCAATTACAGCAACGAAAGGTATCCAATGCTTACCAGCGTTACGAATCTTCCAGCCAACCGTCTTACCCCTGTCATCAAGCACAGCGCGTACATGTTTGTTACGTAACTTCGAGACCACTCCTTCTGCATATTTCTGATGTTTTTCAGTTACAGGAATCACAGTAACTTGTACTGGAGAAAGCCAAGTTGGAAGTGAAGGCAGTTGCCCCTCCTGTTGACGCTTTACAGCGCTTTCTAGGAGCCCGTAAATAAGCCGTTCAATGCTGCTAATACTAGTGTGCACTATTATGCACCCAGTTTCTTCACCTCCCTCGTTGATATAGGTAATTCCGTATCTTTCAGCGTCGGTAACATCAAGTTGAACTGTACTAAGTTGACCAGTTCCCTCAGCAGCATCTACAAACTGGAATTCGTTTTTCACATTCCAATAATGTGCCATCTCAGGGAGGAACTCGATTAATATTGGGCGCTTAAGATTCTTGGCTAGTAGGAAAAGCAAATCTTTCGTTTGTTCGTAATATTCCTCTACTATACGAAACACGAGAACATAGTCGATGCCCAAGGCCCGAACTAGCTTGTCATAGTGTTCCGTTATCATGGCAAACTCCTCCTTCCCCTGTTCATAGTCGCGACAGAAGCAGTGGATATCTGGCATTGTGAAGGCGCGGAGTCGGCGAAGCCCTACACACTCTCCTCGTTTCTCTAGCCGGAAGGAGGGGGATAATTCGAAAACGCGAATAGGAAGCTGGCGATGGGACATCTGCACATTCTTCATGATAGAGAATAGACCAAAGTCACCAGCAAACCTGAGGAGGAGTTCTTTGTCTTTACTTAGTTTAATCCTGTAGTCCTTTTCGAGGAATTTCGCGGCTTGCTCAGCGATATCCTTTTGACTGAGCCGATACATCAGTGGCGTCTCGATTCGCATAGCGCCAATCAAATCTACCGCTACTTGGTGGCAAAACTCCTCTAGCAGCTCTTTGACCAAGGCACCTTTGGGGTAGAACCGAAAGTGCCCAACATCTGATGCGGGCTCGTAGTCTATTAGCTCTAGCTGACGCATCACCTTAATATGGGGAGGCTCCCCCCGAGCACCTCGACCTAGCTCCTCGACTTCGACGAATGTGCGTAATTCACCCACTAAAGGTTCACAACTGTCAATATTATCTAAGTCGAGGGGATGCTCTCTACCTTGTGAGTCGATAACCAAATATTTTGCCATTGCATGCGCCAACTGTATTTGCGTGTTAACTTTCAGTTCCCTGCGCCCCAAAGGATAAAAGTTTCCATCGACACCTAAGCAGGATTGTTTAGAATGACACGACAATTGGAACGGCAAAAATGTAAACAAACATGTGAAATACTCCAAGAATTAGACCTAGATGTTTGGATGATTTGGGTTCGAGAGACGGCTCAGATGGCAGATCCGGTTCTCAAGTTAGTTCTTGGTAGCGACCTTGTTTGGCAGTCAGCCCTCATCTTCACAAAGAGCGGCGAAAAAATTGCTATCGTTGGTAATTTTGATTCCGATGGAATAGAAGATCTTAGACTCTTCGACCAGGTGATTCCTTATACTCAAAGTATCAGGGAAAAACTCCGCATGGAGCTTGACCGAATCAATCCTAGTCAAATTGCTCTAAATTACAGCCGAAACGATGTTGCAGCTGATGGTCTCACTGTAGGGATGCATGAACTACTTCTAGATTACCTCAAGGGTACCCCCTTTCTGGAGAGATTTGTAAGTGCAGAGTCCCTTATCAGTCGACTCCGCGGACGTAAAACCCCAACTGAAATTTCTCGCATTCAGAAAGCTATTGAAATAACTGAGCAAATCTTCACTGATGCTGCAGAGTATTTACGAGTGGGGTTTACAGAACAACAGATACACAGATTCTTCCACGAGAGAATGAGGGAATACGGTGTCACCTCAGCTTGGGAAGCTGAGAGGAACCCTGCAGTTGATGCTGGCCCAGATAAGCAGTTCGGACACGCAGGACCCACCGAGAATAAAACAAAGGTAGGGCACCTTTTACATTTCGATTTTGGTGTCGCCTATCAAGGATTCTGCTCTGACATTCAGCGAATGTTCTTTTTTGGTGAAGAAAAGGGAATTCCTGAGGAGGTTCAGACCGCTTTTGAAACTGTCCGCGACACCATCAGAGCTGCCGCCCGATTCGTCAAGGCTGGCAGAAAAGGTCACGAAGTTGACGCTGTTGCCCGCAGCTTCATCCAAGATCGAGGTTATGACGAATACCAACATGCACTAGGTCATCAAGTTGGAAGGAATGTTCACGATGGCGGCACACTCTTAGCCCCCCTCTGGGACCGCTACGGGGATAGCCCGATGGGTACCGTTGAAAAGGGTAATGTCTTTACACTCGAACTGTACGTTACGACTAGGAATTTTGGGCAAGTCAGCCTTGAAGAGAATATTGTAGTTACTAAGAACGGCTGTCGATTCCTTTCAACCCCCCAACAAGAACTCATCTGTATAAAACCTAAGGCAAAGTAACCCGCCCTGAGATATAGATAATAAGATGGCGGTCCCACCGCGAATTGAACGCGGGATATCCGGAATCCGGCGCCGTAACCACTTGGCCATGGGCCCAGGGGGTTGAAGTACGAGCTTTGATGAGTCACTCATTTAAGGACTTCAGGCACGAAGCTAGCATGGTAGATAGAAATTTTAATGCCTCTAGGAATTGATGGAATGGAGATTCTGCGATGCGTCTGAATCGAGTTAAGCGTACCATGACCCGTGAAGAGGTTGACGGTTTTCTCCTCTTCAATCCCTTCAACATTAGGTATTTGACGGGACACAAACCAACGGAAGGACTTGGCCCCTCAGCTTTGATTCTGACAAAGGATGGGGCTCCCTGGCTTATCGTTCCACAGCTCGATTTAGAGCTAGCTAAATCGTCTTGGATTAAGAATATCCGACCCTATCAGTCCAATCCTCTCCCATCTAGTGCCACCGAATCGGTTGCTTTAGAGAATTGTATCAAAGAGGTTGTTGAAAGTCTTAACCTTACTTCGCGAATCATAGGTGTCGAGCTTGACTTCGTTACAGCACGGTGGTTTGAGAAACTGAAGCACCTTTTCCCTGAAGCAGGTTTCAAGGATATCTCTTCGATTCTGATAGAGCTTCGTATGGCGAAGGACGAAGCAGAGATCGAACATCTAAAGGCATCCCTTAAAATTGCCGAGTGTGGTGTTCGTACAGCCATCGAAGTGATTCAACCAGGAATTACTGAAATCGAAGTGGCTGCTGAAGTTGAGCATACATTACGAAAAGCAGGAGCCACCGGAACAGGTTATCCCACGGTCATTGCTTCAGGTCCGAATACTAGATGCCCCTATGCTAGGGCAAGCAACCGTGAAATCCGTGATTCCGAGTTCGTAGTTATCGCAATTTCAGCTGTTTACCAAGAATACTGTTCTGATGTGGCTCGCACAGTAATCACCAGGAAACCAAACAAAAGTCAAAAACACCTCTTTGAATGCGCGCGCAGCAGCTTAGAGGTAGCAATTGAGCAATTGACTCCAGGGATTAGCTGTCGCGACATTGCCCTCTTAGTATACAGTGTTGCAGAAGAGCAAGGTTATGCTGAAAACCTCTTTGGAACCATGGGCCACAGCATCGGACTCCAACCAAGAGAACAGCCCTTGTTTAACTTCGACAATGACACACCAATTATCCCAGGTCAGGTATTTTGTATTGAAACAGGTCTTCATCGCCCCAAATTGGGTGGTGTATATCTATGTGATATGATAGTACACCAAAAAGATGAAACCTTTACACTGCTCAATGAGGTCCCGCTAACCACCGTTTAAGCCTGAGAAGCCTTCAATGAACAGATTCCCCTCTCGTCTAGGGGCTGAGAAAACATTTTTACTCCAACCTGACTATATTTTCTTATACCTAGTCTGTCTTTTCACAGGAAGGTTAAGCGATAGATGTCATTTGAGAAGCAAGTTAGAGCACATAAACAGGTCTTGGAGACCCTCCTTACAGATTGTAAATCTACCTTGGAGCAGCCCCCAAATGTTGTTGCGCAAAATAAGATTGTAGTTCTTTCTGCAATAATCGAGAAAGCCTCAAGGATGTGTGACGAGGCACTTCGAGCTGCTCAATTGCCCCTCCCCCAAGTTGAAGCGATACTAGAGAAGCAAGCTGTTCGTTCAGCTCAATATGGAACAAACCCGATTCTAGATGAGGTGGACGCTATGCGCAGTGAAATCGAACGACTGACTAGAGCGGTAGATGTGTTGCAGGCAATGCGCAAGAGGAGAGAGTTGTCTCACAGACTAGTCGGATTCGATCCTCGTCTTATGGGACCCTGGGCGCGTTGGATCCGTACTCTTGAGCAGTATAAGATTAATCAAAACATTTCCGATAAGCATCGAGAAGGATTGCTCTCCGAGATTGATAACTGGCGTGGTATCCTGGCTCAGGAAGCATAACTGCGAGACAATAGCTGGGTTAATCCTGCGTTGGCTCGCATAATATCAGATATCTTGCCGCATCAGCTAACTGAAGAGTAAGGATTTTAGGAATTGCTGAATTTTTCAAGGCTTGAAGAAAAGCCTTTAAATGCGTTCCACTCAAACTCATCGCACACCAACAAATACGGGCCCTTGGCCTAGTGGTTAAGGCGCTAGTTTGCGGAATTAGAGATCCGGGGTTCAAATCCCCGAGGGCCCGCCATTTCCTTTTTTTGTCTGTGAACGGCTTTTATCTTGGATAGTCAAACTAAAAGGTTTTTAGGGGTTCGATTGTGATTCTCCTAATCATTTCAGAGGTTGTAGATTGTGCAAATGGATAGTCAGTGCGTGAGTTGTCTTCTCCACCGTGGCTTAGAGGAAGCACAACTGGCAACTACAGATAGGGCACTACAGCTTCGCGTGATGACCGAGTTAGTGAAGGGTATGCACTATTCGCTGACAAAGGGTAAAGGTGTAGAGAAAATACCTGCCTATATTGGAACTGCAAGAGACCAAACAGTGCAGAAAATGACTGGTTGCGCAGATCCCTATGCGGCACTTAAGCGTCAGTCTAATGAAACTGCGTTACGTTTGCTTCCAAGGCTAGAAGACTTCGTCGAGGCCGCGAAGACCCCAGAAAACAGATTCCAACGAGCATGCATTGCAGCCTCGCTAGGGAATGTTATTGAATATGGTGTTTCAGGTCACGAGGTACCTTGGGATTCACTTGATGGGATGGTATCTTGTGCTCAAGGGGAGATGGCAATTGATGAAACCGACCAAATTTGGCGTAAGCTTCGAAATACTGGGTCAATTCTCTTCTTAACTGATAACGCTGGTGAAGTCGTATTTGATCGCCCCCTTTTGAAGATATTATCTGAGCTAGGGATTAAAGTCACTGTAGCTGTGAAGGGCGCACCGGTTTTGAATGACGCAACCCTAGAAGATGCATCAGCTGCACGATTGGAGGAATTTGCAGAGGTAATTACTACTGGCGGTGGCGCTGTTGGTGTTATTCCTAAATGGTGTTCCAGGGAATTCCTTAGTCGATTCGATGAAGTTGACCTTGTTGTGGCAAAGGGAATGGGACATTGGGAGACCTTACCTGAGTTTTCAGTTCCTAAGCCAACTGCACACCTGCTTCGTACAAAATGTGAACCTGTCGCTCGATCCCTGGGTGTCACGAAAGGAAGAAATATTGTGAAAATCCTGAGACCACATAAAGGCCGCTTCGGACCACTTACCGTATAATAAGTGACATTTGATTGATTTTGGAATGGATGCCTAACGATTATCAGCGTTTTCCTCTTCATGCGACGTAGTAGTATTCTCCCCGTTGTTTCTGTTCTCTATCTAGTCTGCTGTCTTGTTTGTTGACTCTTGGCCTTCCAGTGGCGTGATCGCGACGGAAGGTCACGTTCATCTCTTTTAGAAAGGAATTCATGCCAGTTCTTATGTCAACTGGGGAGTGGCTTATTCCCTCAACCCCAGGTTGTCCACTAAAGACTGCTATTGTATCTGCGAATGCAGAAATTGAGACCATATCATGTTCTACTACTAGGGCGGCTTTGCCCTGTTCATGAACGAGATGACGTATGACTTTTGCTGTGGCGAGACGCTGCTCAATATCTAGAAACGCTGAGGGCTCATCAATAAGATAGAGGTCAGCTTTTCTGGCAAGGCAAGCTGCGATTGCTACACGTTGGAGTTCGCCGCCGCTAAGTTCGGTGAGTAGGCGATCCTCCATTTCCGTTAGTTCCAGAGGGCGTAATACATCCGATTTGAAGACGCTTGTGAGTACTACGGCTCCACCTGCAGCTTGGAGTCCTTCAATCACAGTGATGTCCTCTTCTGCCTTGATGTATTGGGGTTTGTAGCTGACTTTGATTTCGGTTTCTGGTAAGGCACCAATGTCAGGTTCAACCTCCTTTGCTAGTAGCCTAACGAAGGTTGTCTTTCCAATGCCATTTGCGCCTAGGATTCCAATTACTTCGCCTCGGTGTATTTGACCTGGTTCAACGATAAGTTTGAAGTCTTCAAAACTTTTAGTCATCGCCTCATATTCTAGAAGGACTTCCACAGAATCCCAATACTCTGCTGTTGGCGGTCGTGTCGAGAAGCGTATTTCCTCTTCGCGGAATCGAACGTTGCTGTCCGGTAGGTATCCATTAAGGTATATGTTGATGCCTTCGCGAACTCCATGCGGGTGTGATACGATACCGTAAGTCCCGGCCTTTCCATAGAATATACAGACGTAATCGGATATATAATCGGCTACAGCTAAGTCGTGAACTACGCTGATAACGGTCTTTCCTTCGGCTGCCAAGGAGCGTATGGCCCTTGCTGTTCTGACTCTTTGATAAACGTCTAGATATGAGGTGGGTTCATCAATTAGATAGACGTCCGCATCACGAGTCATAACAGCAGCGATAGCTACACGTTGAAGCTCGCCTCCGCTGAGGACTTTGATATCTCGCTGCAGCACACCTTTCAGCTCTAACTGCTTCACAATCTCTGGAAGGATTTCCCTTTCATCAGTAGCGGCGAGTAGTTGTTCCACCGTACCCTTGTAGGTTTCTGGAATTGCTGAGATAGTCTGGGGTTTATAGGCTATCTTCAGTTCACCTCGGGCTGCCTTCTCGAAGTAAGGCTGAAGACCTGAGCCACGGTAATAACGTATAATTTCTGGCCATTCTGGAGGCTGCTCGAACTCTCCTAGATTTGGCTTCAACTGTAAGGCGAGTATTTTGAGGGCAGTAGATTTGCCCGTGCCATTGGCACCAACAAGTCCAGTTACTGCACCTGGAGCTGGAATTGGCAGCCTGAATAATTGAAAGCTATTGGGTCCGTAACGATGCGAGGTATCCTTCTCCAGTTCGTCTGCAATATTTACAATGCTGATTGCCTTAAAGGGACATTTACGCGTGCATATACCACAACCTGAGCACAGTATCTCAACAATACGTGGTTGGCTGTCCTCTTTCTCAAAGACCACTGCATCTTCTCCCATTCGAACAGCCGGGCAAAAGCGGCGGCACTCTTTAGTACATTTTGGTGGGTTACAGGATTTTGGATCTAGTACAGCCACGCGCATGGCAACATCTCTCCATTTTTTCGACTGTTATACACTTCTTTAGTCTTGTGGGCTTCTCAAATACCACTCAATTGTCTACGATTCGGTTTTAGGTAGGTTACTGAGCCATCTTGCTCGCCGAACTAGGAAGGATAGAGCTGTAGCTGCACGTTGCGGTGTGGGAAAGTTGGGAATCGTTGCTCTCTCAAGCAGTGGTAAGCTCTCCGCTACAATATCCCCTGCCATCCAGCAGGTGACAAGGGGCTTTGAGGTACATGTTCTTTTTGCTGCTATTACTGCCTTTGTGATTGCTCGGATGTCACTAAAGGCCGGAGGAACACAGACTACAAGCACAATGTCGACTTCATTATTGGCAAGAAGCAGCTGTACAATCTGCTGATAGGTTCCTTCATTGCCTTCAGGTCCAACATCTACTGGATTATCTACTGAACAGGAGGGCGGTAGGATTTCATTGAGATGTTGCATGAAGCTAGATTCAAAGCGTGGAACTGATAGCCCAACGCGAGCACATGCATCAACAGCTAGTACGCCTGGTCCCCCACTATTTGTCATGATAGCTACTCTGTTGCCAGAAGGTAAAGGTAGTGTAGTCAACGTCTTACATGCGTCAATGAACTCGTACAATGTGTTTGCTTGAAGGATACCAGCTTGACGAAACGCCCCAGAATAAATTGCTTGTTCGCCTGCTAAAGCCCCCGTATGACTAGCTATCGCACGAGTTCCGGCTCCAGTGGTTCCAGGCTTTAGTACTAGAACTGGTTTGTGAGGAGTAATTGATCGAGCTGCAGAGAGGAACTTTCGAGCCTGACGCTGAACAAGCCCCTCAAGATAACCAACAATTAGGTGGCTGGGCTCGTGCTTGCTGAGATATTTGAGTAATTCATCTGGGCCAACATCAGCGGCGTTACCGTAGCTGACGAATATACTCAGACCTAAACCTTCAGCACGTGCAAGGGCTAGAAATACTGCACACATTGCTCCACTCTGCGATATGAAACCGAGATTTCCTGTTTGTACTCGGTTTTCGAAGCTAGCGTAAACACTTTCCCAAGGTGCTGCATACCCAGCACAATTTGGTCCCAAGAATCGCATTCCATATTGTCGAGCTTTGGAAGTCAGCGCCTCTTCAGCCTCGTCATCTCCTAGTTCACTAAAGCCCGAACTCATCACTATTACTGCCCGGACACCCTTTCGCCCACAATCCTCCATAGCCTTCAATACAAGCTCCTTTCGAAGTACAATTATTGCTAAGTCTACTTCACCAGGAACAGATCCGATAGATGGAAAAGCTGGTATATCTAGCAAGCGAGTTAGGCGAGGATTCACTGGATAAATTGGTCCAGAGAAACCTCCTTGAATCAAACTGTTTACAACTACAAACCCGATTCTGCCAGTCTTGTCTGAAGCACCAATCACTGCTACTGATTTTGGATTGAGAAGATTATCTAGCTGAGACAACGATGACTCTGAAGGCTCCAATTCATCACCAGCCAAAACATGGCTTATGGTGTCATCGGAGTCTTCAAGACGCCTATAAGGCTTGCTCCAAGAGTAGAGTAATCGACTTGTACTAGTGGCTTTCTACAAATTTGGCGATTTCCCTGAAGCGAGATCGTAAGGTCACTTCGGTAATACCGAGAGCTGATGCAACAGTTTGTTGTGAGCGTTGTTCTCCAAGAAGTTTCGCTGCGAGATAGATGGCTGCTGCAACATATCCCTTTGGATCTTTTCCTGATAATCGGAGTTTCTCTGCTGCTATGGCAAGGATTTTCTTTGCCTTTTGTTCGACTTGAATGGAAAGCCCTAGGATGCTAGTAAAGCGGGGTACAATCTCTGCGAGATTTTGTCTTTTCGGCTTCAAATCAAGCGTCTTTACAAGGAGAACATAGCATCGTTTGATAACTCGTTCCTCCTCTTCTGACGAGTTCAGAACACTATCTAAGGTAACTGGGAAGCCACAGGTCTTACAGGCTGCAAATATACAAGCAGCGACCATTGCTTTGATGCTGTGGCCACGGAGAAGGTCGTTTTTGTAGGCTTTCCTGTAGTAAATTGCAGAGGTTTCCCGGATGTGACCTGGGAGACTAAGCTTTTCTGCAAGCCGCCTGACTTCAGTAAATGCGATGGTGAAGTTTCGCCGTCGCCAAGACGAACGAGAATTCCATCGCATAATACGTTCTAGTCGACTATGGCGTTCAGCAGATATACCAGACCCATTCACTCTGTGAGACACAGTAGTAGAGAGACCGAAATCAGGTAGCATCTGAGTCAGAGGAAGCCCATTAGAGGTTCTCCGCGCTTTTTCTTCTGGGGTGAAAGCACGCATTCCTGGACGATGATCAATTAGACTTTCAGAGAGCACAACTCCACAACCCGAGCAGATGAGTTCTCCTCGTTGCGGGTCATGGACAATATCTTGCGAACTGCAATCGGGGCACTTTGCGACATTTGCGTGCTTTGTGATAGCTCCATTTGGAGCATCTTCGACTTCATATGTCAAAGGTATTATAACCTCACTAGAAAGGTGTGCTTCATGGCTTTTTATAGCACCGCCACAATAGCAATAGAAACATCAGTTTTTTCTTAAAAAGCACAACTATTTATGTATCTTTAGCGAAAAATGTCTGCATCAACTGGTAAAATATAGAGAAATCGTACCCTGTTCCGCATTGACACAGGAAAAGCTGTTACAGTTGTATCTTTCCTACTTTCCATAGAGCATCTGAGAGCAGATTCGTGGTATCCACAAGGCGATTCTTTATCTTTTTCAGTTTAGCTAAGGATTCGCGATAGGTTTTGTGTGCGGCTATGAGAATTACACATTCAGCATCTAGTATTTCAGCGAGAGTGGCTGGAGTGAAACCTAGTTTACGAATTTCGTCCTTAGAGAAATGAGGATCATGGGCTAGGATTGCTTCTGGTTGATATTCACTGAGAATTTCCCTAATTATTAGACTAGACGCAAACCGAGTTTCCTTTACATCAGAACGGAAGGATAGACCGAGAAGACCAATGCGGGAGCCCTTCACAGGTTTTCCTTGAGCATTCAGGCATCGAATGACAAGGTCTACCGTGTGTTGGGGCATGGTATCGTTGATATGTCTAGCTTGACGAAGAAGAGTTGCGTCAACTCCAAGTTCTTTCGCCTTGTTAATGAGAAACCACGGATACACTGGTATGCAGTGTCCCCCTACTCCGCTGCTTGGGCGATGAATCATGCAATGCTCTCCGGTATCCTTGTTTGCGGCGTGTATGACCTCCCATGCATCTACTCCCAAGGGTTCGCAAAGCTTTGCCAAGAAATTTGCATAGGCAATGTTAACGTCGCGAAAAGTACCTTCGAATACTTTGGCCAATTCAGCTGCTAGTAGTGAGGATGTTTGTAGAACCTCACCAAACACCCCATATACACCCGCTGCAGCTTCACAGCTAGCCTTATCAAGACCACCTACAACCTTTGGAAACCTGTAGAGGTTACGAACCACACGACCAACCATCAACCTTTCTGGGCTATGAGCTAACCCAAAGTCCTTCCCAGCCACAAGACCACTCTCCTCCTCTAGAATTGGTCGTACTATTTTTTCGGTCGCACCAGGCGGCATTGTTGTGGAAGTGATTACAAGATGACCCTTTTCTAATCCTTTCCCAACTTGTCTTGCAGCACTGCGAATTATGCTATAATCTTCTTTGCCCAATTCATCTACGAGAAGAGGGACTAGTATAATGACCACATCAGATTCACGTGCAGCCTCTACACCGTCGGTCGTCGCCCGGAGTTTCCCAGCTTTAACCATTTTTTGAAGTAGTTCTGGTATTTGAGGTTCGCCGATGAAGGGGCATTCACCTTGGTTAATTCGGTCAACAACATCCTGTCTTGTACGGACCCCGATTACCTTTGCTCCCTCTTTGGCAAAGGATACAGCTACAGGAAGCCCCATATTGCCAATGCCCACGACATCAATCGTTACCTTAGATTGGCGCAGAAGATTCGTCACTTCCTCTGCTGGACGACCATATACTTTGACCACGGTTTGATCCTCGCCTTGATGCTTTGACCATAGCCAGAACCCTTTACTAATAAGGATTATTGTTCGACTTTACGTGCAAATTACATAAATCAGCGGGAATGTGATACTCTTGCTTGGAAATCAGGTATTGTCAACAAGAAATGCGAATATTTTGTGACATACTTCATCCATGTGATTTTGGTAGAAATGATCAGCTCCCTTGATTATCCGGATGAACTTCTTACGTATTTGCAGTTGGGCGTGAATGGCTTCTGCCTCTGCTAAAGGAACTGTCGTATCATCACTTCCATGTATGATATATGTGGGACAACTGATGTAGCGGAGGGCTTCAGTAACAAGAGTCGGATCAGTGTTATCAAGCCGGATTGGAGCACTTAGAGTGACTAGGGCTGCTGGACTAGTATGAAATGCTGCGGCAAGGGCGATGCTTCCTCCAAAGCTGTAACCAATTAGTATCACACGAGAACTATCAATGTGGGGATGCTGACGTAGGAACCCGATTGCTGCGATTGCATCCTGGACCTCCCCAACACCGTTGTTATATGTACCTTGGCTGCGGCCGACCCCACGGAAGTTAAAACGGAGAACATTATAACCAAGGTCCCCAGCAGCCTCGACAATTGCGCGTCCGCGCTCATCATCCATAGAACCTCCATAGAGGGGATGTGGATGGCAGAAGACTATGCCGGGTTGTCCGGCCTTGCCAACAAGTTGAAGAATTCCCTCCAGTTGGAAATCACCGCAAGTAAACGTGACACTTTGTTCCTCAACCTTTGGTTTCGATTCCATGTTCTCAGACATCAGAAATTACCTCATCTTTGGCGATGACTAAGAAAATCGAAGCGGAATCACCTTTAAAAAGATACGGAGGTATCTGAGAGAACTTACAGTCAGATGCATGAAGTGAGAATAGTGTCTAGCGAATTTATCTTAGAAGCCGAAAATCTTCACCGCATCTACGAAATGGGTAGCGTAGAAGTAGGCGCTTTACGTGGTGTTGACCTACAAGTTGTACATGGTGAGTTTGTAGTAATTCTCGGCGTTTCTGGTAGTGGCAAATCAACATTATTGCATCTACTTGGTGGTCTAGACCGACCAACAGAAGGACGAGTCTTCATCGAGGGGGAGGACTTGTCGGAACTCAACGACAACCAACTTGCAGATGTGCGGCTTCATAAAGTTGGTTTTGTTTTCCAATTCTTTAACCTCATGCCACAATTAACAGCACAAGCCAACGTGGAACTTCCCCTTTTCCTAGCAGACGCGCCTGTTAGGGAGGCGCATGAAAGGAGTTCAGAGCTTCTTGCACTAGTTGGTCTCTCTGATAGGTGTGATCACCGTCCTACTGAGCTGAGTGGTGGAGAGCAACAGCGCGTTGCCATCGCCCGGGCCCTAGCAAATCAGCCGAAAATTGTGTTAGCTGATGAACCGACTGGAAACTTAGATACCGCTACGGGTGCAGATATTATTCGATTACTACGAGAGGTCAATGAAAAACAGGAACAAACTGTCATTGTTGTATGCCATGACCAGAGGTTAACTGCTGTTGCAGATCGGGTCATCGAAATGAGGGACGGACAATTCATCAGCGAGAGGGCAGGAAAAAGAGGATAGTGAGAAACATGAAAGCGAGACGAGTTTTAGGACTAGCTTGGACAAATATGAGCCGCCGAAAATTCCGCACCAGTTTGACAGCATTAGGGATTATCATCGGTATTATGGCAACAGTTTCGATTTCGGCGTTAGGTACTGGATTTCGCGAAGAAGTTAGTACCAGGTTATTAGAGGGATTCGAACCAGACATCATTACTGTACTTCCGGCTAGTGATTTGTTTACTTCATGGGGCTTAGATTTTTTAACTATAAACGAAGCAAATGATATCGAAGAAATGGAGGGCGTCCAGGAAACCATGCCACTTCAGGTCAGAGGTGCAGTTGTTTATCAAATTGATGACGATTCCGAATTCATTGAAACCAGAATAATGGGTGCAAACTTCTCGGAGCTACAACAGATTTACGGTCATCGTCTAAACTTCGTTGAAGGTGGCATGCCTGACCCTGTGGAGAACAATTCGGCGATTCTAGGCAGTTTAAGTGAATCCTTTGTCCATGCAGGCGATGTGGTTAAAGCAGAGATTCTTGTCCGGAATGCTACGGGTGGTTTTGAATTCGCTAACTACACTTTCACGATTTCGGGAATCCTTGAAGAAGTTGGATATTCTGGCGCCGTAACAATCGACCGCAGCCTCTTCATTCCATTAGACACTTGTATAGAGATTCACAATTACGAATTTATTGATTCCATAGTTGTAAAAATCGAGAATCCCAATCAAGCTGATGCAATAGCAGAAGAAATCCGTGACTACTACTTCGACAATGTATTGGTTCTTGTACCAAGCGAAGTCATTGAAACATTAGATAGCCTCTTTCAAGTAATCAATCTGTTCCTGTTGGCGATTGCCTCAATTGCCTTGCTAGTAGCAGGTGTGTCCATATTGAATATCATGCTGGTCTCTGTATTGGAACGCACCCGTGAAATCGGTGTTATGAAGGCTCTGGGAGCTCGGAACCGTACTGTCCTCTTTCAATTCTTAGCAGAGGCTGCGCTACTTGGATTTATTGGAGGCCTCATCGGAATAGGATTGGGATATGGCTTGGCCTACGCCCTTGGTCAATTAGCCCCTAGGTTGATTTCGGCCCTTGGGTTAGAGTATATCTTTGGAAGTGAATTCTACCTACAACCACATCTGGGAGTGGATACGATTCTATTCGCACTCGCCTTCGCTGTAGTGATTAGCATGATCTTCGCTTTTTACCCGGCTCGTAAGGCTGCAAAGCTTGACCCAGTTCAAGCCCTCCGCTATGAATAGAATAGCCCTCCTTGTGATAAACGAGTGAATCAATAGTCGTGTTAAGATTGACTGCTAGTGGGCTGTTGGCGCTTAAGCGGCGTCTTCTCGTCGACGCCATAGAGAGCTTTAACGTAGAGCTGTCCACCACAACGTGGACACTCCCCAACTTCTCTAAAGACATAGTCACCCTTTTCGAATGGTCCTTCCGACTCTACATTACATGCATCACATGCAATGAGTCTACGTACCTCGGTTGCCTCGATACGTGGGATACCTCGATAGTTTCGACGTAGAAGTACTAGGAATAAGATGAATGCAATGCCCGCCAAGACCCAAAGAATTTGATTGTAAGGAGGAGGATTAAAGAATCCCAAAGCAGCACAAATTAGTGTAATTGTGATGAGAAGTGCCCAGAAGAGGGGCTGATTTCCGCGGCTAGGCATTGCTGCTGGTTGCTCAGTAGCTCTCACTTTCTCAAAAACCATGTAGACCACCCAATTAACGCAATAGTATTTCACCTTTCACAGCTGGTATTGGTTTTAAGCATGACGGATTGCGTTAATCGCTTTTTAGACCTCGAATTAGGGAAAGAGTGTCTTCGAGTTCTCTTTCACGCGCTTCTATTAATGGCCAAACACTAATTCCCATACTCTCACCTGAGAGTTCTGAGAAGAGATTAATTAGGAGCCCGACTTGATATGAGTAGATGTTAGAGACCGTCTTCGATGGACGTTCCTGTTTAACGTGCATCTCAAAGAGAGCGTAATCATTCCATCGATGATAAGTTGGACCATGCCAAAGAGTTGCAGCGTTCAGCGGAAAATGCATGAGCGCGTTATCCTTACCTCTGGTGGGATAAAGGAAAGGTGCTTGGAAGGGATTAAGGACCTCCCATCCGATATGAAGCAAGTCCTGTGACTTCAGAGGATGAAGTTCACAAGAGAGAGGTGGATTGCGGTGAAGCACGTCGGGTGAACACAGGTCAAAGGAGTGCCACTTCTTGGGGATATGGAGTGCAGGCCGGTCTCGAGAACCAAAGAGAACATCGGTATGAGACTTGCGTTTATCGCTGGGCATGGACTGATAATGATACCGCCCTCCGTATGCCTTTGTCATATAACTAGCCATGGAATCGAAGTCGCCGGGACTGATCTGGATGTCCTTTGAATCCCAATTGATAAACGTTCGGATTATATGACCTGGGCGCTTACCAGAGACGAGAGGTCTTACACCAAAGTCCGCATTATATGTAATCAATAATGGTGTGTACCTTCTACCTTCTTTCCGGACTATCACATAGAAAGGCTCATAATCGTACCAGTGCCGTGGGAATAATTGGATTGGCCAGTAGGCAAAGTATTGGATACAATAGATATCCGTGTTAGCTGGATCCCTACAAACCCTATACTTGATGACACATGTGGGTGTAGACTTTGAGGGGAAAATGGTGTCAAAGAGCCTTCGAACATGATTGAAGTATTTCTCTGCGTATTCATTACGTAACCGTTCGCTGATTTGCTTCAACATCTTACGCATTTCATTGTCCCAAGGGAACTTGCTCTCTGGCAAGTCAACACCGAGGATGCCGATACGCGCACCAGTCATATCATCGGGGAACCGCCCTACCCGGAAGAGGTGAAGTGCGTCAGTTACTCCACCTATATCACGCCTGCGTAACCTATCGCGTATTGCGCTGAACCCGCCACTCGGAGAGTCGATACCAAGGTTCCGTGCAAGATCTTCTTTTTCTTCCTCAACGAGTTTCGAATCAGCATAGATGAGAGGGGCGAATTGCTCAGCTAAACGTTGGTCGTCTTTGCTAGGCTCATTCAATGCTGGCTCAAACCCTGCCAGAGGGAAGGCTTTCCGCCAGCGGCTAAGAATCGTCTTCGATGACGCCATGTCTCAAACTCCATTAATTCAAACTACTAGCATGTTATCGGAATGTTTAGACTCTATTTACTTATCGGATTAACCCTAAGATAGTGAAAGGCTTATTTCGATTGGTAGCATTCACGATGAAATATGACAGGTCCAACCATTGAAGCGGTCAACCCAGAAACTGACATTGAAGCATTAGTCTCGCTAAACTGCAGGGAGATAGCAGAGTGGCACCACTACACAAAAGATGGGACACGGGGCGCACCCTCAACCTGGAAGGAACTCTCGACATGGGAGAGGTGGAGGCATGGTGGTCCGTGGCTGGATTTTAACCTCTTATCGCTGCACCTCAGGATATTAGAAGAAGCTGGGGGAACGGTTCTTGTTGCGCGCCAAAAGGGAGAAATCATAGGTGAACTAGAGGTGGTATACGACATGGGGTCGCCAGAGAGAGGCCGCGCGCATATCGTTTGGATGGTTGTTGATCCAGCCTGGCAACGAAAGGGTGTAGGCACCCTCCTTGTGAAGCATGCTCGAGAGCTTGCAACGAATCTGGGATGCCAGTACGTGACTGTATCCTCTCAAGACCAAGACTCCTACAGCTTCTACAAATCCCTAAATTTTCAAAAAATGAATAGGCTTCTCTTCTTCTCTAAAGAACTCGGAAATGAGACCGCGTCTATGCGTATTGATGATGTGCAAATGCTTCCCTTGGAATGGAAACAGCGCCCCCGGCCACCTTTAGGTTTCAAACTTGTATTTGGGAACAACTATACACCCTCCTATACATGGGCCTATCTCCGCCATATGGGTAAGCTCTACGAGCTGATGGATTTAGATAAGCCATCACCAAAACTGTGGTTGCTTCGACAGAAAGAAACAGAAGCGGTAACCGTTGCCCACAACTTCGTGCGACTCTGGCATTCACCTCAGGATGCCTCAGATTTCTTAGCCACAGCGCTTAGGGTTACTGAAAAGCTGAGCAGAAGAATCGGTGTTAGCCAATTGAATGCATATTCCTTTCCATCTCATCAAAGGCTCCTTGAAGCAGTCGGTTTTACTCTTCAAGGGGAAGAGGCTTACCTTTCAATACCTCTTTGACATTTCACTCCGATGGGAATAATCGCCCGTTTACCATGCGATAATGATGCTCTGAGGCGGAAAGAACGGTTTGCAGGTGGCTGACTACGATTATCTGTCTAAAGACCTTTGTGAGTTCATCTTGGAGTAAACGGATGATGTTGTTTCGTCGGGAACCGTCTGAACCAGCGAAAGGCTCATCGAGGAATAGGAATTGAGGTGCGGTTCCACGACCGCCTAATAGCGTAATGGCAAAGCTCAATCTAAGGGCGAGGAGAAACTGGTCTTCTGTACCCCCACTATACAAATCCGCTCTGACATGCTCGCCAGCCATTCCCGAATAGACCTTCAGGCTGTAATCTTCGCTTAGTTTAGGAAACCGGTATTTCCCGCCAGTGATAGTAGCCAAGATAGGACCCATAGCATGCTCAACACTTGGTCGCACTCGCTCACGTGACCGCTCAGCGACCTCACGAAGCGCCTTGATTGTAAGGTCAGCAACTTTAAGCGTTTCTTCTTTTTGAGCCAACTCCTCCTGTTTGGATTCGAATTCTTCTTGGGCATCCGAGTGCTCTGCGATATGAGCGGTTAGCTCCTCAATGCGTCTTACAACATGCTGTCTATCAGTCTGCTTTCCGACTTTGGCCCTACCCAGTTCTTGTTCTTGAGATTCTAACTCCGCATAACTATCTGGAGTGTAGGGAGATACTTCTGGTGGGAGATTAGGTAGTTGATGAGCCGCAAGTTTGGTCTCAAGAGCGGCAACATCTTCTGCTAATGCTTTTTGTTCTTGTTTTAGTTGCTCAAGGTAGGCAAGCTGTTCTCTGAGGTCATCAAGTTCTTCCTTTTGGCTCTCCTGAGTGGTTCGAAGTTTCAAGAGCCGTTTTTCGATTGACTTAATTGCAGTTTGAACCTTGGCAGGCTCAGCGTCTGGTGGGAGCTTGTCCAAGTCAAACAAATCAGGAGATAGAGCGCGCATTTGTTTTCGAATCCTCTTGAGGAGGCGCTTAATTTCTTTAGAGAGAACATCTAACCGAGCTTTATCCTCTTGTAGCTGACTTTCAAGTTGTACTAACGTTTCAGCTTTGGCGGCGTGTTTACGTAACTTCTCTTCACGTTGTCGAAGAGCGGTTATACGGGGCTCTAGACCACGATAGTTGAGTGAGGTTTTCACGAGAAAGATGATGAAAGGAATTGAAGCAAGTGCGAGAATTAACCCAATGACCATATTGAAGAAGATGACTCCAACCCCTGCTGCTAGTAATCCTATGGATATAACATAGAGAAGCGGTGAAACCATTCGACGCTGACGTGTCTCAGCAGCGATACGCTGCTCTTTAACACTTTGATATTCAGTGAGCTTATCTCTTAGAGGTTCAAATTTCGTAAGTTGTTTCTGTGTTCTCTGTACTGAGTCTTGGGCGGCTTTCTGAAGGCTAATTTTTTCTTGTAATTCAATCGCCTGTTTGCTGATTCTTCCAAAGACAACAGTGTCGGAGTCGATGTGAGCTAGGCGTTCTTGCTGAGAGAGAAGCCGATCCCGCTTTTGTTCAAGGCTAGCAAGCCGTTTTAGTGTTCTAGAATTTTGTATTTGGAGTTCCGTTTTATTTGTGAGGGATTGTTGAAGTGAATCTTTTTGGTCCTTTGCAATTTTGTAGGCCTTTAACGCTTTGTAACGTTTATTCACAATGGCGTAGGTGCGGCTTAGCTCCTTGAGCTGTTCATCGAGTTGAACAAGCTCCTTCTGCTTTCTTTGAAGCTCTTGGGTGTTCTGCTGGTATTGGACTAGAAGCTGTCCCAAGGATTCTAAATGTTGGCGTTCTGGTTCGAGTGACCGTCGGAGGGGGCTAGAGTCCTTGCTGAGATGGTCGACTGCCTTGGAGAAGCATTCCCGGCCCATCATAGCATTAACAACATTCCTGCGCTGTGTCGGGTCGAGTTTAGCGAGTCGATCCAAATCTTTCTGGAGAACTACGTTGCTGGCTAGCATATCGCTCAAACCCACGCCGTCAAGTAATTTCGAAACAGCTTCATCTAGGTCAGATACGCTTCGAGCTAAAAGCGTGGCTTGGCCATTTGGAGCAACCTCATGGAGTGTAGCCAGTGTTGGCCGTTTCCTGTGGATACGACGAGTGATACGGTATTGCTTGCCCTGTAATTCAAAAAATAGCTGTACAAACAGTTCGCTGGCATCATAGTTTATCAGCCGGTCTTTTTCGCCGCGTGGGGCTTTGTTTGTGCGGCCAAAGAAGGCATAGAGAATCGCTTCAAAGATAGAGGACTTACCTGACTCATTGGGACCTCCAATTGATAGAATGCCCTCAGGGAAGTCTATGTCAACATCGAGGTGTTTGAAGTCACGGGTGATTAAACGGCGTAGGAGGACCATCTACCAACCTCCTTTTTCTTCAAGAAGCGCAATGCCCTGTTCCAGCGCCTTTTGTAGCTGTGCCTTGCGCACAGGATTCTTTTCTTGTTCGATAGCTGCAGTAAGGTAGTCGCGATACTCTGTGATGGGAGGTTTAAGGGCGAGTTCACCTGCAGGGGTTGTGAGTTCGGGGCTGATGTACTCGAGATTATCTACAATTTCGACTGAGAAACACTGAGCAATTCCTTTACGGATTACTTCCGAGCGACGGTACTTCTCTGCGGACTTGATGGTCATTACGCCCTTTAGCAAGAAACGGACAATGAGTTGGGGGTTTCGGAGCTTGTTAATTTCCCTGAAGAGGAGGTTATTGATGTCAGCATCAGCAGGGATTGTAACTGGAATTGTCCGCATGGGGCGGGTCTTAACGGAGATAAATTTTGATTGTTGGACACCTTCCGCGTTGGCTTCGTGCCAGACGAAGCCTTTCTTGTGTTTCTCCTCAGCAAAGGATACGTGTTCGGTGCTACCCGGCATACAGATAGTGGTATTGCCCACCGTCTGCTGTTGGTGTTCGTGTATGTGCCCAACCGCAAGATAGGTAAGGTTCTTTGGAATGGATTTCAAGCGAATTGTCGGGCTAGTGGGAAAGGTCCCGCGAAATCCCTCAACGTTGTAGTGTACTAGGAGGATGTTGATATCTCCCTTTCCAGGGATAGAGACCTGAGTAAGAGGATCGACCGTTGAACTTGCCGGGATGGTAGGATCATACGATTTCCCAGAAATTTCCACATCTAACCCATCTACGTTTATCGTTTCAGACCCAATCTTCTCCCAGTCTTCAAAGAGAGTGATGAAGCCGGCATTAGCGTATTCAACAAGTGGGGAAATGCCTGTTTGTCGCGCACGAGGTACGTCGTGGTTCCCTGAAATGATGAATATTCGGATTCCCTTAGAGTGGAGTTTACGGAACGCCGTCATAACATGTGCTCGTGCTGGATTTCGTGGGTTGATGCCGTTGAAGAGATCGCCTGTGTGAAGAAGAATATCAGGCTGTTTCTCTAATGCGTACTCAACGACTGTATCAAAGGTTTGTAGAAAGTCTTGCTTACGTTCAAAGCGGCGGGGGCCAAACTTAGTGGCTGGAACGTCAAGATGGGAATCGGAGAAATGTAGGATTTTGACAGTCATAGGAACCTAGACCTCAGAGAATCTCCCTTTCATTCTTGTCTGTTGACGACGATCTTTTGCGAGTTGTCGATCAATTCCTGCAGCTTTACGGGCCTTCCGTAAACGAGATACAACATCAATATCCGCCCCGCCTTCCCGTGTTCTGCGCGTTCTTACCTTAATCATTACAGGTGACCGTGTGACTTCACCGACGATAACAGCTTCTCCCACATTTAGGCCTGGGAGGTCATTGGTGAGTTCTTCGCTAAGCCTTTCTGAGGAGTTAGCTATGGCAGTCTGGTCTGATGGGTTGGTGATTTTGAGAACTATCTGGCTATTGCATTGACTTAGGGTGTCAGCATGAATTTTTCCAGGACGTTGGCTGATTACAATCAGGAAGATCCCGAACTTTCTGCCTTCACCAGCAATGCGACGAATTACAGGGAGAGAGCGGTTCCTCTCTTCACCAGCAGGAATGAAATTGTGAGCCTCTTCAACTACAAGAAAAACTGGATAGTCAAAGGATTTGGATGCAACGGCAGTGAAGGAGTCGTTTAGGAGGCGGCTGACGATATAGTCAGTGCTTTGGCTTTCCAATCCTGAGAGATCGATTACTGAGGTTTGGCAAGGTTGAAGGATATTTTCTATTGGTACGCCGCTGCGTGAAAAGACGCGAAGTCTACGGAGTTTACGAACATATTTGATAGCCGATTGAGCACTTTGTCGAGTTTTCCGTTCTAACTCCTCATCCTGTACGATACTCTTTAGAGCGTCTTCAATATCTTCAACTAGGTAGACGATTCCTTGTTTCTTGAGACGGTCTAGCGCTTTTTGTAATGCATCTTGGATGTTAGTATAACCTTTACCGATGCCACAGATACTACATAATTCATCAAAAGGAACATCGGCGAGTTTGACGGTATAGGATTCTACCTTTCCGATGTCTTTCTGACTGTATCGGCTAGTGCTCTCGGGGTTCTGAAAGACAGTGACTCGGTCGGAAAATTCATGTTTCCCACCATCTGCAGTCTGGTTTAGGAGTACATAATCTGCGTGGGGATCAACAATCAGAATTGTAGCGCCGTGTGCCATTAGCTCCTCGATGAGAACACCTGTTAGGTAGCTCTTACCCGCACCTGTCTGTGCAAGGATGGCTAAGTGTCGCCTGAACCCATTGATGGTGATATGTGCAGGCACCTTGGGCCTGGTGATGAGGTTGCCTATGTAGAGGGCTTCCGATGCTGGATATTCATAGAATCTTTTGAGAAAGTGGTCAGGTGCCACATAAATAGGTTGACCAGGTATAACGGCGCGGCGAGGAAGCAAAACACGTGGTTTCCCACCTTTACTTGCTGGAGAGATATACCCAAGCACTCTGGCTACCCCCCATGTTTTAACATCGTCTATGCCTGCCTCTTTGATACGGTGAATAGCCTCAATATCGAGATCCCTGCGTAGTGCGAGGCTAAGAGTGGAAATACGTTGTACCTGAGCGAGAACATCCACTGGTTCGAGTTTATCCCCCACGAATTCCTCTGACCGCACCGTCAAGTACTCAAACTTGGGCGGATATCGTTTTCGGTCACTAGCGAAATAAAATTCGGTGGACCTTCCTTCGTCTACTATGTAGCCAACAGACTCCTCAGCGGATAAATCAAGCAACACCAATATCACACTCTTTTTTTACATCAATGCTTTGTGTCTTTCTAGAAACCGGTATTACCATTAATTGTATGTTTAACATTTTTCATCTCTTCCATCCATCTCTACGAGGAGAGGCGAGTAGCTCTACGAATCCTTCTATCTCTTCTTAACGGTGATAGAGAAATGCGTAGTTCCTTCTCGATGAGGGGCTCGTATAAATTAGTCACATCCCGAACAGGTAGACGAGCCTCCTGGTCTGCCTGAACCAGCCACACATTATACAAATCAAGACCCCCATACTCTGCCTGCAGTAACGCTAAAGCCTGCATTAGTTTTTCAGGTGGCGGATCAAGTCTTTTCGGCTCCTTCAAATCTATCAAACGGTCTGGAAGACCTATTGTTGAAGCGGGAACATCAATACGCAGGGGTGTATCATTGGGCGCTAATTTCACACACACAGTTACGAACGCGGGGAGACCGAACACCTTTTCCATTACCTTAACAGACCATTCTTCGAAGGCATCCTCTTCTCCTGGATGGTCACCGCTTGCACTGGCAAATCGCCTTAAAGCATAGTCCCGCGGGTTCTTAGCCTCATACTTGAAAAGCGGAACATCTGGATGAGGTTCGATTGGCGTTGTATAGCCAGGCGTCTCTGCCCAAGCAGAGATTAAAGAGAAGTCAGGTCGAGGGCGTCGAAGTTCAGTCACTAAACCTTGAAGATCCTCATACTGTTGTTTATTCAGTGGGAGATTCCGGACAAGTTCATTTAGGGGTCTCGCGCTCTTCCCAACTTCATTCAGCAGACCAATCAGCTGGGTTATCTGCTCTGGGCGTAGTTCATCCTCCAATGATTCGATGATGCTTTGGCGGATATTCCTCATAAGAGTCTTTGTTAAATGGTTGGCGACAGAATCCTTGCTGACCCCTACCAGGAGTATATTCCTTTGGCGACACCTCTCTACAAGCTTACTGAACGAGTCCATGAATCTAAGATAAAGATCCCTTTCTCCTCGATAATTGAAGGTCTCAGGAACTTGATTTATTCGTCCATAGAGTGAGCCATCAACTAGCACTACATCAACATCGTCGGAGTCGTTTAACGCATCCAGAACAGCTGTATGTTCACAGAGTTCTGACCGCAACCCGACCATATTAGCGATTTGGATACTGGTAGAAGCGACAACATGGGAGTTGAACATCATATTCCTGTACGATTTCCCCCAAGATGAAGAAGCGATGGCACGGGTGATATACATGAATGCACCTGAGGAGTACCTCCGAAGTGCTCGGCCACTGTCAACCGCAACGACTTGCAGATTCTCCTTTCGCGGTGTTGGTAGTTCTCGCCAATCCTCTAGGAAGGCTTGGTGGAGATAACGGTCAACCTCATTCGATTCTTCTCCTGTTAGAACCCTTCGTAGAAGATCCTGTTTAGCTCCTCGCAGCTCTTGTACAAACAAATCAAGAAAACGTGGTATACTACCACCCCACTTCTTCACCCTTGAGAGCCTCTTCTACAGCCTTTAAACCT
>JAEOTB010000084.1 GCA_016840065.1 Candidatus Hermodarchaeota archaeon | reverse complement strand
GTGTTCGTGAGGTTGAGTGTGGGAAAAGTATTATATGAAGCTTTGAATCAATCCTGTTGGGAGTGATTATATGACTGAATGGGTTGAACCACCAGATCTCGTACCGATTGGAGGTCAATGGATCTATGCAGTTGGTGTAGTGAAGGATCGATTTTCGGACGCTCTTCGCCTGCGCATCGCCAAAGGCAAGATTAAGGGATTCATGAAAAGAACACCTAAGGGGGTTCTCGAAGCCTTCCCAGACAATCCCTTGGACCCGCTGAAACAGGATAGCCGTGTCAACATTAAAACCGCTGAAGAATGGCAAGGTATCCTCAAAGCAGTAGAGAAGTGGCTTTCCAAGATACCCAAAAGCCGCCCCTAACCCGCGCCAGCTACCGAGGGGAAAGAACCTCAATCAGAGGATTAACCTAGGTAGTAGTCTTGGTGGTATGTGATAACTTCACAGGGTCTTCTTCATGTTAGAGATTAAGGGAAGAATGCACTTCAAATGAAAACTTTATTTCTTAGCACTGCATAATGAAGGGGTGGTTAAATATGCCAGCTTGTGTGAAGTGTGGCCGACGCCACAGCGGACGGTATGGAGAAAAATCAGGTGGGCTTGACTGGCTACACGATGCGTTGCATGCAACTTGGCATCGATGTTCAGGGTGTAAATCAGTTTACTGTGAGGATTGTGCGAAGTCCTTTGATCAAGCCGCTGGTATTTCTGAATCGCGCATCTGCCCACGGTGTGGTAACGACACTGAAACCTTCCAAGAAGAACGTTGACGAACCGTTTTCATGAATCAAGCAGGTCCAAAAATGAAGCAAAAGCTCCTACCGTTAGCCTTGAAGCTATTTAAGCGACTGAGTACTAAACCAGGCTAGAGGTTCTTAGATGACATCACTTCAACGGCTAGACACAGCCCCACGAAAAAACATAGTACTAGGAGCTGTGATAATCGCTCTCATCGCCTTCATAATACTAATATTCCTCTTTCAAAACATCGAGGCAGCAGTTGCCTCAACGGGATACGGAATCCTCGATCTCGAGTTTGCCTGGACAGCCGCCCAGGCCTCCACAATACTCACAGCTTGGGGTTCGACATTAATTCCACTAGAGGTGCAAGGCACATATCTTGACTTTGTCTTCATCCCCAGTTACGTCACTCTCATCGCTGGACTAACCCTTCTGCTGACACGCCGATTCACAGGACGAGCTAAAACACTAGGCTTCCTCCTTGTTCTAGCCACCCTGTTAGCCGGTGTCCTAGATGTGGTGGAGAACCTTTACCTACTCATCATGATGGCAGCACCCACTATTATTGCGGATAGCACACCCTTTTTCGCCTCTCTTTGTGCCTCAAGCAAATTCGCTCTTCTTATTATCACAATCGCATACTTCTTTGTCGGACTCGTCATACAGGCTATTTGGGCAATCAGGGGACATGTTCCTCAAGAAGTTGTAATGTCAAGCTAACGAATTTTCACCAAACCAGAACGGCGGAGCACATCACTACAAGCTAGTATAGCACGATAGTAACCATCCTATCATAGAAACAAAAGAAAGTGAAGGGCTGGAGAAACCACCAAAAATTTAGGAAAGAGGGAAGGAGGGAATTTAGGGAGGGAAGATCAGTGGTTTCTCCAACCCAAGTAGGGCACCTTGATTTATGATTTTAAACTTAACGGAACACCGAATGAGTTGATTTAAAGCTTCAAGGATTCCACAAGGAAAAAAGGTTTGAAGCAGGAGCTGCATTATATCTGTGTTTTTCCGCTCCTGCTACTTGTTAACAATGTTGAATGCTATTTCTGAGCCTTAACCCGTTTTAGCTCCTTAACCAGCGCGGGAATTATCTTGTGGAGGTCGCCTACGATTCCGTAGTCGCTTACGGTGAAGATTGGTGCTTCGGGGTCGCTGTTGATGGCGATGATGATTTCTGCGCTCCCGGCAACACCTACAAGGTGCTGGATGGCACCTGAGATGCCGCAGGCGATGTAGAGGCGGGGTGAGATGGTGCGTCCGGATTGCCCGACTTGTTGGTGGTGTTCCATCCAACCGGCGTCGACGATGGGGCGGGAGCCTCCCAAGGCAGCGTTTAGTTCCTTGGCTAGTTCAGCGACTGTCGGGATGTTTTCCGGTCCCTTGATTCCTCGCCCACAGGAAACAACCATTTCTGCCTCTTCGACTTTGAGTTCGCCTTCCTCGCCGGTTTTTATGGTTTCGACGATTTTTGTGCGAACAGCAGCTGGGTTCACCTTGATATCTACTGTACGAATTTCTGCCTTGTGGCTTGGGTTGGGTTCAGGCGGCTTGAAGACATTGGGTCGAACTGTTGCCATCTGGGGGCGCGTGTAGGGGCTGAGAATGGAAGCCATGATGTTGCCTCCGAAGGCAGGGCGGGTCTGTACTAGTTGACGTTTGTCGTCGATGCTTAGCCCTGTGCAGTCAGCTGTGAGTCCAAGTCGAAGTCGGGCGGCGATACGAGGTCCAAGATCGCGACCATTCGCTGTAGCCCCGATAAGCACCACGTTGGGCTTCTCGGTTAAGATAAGAGCTGAAATAACATCTGTATACGCATCTGTTGTGTACTCGGCAAGTCGCTTCTGGTCGCTGATATAGACGATGTCTGCGCCATGAGCTGCGAGCGTGTCAGTGAGTCCTGCCACTTCATGCCCAAGCAGAATTGCACACAACGGTTCACCAAGCTGTTCAGCAAGCTCACGACCCTTACTCAGGAGCTCCAGAGAGACATTCCGGAGCTGCCCCTCCACTTGCTCCGCGAGCACCCAAACTCCCTTGTAGTCCTTGAACTTGGAGGGATCGACACGGCGGCGCTCGATTGTAATCGCGTTCTCAGGACATGTTTTCACACAGGCACCGCAGAGCGTGCACTCCTCGGTGGCTTCAGCCTTCTCATCCACCATCTTCATGGCGCCAAAGGGGCAAACTTTGGTACAGATTTTACAGCCATTGCAGAGATCCTTATTGATTTTCAGCATGACAAATCACCTTCCTCGCTCTAGAGAACCCCCTTTTTCAAGAGCCACTCTATCAGTTGTTTCGCTGCTCCTTCTGGGTCATCCGTGCCGTCAATCTTGACACCACCGGTTCTTGTTTCTGGTGTGAAGATTTCAACAACTTGAGTTGGTGATCCAGGAAGACCATACTGATCTTGTTCACCACCAAGCTCCTCAGCGGTCAAGGTCTTAACCTCCTTCTGGCGTGCCTTCATAATTGCCATCAGGCTAGGCAGGCGGGGCTCATTCAACCCTTTGATGGCGGTGATAAGGGCGGGAAGCTTACACTCCACAACCTCATAACCCTCATCTGTCTCACGACGAACGGTTATCCGCTTTTGATCCTCAGAGATATCCACCTTGATAGCATAGGTAACTTGGGGAATACCAAGAATCTCAGCAATCTCAGGACCAACCTGCGCGGTATCGCCATCGATTGCCTGTTTTCCTGCAATGATCAAGTCGTAAGGCTCTAGTGTTTTGATAGCTTCTGCCAGTGCGTAGGCAGTGGACCATGTGTCAGCACCGGCGAAGGCGCGGTCGCAGAGATGGAGTGCTCGATCGGCTCCCATCGCTAAGCATTTCCGGATAGCGTCAAGGGCCTGTGGTGGACCCATTGTTAAGACGATGACTTCCCCACCGAACTTTTCCTTAATTCTGATTGCCTCTTCGACAGCAAATTCGTCGAAGGGGTTAACGATTGAAGGAACACCGGCGCGTATTAGTGTTTTTGTCTCCGGGTCGATTTTAACCTCGGCGATTTCTGGTACTTGTTTTATCGGAACAATTATCCTCAATTGTATTGCCCCTTTAAGTAAATCATAATGTTGGGAACAGAGCTAAGACGAGACCCATCAACTTAAAAAGTGTTCTAACCGTTTATCGAGTTGAGCAAAGAGGAATTGTAGACAGGAAAATGATTAGAGATGATTACTCCACCTGCTTCGCGGATAGTTTTAGAAGGGTTACTCGATAGTCGGCGTCTTCCCACTGGAATTCAGGGCTTTGATAAATACTTCGGAATCAAATCTGGTACAGCGACCATATTCTATGTCCAGAACCAGACCTTCCAAGATCCCATGCAGCTTTTAACCGAGTGGATTACCAATGATGTTCAAGAGAATGAGACGCTCGTATTGGTAACTACCTATGCTGATCCCATCGCTATTGCTAGATGGTGCAAGCGAAGACTACCAAAGTCCTTCGATGTTTTTCGTGATGTAAGCCAACAGAAACGACTCTATTGGATAGACCTCTTCACTTATTCTGGTTTCGGTGAAAGCGAAAGGGAATCAATCACAGTCAGCTACCCCGAACAGTTAGAGGCTATGGGTAGCAATTCTCAAGGATTAATTGTGCCACGGAAACCTGATGACCTACAATCCGTTGAGGGTTTACCAGCTGCAATTCAGAAGATAATTGGACCTCTCCACGGAAAACAGAAGGTACGTATGTTCCTGGCCTATATTGACGACTTCATTGACGCAGTGGGACCTAATAAGGCACGAAACTACATGAGGCGTTTATTCAATATAATGAGAAAGTTTGGTCACACGCTCATTCTTTGTATGGGTTGGCGTACTACTCTCCCTGAGATACACACCTCTTGGGAACGGATGGCAGATCAGGTATTACGCTGGGGTTACGGAGATTTAACCAGGACCAAGGATCCCTCTAAATTCCTGCAGACTCTCAAGACCACAGCGCCTGACGAGGTCGCATCCTATCTTAAGATTCCTTACTTCATTAGGAAAGGAATACCAGTAGTTGGAAAATCAGGACCACAAGAAAGACAAACATCATCCAAGAGAACCTCTCGTACTACGCGCGGATAAAGTTAGGATGAATCCCCAGTTTTATTGGGCTGAACGAGCCTCAAGATGAGCAGCTCAGCAGCAGTGTAGGGATCCATTTGTCTTGCAGAAACCTTTCGGACAAGTTCTAGGAAGTATTCCCTTTCCTCGGTTTGGACGAAGAGTTTCCGCATGAAACTTTGTTCAACGATGGTCTCTAACTGTGCACTGCACCGCCGTTCGAGATTC
>JAEOTB010000083.1 GCA_016840065.1 Candidatus Hermodarchaeota archaeon | reverse complement strand
TCATCCAAAACTAATCTTAATCATCGAGGGTGATATTCCACCAAACCTGATCGGTGAAATCAGAAAGTTACCTGGGGCTCGAAGTGTAACCGTGTACTAAAACAAACCGAGGAGCAAATGCGATGAGTGAAAGGGAACTCCGGTTGAAGGTAAGCCTTGTCTTCTGGCAGCTATATGATACTGGGCTAGCCTACAATCCCTTCCTTCATTCTCAAGAAAGTGACTCGATGCAGAAACTACTTCGGAAAGCTGGTTATGTCTTTCCCTATGGAAGCGCCAAGGATGCCCCCGAGTTTGTTTATGAGGACAGTTCTGGGTATTCAGAGAAGGTGGGATGGCTGGCATCAACGGCCCAGCAATATATGCCACTGATAATCAATGTCGCCGAGGATACATTTACCAGCTCGAGTGGCACGGAGGGGTCTATTAAGATTCAAGCGCATCTCCACTATGGAGGCTGCCTCTTGTTTGACTGTAAATTGGAATTCTCCAAAGAGTACACTGTTTCCAGGCTTGTTAGAGGTTCATCTCCAAGGGATGTCCAGCTTCAAGGTAAAGGTATGTCACTATGGGAGTTCATGATCGGAGAACGAATAAAGCTCATCAACATCCTCCGTAAGAGTTCATCAGTTACTAAGCGCCGAAGCGAGGATTTAATGCAAACACAGCCATGGCATCACAACTGGATTATCCGTAAAACGGAGAACACCACCAAACAAGCCCTTGCCAACGATACCTGGCAAAAGGAGTTCCTCCCAGGGGGCAAGTACTTCCGCCATGCGCTTGGATTGACCCAGCGGTCCGATACGTGGCAGACCCTCTCCATCGATTTCTATGGCAAGCAGCTCAAGAACTGGAGTCCCTATGAGAATAGTATAGTCTACATCACTAACGCTGGTAATGTTATAGTGCCTAACCAAGCATTGGTGAACCCTGAGGCTTTCAAGAATAAACTGGTCGACATCATCTTTGGCTGCGAGATGGGGAATGTACAACGGTTCCTCAGTTTGAAACATGTTACAAATATCTCGAAGGAGGCGATTCAGCTTCAACTCGCCATCCAGCAGCTCCATGAAAAACAACTGAATGAAGCAACCCTCGCAGAAGAGATTCGTGATCTGGAAGAAGAGTTTACTCGGATCTCCTTGGAGATAAGCGATGACCTTATGATTTTCAAGGTCCGCCGCTTAATGTTCACCTCGATACTCAAGTTGACACTATTCGTTGAAATGATTGAAGCGCTCCATGGATTTGAGTATCAAGAGGCTTTGGAAGGGCTCTTATCCAAGATGCAGGTGGCTCTTAACAGGGAGCGAGAAGTCCTGACTATACGAATCAGTCAGCAAGAGAGTACGATGCTCCGGAATCTTCAGCTAGTGTTCATCGTCACACTGGCTACTGAGATTATTGCATTATTCTTCTATGACCCGGCTTCGCTGACATGGTCGCTGGGTGCTCTATTGTTTGTTGCATCAGTTGTGATTACTCTTGCGCTCTACTTTGGAATACGTCTAACCCTAAGAAGAAGGACCGAAAGAATGTTCAGAAGAGATTGAAGATAAAGGTTTGAAAAAACATGCAGTTGTCCAAGGCAGCCAAACGAATCAAGCCATCAGCAACCCTTGCCATCAACGAGTTAATAACTCAGAGACGAAAGCAAGGCGAGGAGATACTCCACATGGGCTTCGGTGAGTCACCCTTCCCAGTCCATCCTCTTGTTCGCAAGGCATTGTGTGAAAATGCTGGGCAGAAGAGCTATCTAGCAACTCAAGGAATCAAACCACTAAGGGAGCAGATATCAAAGTTCTACGACAAGGTGTTCAATCTCCAATACTCCGCTGATCAGATAGTCGTTGGTCCAGGAAGTAAGGTTCTACTCTTTGATGCCTTGGTAGCATTGGAGGGGCCTCTTTTTCTTCCCGCTCCTTCTTGGGTAAGTTACCAGCACCAAGCTAGATTACTGGGGAAAGAAGTCTATCATGTAAAAACGATTCCAGAGGATTCCTATCGTCTCACGCCTGAAGCCTTCGAGCAGAGTCTTCAGCAAAACACGCAGAATCCCAGTGATCAGAAGGTATTGCTCTTGAACTATCCATGCAACCCAACTGGGCACAGCTTCTCTGCAGAGCAGCTGAAGGCGCTGGCAAAAGTAGCTCGGGACTACAATGTTATTGTTTTATCCGATGAAATCTACGGTCTTGTTAGCTTCAAAGGACAGGAACATCATAGTATAGCTGAATTCTACCCTGAGGGAACACTGGTCACAGGAGGATTATCTAAAGACCGCTCACTGGGAGGATTCCGAGTTGGAGTCATGCTATTCCCAGAGGATGAGCAATCTTTACTAACCTCGATTTGTTCAATAGGTAGTGAGACCTGGTCCTGTGTCGCCGCACCAATCCAGTACGCAGCCATCCAAGCATACCAAACAACCCCTGAAATTTTAGACTACATACGCGACTGCGCCAATATCCACGAATTAGCTACACGCTATGTCTACAAACAAATCCATGAAGCCGGAATAAGATGCCCACCACCCCAAGGGGCTTTCTATCTCATGCCAGACTGGAACGAGCACCAAAAAGTCCTCAAGGGGATGGGAATCACAACATCAAAGGAGTTAGCGGAACAACTTCTGAAGAAGTGGAATGTGGCTAGCCTACCCGGCTCCGAGTTTGGCATGCCAGTAGAAAATCTCTGTATCCGCATCGCCACTGTTGACTATGACGGCGAAGAGGCACTCACATTCTTTAGGGGAAACCGTGAACAAGCCTTCGAAAAGCCTGACGAGTTCGTGAAAAGCATTGCACCCCGTCTTGTCGCAGCCTGCAATCAAATTAAAGGTTTCAACAGTCTAATCTAATGATAGTAACAGCCCCTCCAACTGGTAAATAATCTGGTTTCAGGAAGAGTGAGTAATGTCTAACAGGAGCGTCTACCTTCTTGCCGCTTTGCTTCTTACCTCAATTAGCTACATTCAGGCTGCAAACTACTTTCCTTTCCAATACTCCCATTCGACAATTGCGTTCTCACCAAGAAGCTACCAATCCCATGAACCAATTTGGAATAAGAGCCTAGGAAACGCTGATCCGAATGTGAATGAGGAAGGATGGTCTCTAGTTGAGTGTGCAGACAGGGGTTTCGCGATTGCTGGAATTAACTATACCTACCCCAACTGGAACGAAGACATACTCCTAATTCGAACGGACAGTCAGGGGAATCTCCTCTGGAGCAATAACTACGGCATCCAAGACCCACTCAGTATGGAATATGGTTTCACTCTGGTTGAATGTTATGACGGAGGTTACGCGATTGCTGGAATCCTCGCCAACCTAACTAGCGAGTACATGATATTACTCCGAACCAACAGTGATGGTGCTTTTCGCTGGATGAAGATATTCGGTAATTCTAGCGCCAGCGACTTTGGAATATCCCTGGTAGAGTGTAGCGATCATGGCTTCGCCGTTGCTGGGACAACCTTCAACTATGGAGCAGAAATCGGGGATGTGTGGGTAGTTAG
This sequence comes from Candidatus Hermodarchaeota archaeon, assembly GCA_016840065.1. Classification (GTDB taxonomy): domain Archaea; phylum Asgardarchaeota; class Hermodarchaeia; order Hermodarchaeales; family Hermodarchaeaceae; genus YT-063. Next base: position 18,679 of record JAEOTB010000083.1, on the reverse strand, counting down.
AACCGATATCCAGGGCAACCTCCTCTGGGATACAGTGATTGGAACCAATGAAACTGAATTTGGCTGGGATATCACAGAGTGTAGCAGTGATGCAGGTTTTGCCATCACAGGACACCGGAAGCAAAGCGGATTCACCGACATACAACTTGTCCGCATCAACTCAACGGGAGGACACATGTGGACCAAGTATTTTGATAACAGGAACTACGATTACGCCGAGTCGATAATTGAATGTGATAACGGTGACCTAGCAATTGTCGGTTACACCTGCGAGGTTCTCTATGAACCCTGGTTCCAACCACTGCTACTCCGTATCGATCCAGACGGTCAACTAATCTGGAACCAATCATATGTTGAAGTGATGGGGGGCCTTGGGACCTCAGTGGTGGAATATTCAGGTGGCGGATTCGCTATCACAGCAAGTACAACAGGTTCTGGTGCCAATGAGAATGCATGGTTAATCCGTACAAACGAAACGGGCGCCCAAATGCAGTTACAAGTTTATGGTTTACAAAACCAAGTTCAAGCTTATTCAATAACAGAGTGCAACGGTGGAGGATTGGCCTTTGCTGGTTACATAAACCAGACTACGGTTGCTTCTGGGATGGATGTCTGGCTCGTTCGCTTACCAGATGATGTTCCACCAATCTGGGAGGATCCACCGATTGATCAGATTGTTGGTTTCGGATTACCTTTTTCATATGATCTGAGCGCTCAAGATCCTCAAGGCTTGGACACCTGGCAATTGGTTGACTCGCCCTTGTTCGCAATTGACGATTCGGGAGTTATTACTAACACACAACCTCTTCCAATTGGAACTCATGTAGTTCAAGTGATGGTCAACGATACTCATGGTAACCAACTTCAAGGCACTTTTCAAGTCACTGTCACACCAACACCACTGAAGCTAGCTATACTGCTTAGTATAGCAGGAATTACCCTAGCCCTCATGATTATTCTGATTAAGGTGGGTTTCAAAAGAAGGGGAAGAGGAAGACTCCTTCTCATAATCGCTGGAGTCACTATTATGCTAGCTCTGAGTTTGGGCATTTTCTTTCTTCCCATCTAGAACAGGTCGAGTATGACTAGCTAACTCTTAAAAGTAAGAAGAACGAATTGAAACCCCCGAGGGATAAACATGACCACGTACAGAATCAAAATGAGATCAAACGCAGACCAATTTCATGCTCAAATAGATCCTGAAGACCAGGGCAGTTGGGGCTTCTACGAAGATTTTGGCATTACTGTGGCAGCTGAAAACTGTGAAGACCTCAAGCTAGTGCTAACACGGAATATCGTCAGCGTCTACAAAGAGAAGGGCAACAACCGTGAAGCCACCGTACAGTTCGACGTAGAAACAGACAAAGAAGAAATCCGGCTAAAGCTCTGGAAAGGAAAGAATGGCTTCCTTGAAATCTCCTCCATCAGACAGGAAGAAGATCAGTGGACAACAATCGACACCCAACATGTCCCAGAAGGTGTTGATAGAGACAACCCCCAAACCTCCATTCTAACCCTTAGACCAGAAAAATAACAGAACTTCAAACTAACCATGGGATATACCGTTCTAGGCGCCCGCATAATTTCGTGTATGGAATATTCATGAAAAACTGTGGTTCAGAAAGGATTTTTTATTCAAACCGTCTAGTTTGGCAACTACAGAGGCGATTATTTGACATCTCGTGCTGGACCCATGGACATCTACCCACTCCTCCCCCAAACCAATTGTGGAGAATGTGGAGAAGCCAACTGTATGGCCTATGCGACCAAGCTAGCCGAATACACTATTACAATCGAAGCCTGTAAACCCTTCTTCACTGAAACAAAATACAAGGACAAGTTAGCTAAGCTCCAAGAACTGATGCGACCCCCCGTTAAGGAAGTAGTGATTGGTACAGGAGAACACAGCGTAAAGATTGGCGGTGAATTAGTCCTCTTCCGTCACGACTTACGCTATATGAACCCCACCGCGCTTTTCATCGATGTACCAGACACAGCCTCCCCCGATAAGATGAAGAAACGGGTCAAAGAGATTGAAGAATGGAGTTACATCTATATCGGCATGGACCTGCGCTTAAACGGTATCGCTTTACGAGGCGTCTCAGGTGACCCAGCGACCTTCGCCAAGGCAGCCAAAACCTTAGGCGAACTCACCCAGTGGCCCATCATGCTCTGTTCACTTGACCCTAACATGCTAAAACAGGCGGCAGATTCCCTCGCATCCCGCAGACCTCTACTTTATGCGGCGACAACAGAGAGTTGGCAGCAAGTGGCAAACATCGCCATTAAACACAAATGTCCGCTCGTTGCCTATTCACCTGGTGACCTCACAGCACTCAAATCTCTCGCTACGACACTAGACCAGATGGGAATCGATGTTGTACTTGATCCAGGCAACGAATTTGGTGCAGCCCTCGGAGCCACAGTTGACGATTTCAGCCAGCTCCGTCGAGCCGCAACCCGAGAAAAAGACCTCGGTCTTGGATTCCCGCTCCTTGCTACTCCGATATCGGTCTGGGGTGACCACAAGGAAGGAGATGCTCCAGAGCTTGCGAAATGGCAGGAAACCCTAGCTGGTGCAGCTATGATTACTCGCTATGCAAGCATCCTAGTCCTCCACAGTGCTGATATGTGGGTACAACTCCCGCTTACCTTCCTCAAGACAAATATCTACACCGACCCGGTTAAACCCGTTGCAGTAGAACCTGGCCTCAAGGAATTTGGAGATCCAGGTCCCGATTCACCTGTCTTGTACACAAGCAACTTCGCTTTGACCTACTTTACTGTCGAATCTGACATAAAACAAGCTGGCGTCACATGCTGGCTCGTTGTAGTGGATACCGAAGGGCTCAGCATACAATCCGCAACCGCAGGAAGAAAATTAACAGCCGAAACGGTAGCCGAAGCCCTCAAAGAGTACAAAGTCGAGGAGAAGGTCAAACACCGTATCCTCGTCAGCCCCGGTATGGCCGCCCGAATCAGCGGTGAAACCGAAGAAGCCAGCGGATGGACTGTAAAGGTAGGGCCCAGAGACTCAAGCGGCATAGGGCCATACATCCAAGAGGGCAAATGGAAAGAGGAATAAATCCAGGAACTCGGCTTTGACTCGAGCATTACCTAACCACTTTCTATTCCCGTGGTAATAGCAAAAGGTTCATCTAATAAATCGTAGCTTGGAGAAGCAGTGATTGTGATGCGGCAAAAACTAGTTCTCTCGGTCTCCGGGAAAGGTGGTGTTGGTAAAACCTCTATCACAACACTTCTAGTCCGAACACTGATGAAACATACAAATCACTCGCTCCTGATCGTAGATGCTGATCCAGTGATGAACCTACCAAAAACACTTGGTGTCAAAGTTGAACAGACAGTTGGCGACGCAGCCACTCAACTGCGGAAAGATATCGACGCAGGAGCAGTCGGGGGGCAAGTCTCGAAGCAGGACGTACTGGAGGGCGAGGTCTTTGACGCTCTGGTCGAAGACGATCGGTTCGATTTTCTTGCCATGGGGCGAACCGAGGGAGAAGGCTGTTACTGCTACGTGAATAGAATCCTTTCACAGATACTTGACACCATCGCAAGAAACTATGATATCACAATCATGGACATGTCAGCGGGACTTGAACACCTTAGCCGCCGCACCACCCGCGACGTCGATGTTCTCATAATCGTCATTGATCCCTCAAGCATGGCTTTTGATGCAGCCATCCGTATTCGTGACCTAGCCAAGGAGGTCCAAATAGACTTCAAACAAATATTCGTCATCGCCAACCGTTTCCCCCCAAGCCTAATTGAAGAGGTTTCCGAAGACCTAGAACGAAGACTCTCTGAAGAGGGATTAAAACTAGTAGGCTTCGTACCTACCGACGACGAGTTAACCGTCATCAATCTAAGAGGAAAACCACTGTTGGATCTTCCCGACTCGAGTCCTGCTGTTAAGGCTGTAGAAGCCATCGCTAAAAAAATGGGGCTTCTAGGTGACTCAACATTTCTTGAGCTGTTACGCCCCACAACTTAGGTGATGAGCAGCATGTCGGGTCATTACCTGAATCTACCCACCTAGAATATCTAGAGGTATTCATCAGTCAGCGGCAGGCGAAGAAAGCACCATAACTGCCCACGAGCTAGAGACTATTCAACGAATGAAAAGCGTTGACGAATCACTCCTGATATTTATTCTTTCAGACCTTTTCAAGTAGAGCAAAGTTAGCCCAGCACTGACGCACCGCCCACCCTGCCTTAGCCATGATGTTGAGTGCTTGAGCAAACTCTTCGATGGCCCCCCACACGCTTTTCGTGTAGAGAAGAGCGAACCGATACGGAACTGCCATTGGATTAACCTTACCTTTGACAACATCTTTTGCCGTAAAACTTGCTTTTTCAGTCATGTTAACCACCAGCTAATTCAGTGAACCTTACTTTTAGAATTAGCTGATAAGAATGATATATACGGTGTTATAGAACTAGTGATGAACCAGACGGATTTACGGGGTGATTTTCGTGGAAGTTCGGAAAGTTATGAAACTTGGGATGTCCTCCCTTGTGGTTAGTGTGCCTAAGGAATGGGCTGAAAAGTATGCCCTCAGCAAGGACAGTCGCTTAGTTCTGATTCCTCAGCCAGATGGTAGTCTAGCCTTATACCCGGAAGCTGTGTCGCGTGAGAGTCCACGTCAAATCACGCTCACGGTCAAGCCAGACGATCCCGAAGGCTTGCTTGAACAACGGATGGTGGCGGCATATCTATCTGATTTCGACGAGATTCGCATAGTCTCCATTGAAGTGATGACTTCAGAGTTGGGAGAACGCATTCGTGACACCCTACGTTTCCTAACAGGTTACCAGATAATGGAGTCTGACACATCCCAGCTTCTAATACAGAATGTGGCCAGAGTCGCAGAGATGGATGTGACTCGCGCACTCCACCGCATTCATTCCATTTCCCACTCGATGTTAAAAGATGCTATCAGCGCTTTTCAAAAAGGCGATGCCAACCTTGCCCGGACAGTCATCAATCTGGAAGAGGATGTAAACCAATTCTACTACCTGGTGAACAAACAGCTCCGAAGTAACTTGATTGACCCCCAGATAATGCAGCGCAGCGGGGTTACGGCTATAGACGCGATTAATTACAGTCTGTTTCTTCAAGCCATTGAGAGGGTGGCAGCTTCTGCTAAGGTGATTGCTAATGCTGCCATTTCAATCAACGATTGTAAATGTCCCCCAAAGATTCTAGCCTTAACACAACAAAGTGGTAAGATTGTCTTGGACTTGGTTGAGGAGGCGACAAGTGCCTTCTTGACCCGCAATGACATTGTAGCCTGCACGGTTATGAGTAGGAGCGAAGGGTGTGCACCATTACAGAAAACCGCTGAGCGATTATTAGATCAGCACCTTTCAGAAATCTATTTAGAAATCGCTAAAGGCTCATCGCCGAAATCTAAAGAGAAGCTAGAGGAGCTTCAGGCTTCCCTCAGATTGATTGAGCAGGTCTTTCAATCATTTCACATGGTGGCTTGCGCTGCTTCCCGTGTAGCTGAGGTAGCGGTTTGGCGGGCAATGGAGGTTCACCGTCCACCACCCAAGCCCCGTCGGAAACAAGGCAGACGCCCCAAGCCCGAGAAGACTGATAGAGATTCTAGCGAATCCTAATCTATTGACAAAGAATTGTGGTACCAAACTAGCCTCCCTTACTGGAAAAGGTTTCGCTGACTAATTTCTAACAATTATATCCTATATTCATTACCATTTCCTATTTTGCTTTACATATGTAAAGGGTTTTCTGCGCACACTAGTAACGCTTATATATATCCATAGTATATATGATACTGTAAGGACGATATAACGGGTCGATACGAATCGGCTCCTAGGTTGATGATAAAAATGACCTCTGGAATAAGAAAATTCATCGGCATGATCCCCCAAGACCACCGGGAACCCGTATCCACAGCCTTACTCGACCTACTCCTGAAAACAAAACAATCAAAGGCAGTCCCAGCTCGGGAGGCAAAAATGGTCCTGCACCTGATGATGCATGATCTACTCGCAACCGAGATGGGCCTCGAAACCCTCTTTAACTGCGCTCTACGAGCAGAGCCAACAAAGACCCTCGACGTCATCGGCGATATTCTAGGTGGAGTTATGGCTGCAGAGGAGATTGCCAAGGCACTAACAACACTCACCGTAAGTGCTTAACCCCTCACGGAATGGAGGCGAATGCCTCGGCTACGCCTCCAAATCCTCTCTTTTCTAACACCCCATCTCTTTTTAACGTAAAAGAGCACTAAATGAAAGAATTAGCAGACCACAAGGAATGATTTTGAATGTCTTCATTGAGTTTCGCAGTAGAATTCGTTCCCCAAGAAGCCTACTGGCAGACAACAGCCTTGGGAATATTGGCGGAGAAATTCGGTTTTGACTTTGTCTGGATCACAGATCATTTCAATAACCGCTCTGTCTATGTGATTCTCAGCCTGTTGGCAAATTATACAAACACTATCAAACTTGGACCTGGAGTGACGAACCCATACCTGATTAATCCCATACAAACAGCGTCTACCTTGATGTCTTTAGACAACCTGTCTGGTGGTCGGGCAATACTGGGAATCGGTGCGGGCGATAAGATCACGCTGGGTCATCTGGGCATTGAAAGGAGCAAGCCATTAACGGCGGTGCGGGAAAGTGTTCAGATATTCCGTACATTGTTTGATAAGGGCAAGATTAAGGGATTTGAAGGGAAAATATTCTCAGTAGAGAAAGCGAAATTAGCCTTTGATAAGACTGGTGAATTACCAATATACATTGGTGCACAAGGACCTAAGATGCTTCAGCTTTCGGGTGAACTAGGGCAAGGAACACTAATCAATGCCTCACATCCTCGAGACTTCAAATACGCGGTCCCCCTGATTAAGAAGGGAGCAGAAAAAGCAGGTCGAACCCTCACTGATGTTGATATCGGGGCTTATGCTAGTGTTTCAGTTGCTAAGAAACCAGAGAAAGCAACAAAGGCAGCTACACCTGTGGTCGCTTTCATTGTGGCAGGTTCACCACCAGTTGTATTAGAGCGGCATGGTATCTCTCCCGAGTCAGCTCAGAAAGTATCTGGTCCCCTGACAAAAGGTGACTTCCCAGGAGCCTTCGGTGCGGTGACAGAAGAAATGCTAGAGTCCTTCTGCATCCGTGGAACACCGGATGAATGTCTAGAAAAAATCAAGGCTCTAGAAAAAATCGGCATCACACAATTCATCTTTGGCTCCCCTATTGGTCCCAAGAAACGTCAGTCTATGGAGCTTGCTAGCGAAGGTATTCTTCCACATTTTAGAGAATAGAAATAGTTCGAGAAATTGAAAGTTAGGGGACTAGATAGCTCTAGGAACGCTAGAGGCATATCCATTGGAGGTTCTTCCAAGGATTAGGCGTCTTGAGAGTGATCGCGTTCCACGTAAGATTGCCAAGCTAGTTGGGGAGTTTCTTCTAGGGTTTCGGTGGGTTGGAGGGTGAGGTTGGCAACTTTGGTGCGTTGTGGTGTGCCGTCAACAAGGTGTTCGAGATAAACTGTGAGGGAGTGAACATCTCGGCCTTCGTTGTCCTTGGTGGTTGTGATTACTTTGACTAGCTTGAATGTGTGTCCTGGAAGTTGGGGTGTTGTGCTTGTTTGTGTGGTGACACGAGGGATACTCATACATAATCCACCGAGTATATACCCACACTGTTTAACATATATAACTTGGGGATATATTTGAGAAACCCTGAATACGTTATGGAATATTAGTATGTATATAGTAGGTATATACACATACGTGGAGGAAGGAAAAAAAGACCAATAACGAACAGGTCACCAACCAGTTCGCAACCAGACAAAGCTCACATCAATGCAATGGATACAAGCCGCCGCGAAGTGACCTCAGCTAGATGGGACACAGCTTCCGCATCAAGAAAATTCTCCATAGTATCATCCATCAATATCTGAGCACGAGCAGGGAACTCCTCATCACCCAGCCAAAGAATGTAAGTTAAAGGAGTATAAGGCAACGTTGGAATGACATAGGCGATATCACCTTGATCAAAAGGCGTTCCGCCCAGAGCCTTAGCAGCATTTGTAAAATCATCTGGTTTATCACCTAATTTCCGAGCAATAGGTCCAACAGCACGCCCTTGAAAGACAGGATCGTAAGCACGACCACCCGATATTTTCCGATAACTAATCAGCTGCCCAGTAAGAGGCACCTCTTTTGCAGTCGAATAAAACGCCAGAAGGAAGAGGATAAAGTCAGGGGCATGTTCATATTGCTTGTTCTTGATATCGTCAAAAACACTACCATCAGAAAGATTCACCTCAAACCCCAGAACTCGCAGAGTGTTCACTTTTGGAAAACCAAGCCGCCCTGGAAGGGTCCGTACCTTATCTTTGCACTTTGGCCAAGACCAAAGGTCAAAACGCTCGGGAATTGCCATGATACTTCTCCTCATAATTTCTAAATAATACAAAGGCAAGATAGAGAAGAACACACATTTAATATACTCTAACCTACAAAGTTTAGTCTATTGTGGGATTATAATGGCTAGGTCTGTAATTTCTGATGAAAAACGCACCGGGATTCTTCGAGAGATAATCCAGGGGCTTGAGAAGTTACATGGTGTAAAGGGATGGGCTGTTGTCAGTCAAGAGGGTTTGGTGATTGATCAGAAAATGCCAACCAAAGTTAATCCCCATCTTTTAGCTGGTAATACAGCTGCCCTTGCTCATTCTGCTCAGGTAGTTGTCTCACAGGCTGGAGCAGGACCGATGGACACTCTTGTTCTAAAGGGACAAGGTTCTGTTCTAGTAATAGTGGGCGGTGAGCAGCAGCTTATCTTCCTAGTTATGACGAAGAATAGCTCTGAGATAGAACCACTGACGGACTATCTAGTCGATGCAGCGAAGCGTTTTCACTCAGCCTAGGAAAAAATCTAACCAGAACTATTTCTCCTTTGCGAGAAGTTTGAGCTTATTTCTCAATAAACTTGACTTTGATACCTGACTCTTTAAGCATCTTTACTCCAGCATCATCTGGGTAACGGCGTTTCACAACAACTCGCTTGATACCTGCATTGATGAGCATCTTCGCACAAATCGTACATGGCGTGTCAGTGCAATACAAGGTTGCTCCACGGCTGCTAACACCGTGAAGAGCGCATTGAATTATTGCGTTCTGTTCCGCATGAACACCTCGGCACAACTCGTGACGTTCTCCTGGTTTCACACCAGCTTGGAGCCTAAGGCAAGTCTTTGGTGTGCAGTGGACAAGACCCGTTGGGGCTCCGTTGTAACCGGTGCTTAGGATGTGCTTATCTCTAACCAAAACCGCACCTACTTGGCGGCGGATACAGCTAGATCTTGTAGCAGCTAACTCTGCGAATTGTGAGAAATATTCGTCTACTGTTGGACGGTGTGTTCGGGGTTTATCGTCTGGTGTCATTCTCATCAACCTTGGTTATTTTAGACGCTTTTGTTTAAGGATTGCCTGGATAAAGGCAAGATATAGGGGGTTTGGAGCGTCTGGACGTGATGTGAATTCTGGATGGCACTGTACACCTACAATCCAATGCTTGCCTTTTACTTCAATGGCATTTATGATTCGTTCCTCTTCATCAGTAGCTGATAGTACAAGTCCTTTTTCACATGCCTTCTCTACATATTCTGGCATTAGGTGGTATCGATGGCGGAAACGTTCACGTATTTTCTTCTTCTTGTAGGCAGCGAACAGGAGTGTCTTTGGCTTCACAAGGATTGTATGTCCACCCAGCCGCATTGAAGCTCCCTTTTCAGTAACCTGTCGCTGTTCAGGTAACAAATCCACAACTGGATGGGGTGTATCGGGATTAATCTCGGTGCTATTTGCCCCTTTGAGTCCTAACTCATATCGACAAAACGCACTAAATAGCATCTGGCTGCCAAAACAAATACCCAAGTAAGGTATATCCTCCTCGATACATTTCCAAGCGGTTTCAATCATTCCCTCGGTTCCTCTTGATCCAAAACCTGGAGTCGATAACACACCATGATACTTCTTCAATCCTTTGAGAATAGAGGGGTTCTGTTCCATCTCCTCAGTATCAACCATGTCAATTTCTACGGAAACACCTTCCTGGGCTCCAGCATGGCGTAGGGCTTCACAGATGCTGATGTATGTGTCTCCCATTCTTAGATACTTACCTGCCATAGCGATTCGGATGCTGTCCTTGGTTTTGGTGAATCGCTCTACTATTTCTCGCCATTTCTCCATGGCTTTGGGTGGTCCTGCTACTAGTTCCAGGCGCTGCAAAATGTAGGCATCAAGCCCCTGCTCATAAAACCGGAGTGGTAGTTCGTATATCTCCTCTAAATCAGGATTCGAGATGACGGCCTCCTTGGAAATGTTGCTGTATAGGGCGATTTTTTGGCGTGCGGAATCAGTGAGCTGTCTTTTACTCCGTGCAACAATCAAGTCAGGCTGTAGTCCAACGGAGAGTAATTCCTTCACGGAGTGCTGGGTGGGTTTGGTCTTCATCTCATCAACAGCTGGTAGGTAGGGGACTAGGGTTACGTGGACAAGTAATGTGTCTTGTCGGGGCACCTCTAAACGGAACTGACGGATTGCCTCAAGGAAGGGGGCTCCCTCGATATCTCCTGCTGTTCCTCCGACCTCGACTAGTATTACATCCAGTTTCTGGGCCTTTGCGACTTCACGTATTCGTCTTTTAATCTCGTTCGTAATATGGGGAATTATCTGCACAGTGGAGCCAAGAAACTTCCCAAGACGTTCCTGAAGTATCACGCTCAAGTAAATTTGTCCGGAGGTGATGTTGTTGCGAGGATGAATGGGGCGTCCAACAAACCTTTCGTATGTGCCGAAATCTTGGTCCACCTCTGCAGTCCGGTAGGTGAAGCTTGGTGCTGGGCTGAACTCGTACAACTCGTCGGTGACAAAGGGTTCACCATGCTCTACTGGGTTCAACGTACCTGGATCCACGTTCAAATATGGATCGATTTTCACCAGATCTACCTTGTATCCGCGGAACTGGAGAAGCTTGGCTATACTGGCTGTTGTAACTCCTTTGCCAATTCCGGATAAAACGCCACCGGTAACAAAAATGAACTTGGGCATTTTTCTCTTTTAGTATATTCACCTACAAAAGGTTAGTGGCATCGAGTCGTTGTTGGTTTTCTCTTGGGTGTTGTTTTGGAGTTCGGGTTGATTTTGTGTAGTCCGTTAACTTTATATAGTTGTATAAACCGATATACCTTGTGTGGCAAGGTATACTGATAGGCGAGACACATAGTCTTACTATCCACTACCATTGGCACACACAAAAAAACCGCTCTCAGGCGGCAAAAAGAAATGCCAAAACAAAAACCCCCAGAAACATGGGAAAGCGACATCCGCCGCGGACTCCTCCAACTCTTGGTCCTAGCAACGATTAAAGAGGCCAAGTCCACCTTCGGCTACGAAATCGCACAAACAATCCGCAAACGAACCGCCGACCGTCTCATAGTCAAAGACGGAACCCTGTACCCCCTACTCCGGCGCCTCGAAACCCACAAGCTAGTCAAGAGCCACTGGGACACCAGCGGAGAGCGCCCCAGAAAATACTACCAACTCACTAGCATTGGCACACAGCAACTCCAAGCAATGATCGAGATGTGGAACGAACTAATAGTAACACTCGATCCACTCTTCCGTGCCATTAGTGCAGACCGTGCTAGCAACGGCGCGTTTCAGGAAGAAACTCGATTTTGCTCAGACTGCGGCAATCAGGTATATCCCGGGGCTATCTTCTGCGCAGCCTGCGGAGCTCAGCTCACAAAAAGTGATGAAAAATGACAAAACCATACAGAGAAAACACTGGAGCACGGCCCGCAAAACTCTCTGCGAAAGATGAGGAAACTTCAGCTAAGCAGATAATCGAAGACTATCTGAAACAAGTGAAGGCTCGGTTGCCAGCCTCCTTGGCAGCAGAAGTCATACCCGAGCTGCGCTCCCACCTACTCGAACAATCCAGCCAACCCACTGGTCGACTAACCACAGCCTCGGCTTGGGACGCTGTAGTTGAAATGGGTAGTCCCGACATCGTTGCCAGAGAATTCCGAAGAGAAAGTGAAATCGAAGAAGAACCCCGTCTTGCAGGCGGCTTCATCAACGCTCTCAAACCAGAACATCAGACTTGGTTCTGGCGCATCGTCATAGGACTAGTAATTATGGACCTCGCGCTCATCAGCATCATTGCCGCGATGGTCATCCCACAAATACTCTTTCCAGGTCCGCTGACGTTTCTGATGCTACGAGATTCCATAACACTAGCCATTGTAGCGAACACGCTAGTGATTGGTACCATAGCAATCTCTTACTTCGCCCTACTCTACGCTTCGTATCCTTCAGGCACAGAAATGGGCGAAGTGCTCCGAGGTCTGTTTGAAAGTCACGATCAAAAACCACCCAAGGAGATACGCGTTGCCCGAACCCAGAAACGGGTAAACCTCCGAGTCAAACGCTTTGAAGAGAAAACCAGCCGAAGTAGCCTAATAGGCAATACAATCGGTCATGTTTTCGGATTCGTAATAGCTCTCGGTGTTGTTTACTTCCTCACCAATATGCTACCTCCCTATGTAGTCTATCCAGTCTTTGAACTCCAGTTCATAACATGGCTCGCGTTCATTGCCTTGAGCCGTGCTGGATTAACAGCTGCTCGTGCAGCTGTAGGTAGCAGCTCACTACCTTTGGCTCGCCTCCTTGCTTCCGTAGATGCTGTCTACTGGCTAGTAGTGTCCTACTTCTTTGCACTACTCTTCTACACACCGTTCAGCATGCCTATACCAATTCCCTGGCCCCACGCCAGTGGCTTTGTATTCGTACTCTACTACTGGGTCCACCTCATCTGGTGGCTCGGATGGCTTGGTCCCATCCTAGTCTTAGTCGGGTTCGGTGTGATGATTGGTCGCATCAGTGACGCAAACCAGTACATTCAGCCACTCACTAATGGCAATGAGTCGTCTATTCAAACGGATGGATGCTAAGGCTTAATGCGTTGTCAGAAAACCCCAACCCTGAAGAAGCGGGTTAGTGTTCTCGGTGGAGCCTTCCAAGCTCCCCGGGGGCACACCCGCTCGTCTTCTCTTTTTTTATTAATAATCCTCGTTCGCCAAATTCCTCAGCGGTTGCTAACTTTGCATGGAAGCGGCTAACTTGATGTATTTTGCAAAAGATTTGCCGACGGAGAACGGCGTGATTTTCATTCCAGTGCCACGACGAATTCGCTGTGTTACGCGTGTACGCATTTCCTCTGGCCTACCTTTAACGAAGGCATCAGGGTCGTTGTAATATTCAAGTCGTTCACTAGGCTCAATTACTGGAAGAAGTAGCTCGGGGAATCTATCTATCAATGACATGATTATTGCAGTGGCAATTTCCAGGAGCTCGCTCTGATCCTTTATATCTTGCACTCCATACTTTTCTACCAAGGTTCTTCTAATGACGCGGTCCATTAAGGACTCGAATAGGGCGATGTGTTTTTCTGTTAATTCTTGCTTTCTTTTGAATACGTGGTGGAGCCGGAATTCCAAGGGAGCCTGGGCGAAATCAATACTGAATTGTAGCTCCTGCCTTTCCTTCAAAGCCTTCTGTATGTGGGGAGTAGCGCGGCGTTCAATCTCAAGTTCCTCTCTTCCCTTGATGACCGCTGATTCTGCAATAGCATACATTTCTGACCAAAGAGGGAGCACCAGTTCGAATAGGAGAATGTCCCATTGATATTCCTCACCATGAGAAATGGGGTACCTAGAGGTCATTTCCTCAAAGATTTTGGATGGGCTTCGAGGGGCAAATGATTGACCTTTCTTTCGAAGGTTTTCCTCAAAGACGTATCGTATCAGGCTAACCAGCCAACGGAGATCAGGTTTGTAGAGATCCTTGATATGTAGTTCAGTTGCAAGTGACATCCACGGTTGGAGTGCTTTCATGATTATTGTCGCTTGGACAACTTCATCTGAGGTACTAGCGACTTTCTCGTTCACGATGATTTCGTGGGCGTCTACAGGGGTACTCCAAACTGACCCAATACTGTTCACTAATAATGCTAGAACCACCAAATCCTGTTTAATTTCCTTTGGCATTTCAGGTTCATCGCTAACTTTCCGAAGGACCACTACTTCCCGCCTGCCCTTTGGAAGAGGTTCTGGTTCAGGGTCTGGAGGGGGTTCAAGGGTTGTAAGGGTTTCACGATATATCCTGACATCTTCAACAAATTCTTCGGGCGAGATGTCTATTATTTCATCCATTTTGGCAAGGTGGTAAGCAGCCACAACATATTCTATTTCAGGGTGCTCACGAGCCTGGTCCTTCAATTGTGCTGCAGTTGCTTGGATCAGCCTTTTCTGTTGGTCACGAAACCTTTGAATCTTACTTAGAGTTTCGACGAACTTTTCTCTGTATTCATCAACGATATCTCGAGAATGACCCTTTTCAGCTCGACGCATCTTGCATCACCCTAAAACTTTGTAATTCTTTGTTGTCCGCTAGCTCCTTAAACGCGTATCTAGGGGAAATGTGCCAACCCGTTACGATTTCGCTTTTGGAAATGATTTCCCTTTCTGTCTGCCCTTTAGCGAGTCCTTCTCGCAGGTCTCGTATGAAAACGCGCTCGGATAAGTAGGTTGGTAGTCCAAGCCCCTTGTAGCGGCTATCTGCAACGGCAGTTACCGAGAGCACCTTATCATCTACTACTCTGTGTAATGTAAACACGTCAATGATATGATCGCTATCGGGCACAGTGTAGATGACTCTAACAGGTGTTGAAAGAAGGGCAGCGAAAACTCTTGGATTGACGCTGGCGATGGCCCTTCTAATGGAATGCGGTATGAGCGCATGGAAAAAGAAGTTGATTATTTCATGAGGGTTAACTTGGGTTTCCTTTTCCTTTCGGGCAGCTGCATCAGGGAAGGCGAAGTATAATTCCTCAACATCCAATATGGGGGGCATCCTTTGCAGAGGCTCCTCACAGCTTGGGCAGTCTTCGCCCTCACTAAATATTTCTTGACATTTCAGACAACGTAATTCGCCCTCGATGATTCCAGATTGGGTGAAGAGGATGGTGGAAAGGAAGGCTTCTCGGACTACGTCGTCGACACCACCCCTAAGTTCTCGCCGCTGGAAAATATTGTGGTGAATCATTGAAGCCAGCGCTCGAGCGGATCGGTCTCTGTGGCTAACCTTCTCAGAAGCCTGTTCAGAGAAGACCAAATCTGTCCTTCTATGAGTGCCAAGGTAACTCTTTGAAGAATATTCTGATATTTCGATTAACTTGGAAAGGTTAAGGTCGCTGTAAGGCGTTATCAGCAATAATACAAAATCTGAGCCCTCGAAGAAATCCTTTACCATGAAAACGTTTGGTACGATTTTAATTTCTTGGCTTAGTTGTTCGTTCATATATATTACCGAACGTAGAATGTAGTTCTTTATTCCGTACAGGTCTGCAATGTTTAATTGTCCGAATCCTTCTTCAACGAGTATCCGAATACTTTCATCCTCGATAAGCTCCTCCCCGCCGATTATCACAGGTGAGTTGTGGGGAACTCCTGAATCATCTAATGTGCTGAAAACACAAACAGTCAAAGAATTACGGACCAGCTCTTCACTAATTAGTACATCATCCTCTTCTGTCACCGAATAACACCAAGTTTAATCATTGATTCTTCTCACTAAAGGTTTGCTGTTCTTAGCACCTGCTAATAGATGAGTAACAACCTTTTTGATATCATAGATTCCATGTTGCCATCAACTTACTCTATTGGTGACGAAGGAATGACCCCGACTTCACACCGAAACTCAGCAACAAACTTACTGACAGCCATTGGACCGCTTCGACTAGAGAACCCCACTATCCTAGCATCGGGTGTTCTGGGAGTAGCAGCGGGGGGTTTAATGAGTGCTTGGAATGGCGGCGCGGGAGCAGTAGTTACCAAGACCATTGGTTCCACAGCCCAGCCTGGCCATCCTGGACCACGGATTGTTGGATCACGAGGCGGAGGGCTGTTGAATGCCATGGGGCTTCCCAACCCAGGCGTTAGAAGCTACCTCCCCGAAATTAAAGCAGCAACAGAGAAGGGTGCTTGTGTGATAGGAAGCATCATGGGGAACAAGCCCGCAGAGTATGGGAAAGTAGCAGGGCAACTAGCAAAAACTGGAATCAAAGCCATAGAGCTGAACGTTTCCTGTCCTCATGTAGGATCACTCTACGCTCAGGGGCTTCAACCCGAACATGTATCAGCTGTAGTGAAGAAAGTTGTAAAAACATCTGGTGGGAAGATACCCGTCTGGGTGAAACTACCAGGTTCTACTGATTATCCCCGCTTAGTGGAGGTAGCTAAAGCTGCAGAAGCATCAGGAGCAGCAGCAGTCGTTGCCATCAACACATTGCCAGCAATAGCCCTAGATGTGGAAGCGCAACGCCCTTCACTGGGAGGAGGTATCGGAGGTCTTTCAGGCCCAGCAATCAAGCCAGTAGCTCTCCGTGCTGTCTGGGAACTCTACAAGTCAAATCTCACCATTCCGATTATTGGAGTAGGTGGAATCCTTGATGGAAATGATGTCATCGAGTTCCTACTAGCCGGAGCAAGGGCTGTACAGATTGGGACAGGTGTACTCCTTCAAGGTCCAACTATCTTCAAACAAATATGCCGCCAACTAGTCCAATACATAAAGAGCCACGAAATTAATAACCTCGAACCACTCATTGGCTGTGGTCACCAGAAAACAGCATAAGGATAATCAAAGCTGGAATGATGCAAGATGGGTGTTCACGACCTCAAAGTTACAAATGGACAAGTCGTCTTCATGACTGGCATTGAATCCGCTGATTTGATAATCAATAAGGGTTTCATCACCGCTATTCTGAAACCAGGTATCGCAGCAAGTGAACAAGCTGACCGAGTGATTGACGCAAAAGGTCACATAGTGATGCCTGGCCTAGTGGATATGCATGTCCACTTCCGCGACCCAGGCTACCCAGAAAAGGAGGATTTTGAATCTGGTTCAGCCGCAGCCGCCGCAGGCGGGTTCACAACCGTCGCTGATATGCCGAATACTAGTCCACCCACAAACAGCCCAGAACGCCTAATGGAAAAGAAGCGTCTAGCAAACGCCAAATCTTGCATAGAATGTAAATTCCATGGCGCGCCCCCCCTTCTCGGGGGTAACAGCCCTGTTGTTAATTCAGAGTCAGTGGAGGATAGGCAGGTAGACCTTGAGTCAGCAAGGCAGATGCAGGAGGCTGGGCTTACCTCCTTTAAAATCTACATGCCTCACGGTGAAGGTCCCTTCATACCAGCCCTTGCTTCATTAGACATTCCTCTTACAGTACACGCTGAGGATCCCGCTCTTCTCTCAGAGCCTAGAGGAAGGGGGGCAGATTTCTTCTTAGAAAGCCGTCCAGCCAAGGCTGAATTCCAGGCTATCGACCATATAGTTCATCAGCACCTGAATAACCACATCCATATCTGCCACATCAGTACCGCAGCTGGGCTTCGCTCCGTCCTTGCCGCTCAGAAGCGGGGTGTAAGAGTGACTTGTGAAGTGACACCCCACCACCTTCTACTAACGAAGAATGACCTCAAAGAGCTAGGTCCAATTGCCAAGTGTTTCCCGCCTTTACGAACACCTACAGATAGACAAGCGCTAGTTGATGCGTGCCTTGAGTTCAAGATAAACCTCATCGCATCAGACCACGCACCACATACTCTTGAAGAGAAGATGGGAACCCATATCGACTATTCTTCAGCCCCTGGTGGAATACCCGGTGTGGAAACAACTCTACCATTACTAAACACCTATTTGGTGAATAAGGCAGGATTCCCCCTTCACTCCCTGCACAAGCTTTTGAGCTTCTATCCCGCTCTCTGGTTCAATCTTCGAAACAAATATGATAGATTCCAAGGGCATATCCTCGAAGGAGCATTTGCCGACCTTGTTATCTTCGACCACAAAGCTTCATATAAGATAAGAGGCGACGCTCTCCACGGAAAATCCCATTATACACCCTTTGAAGGTTGGGAGGTTAAAGGAAAAATCCTTCAAACAATCTTTAGAGGAGAAACTGTCTACGAAGAAGGTTTATGATATGGATCGGAAACCAGAGGAAAGAATATCCCTTGATATTCCTCCCACTCCTCCTACTCTTCGACCCCACGTCACTCCCATTCTAGAAATTTCTGAGGAAACTCCAAGAATAAAGGCATTCCTTCTAAACGCACCCGAGATTGCCCGCACAGCCCAACCAGGTCAGTTCATGATGGTATGGATTCCCGGAGTAGATGAGATCCCAATGAGCATCGCAGCCGTGGAACCAGAAGAAGGACATGTAGAGTTTGCCGCAGCTCAAGTTGGGGAGGCAACAAAACACCTAAACAAAGCCAAACTCGGCGACCTACTAGGACTTCGCGGACCCCTTGGAAGAGGTTTCAAACTCCCAATCAGCGGAGAAGAGTCACCCACTAAGCCCTTACTCGTAGTAGCAGGAGGTTGTGGAGCTCCTCCCATACTCTTCGCCACAGATTCTGCAGTTCACGGAGAATGGGAAGTAGATGTTGTACTTGGTGCAACCACTGAGGAAGAACTTCTCTACCGCCGTAACTTCAACTGCCTAACCCACACACTCATCCTCACAACCGATGATG
>JAEOTB010000125.1 GCA_016840065.1 Candidatus Hermodarchaeota archaeon | reverse complement strand
TAAAGGAGAGTCCTTGGCAACGGCTCCGCGACCTGCGTGAAGCTCTTCCGAAGACAAAGCTTCAGATGCTTCTCAGAGGCCAAAACATTGTAGGCTACAGACATTATCCTGATGATGTTGTCCGTAAATTCGTTGAGTTAGCGGCGAAGAATGGGATTGACATTTTCCGAATATTTGATGCCCTCAATGATCCACGGAATATGCGAACAGCCGTAAAAGCGGTCAAAAAAGCGGGACGTCATGCCCAGCTAAGCATCTGTTATACCATTAGTCCAGTTGATAATGTGGAATCATTCGTTAAGCTCGCAAAAACCCTAGAGGGGATGGATGCTGATTCGATCTGTATAAAAGACATGGCGGGTCTGCTGAGCCCCTTTGTAGCCCGAGAGCTGGTAACCCGCCTAAAAGAGGAGATAAGTGTCCCCATCCAGCTCCATAGCCATTATACAAGTGGGATGGCCAGTATGGCCTACCTAGAAGCCATTCAGGCAGGTGTAGATATAGTAGACACAGCAATATCACCTTTGGCGCTTGGCACTTCCCAGCCTCCCTGTGAGACTCTAGTAGCAGTCTTACAAGGCACCCCATGGGATCCAAGTCTGGATCTGGAATTGTTATCGGAGATTGCTGAATATTTCCGAGAGACACGGCAATGCTATTACGACTTCGAATCTGGTTTTGTAGGAGTTGACACCAATGTTTTGCAGTTTCAGATTCCTGGTGGGATGCTGTCGAATCTTATCAACCAGTTACGAGAACAGCAAGCACTAGATAGGCTCCCTGAAGTATTGGAGGAAGTACCGCGGGTTCGACAAGAGCTGGGGTATCCACCGTTGGTGACGCCGTCCAGTCAGATAGTAGGGACCCAAGCCACCCTTAATGTACTTCTAGGAGAACGTTACAAGACAATCCCCGAAGAGGTAAAGCAGTATGTGCGCGGCTATTATGGGCGCCCTCCAGCCCCTATTGATTCAAAAATACAGCAAATAATAATCGGTGACGAGGAACCCATCACATGCCGGCCTGCAGACCTGCTAAAGTCTGCAATACCCAAAGCTCGCCGGGAGCTTAAGGGAATCACAAAGGATATTGAGGATATCATTGCATACATCCTCTTCCCTCAGCCTGCAATGGAATTCTTCAATCATCGAAAGCAGAAACAAACACTGGGAGAACTAACTCCGGACCTACTTGCTGCGATTGCTGCTACTTTGCTTGAAGCTCAACCAGACCAATTAAGTCTACCACTCATCCGAAGCCGCAGACCTCAAAGCATCAGCCCTTGGACTATAGCTGGGCGCCGCGAAGGTATGGGATGGGACTAAAACTAACTAGATGTTGGGAAACCAGTTGATTCGGAAATACGAACTCAGACTGAATGACGAAATCATCCCAGTCACTGTTGAAGGCTCCAATGATACAAAGCTCACAGTAACCATCAATGACACCGAGTTCACTGTCCGAATCACCGAAGCAGATCGTGATCGAGGCGTTTTCCAAGTAGTTGTTGGTGGTCAGAAACACGCCATCCATGTCAAACCCCAACCCGATTCGCAAGGCTACAAAGTAACCCTAAACAACCGCGACTACACTGCTATACTTAAGCCCATAACTCCAGTATCCGATTCTATTACCAAGTCCACAGAATCAGCTACGACAACCACCGGTACTATTACTTCACCCGAAGTAATGGGTCTAGCATCAGTAGAACCTGGTTCTGTAGTTGCACCTCTACCCGGGAGAATTATCGAAGTGCGCGTGAAAGAGGGAACTACTGTCAAAGTCGGGGATGTAGTGATTGTCCTCGAAGCAATGAAGATGGCAAATGAAATTAGAGCTTCTAAGCCAGGTGTGGTTAAGCAAGTCCACGCTAAGTCTGGGGAAGCAGTAGAGAAAGGACAACCTTTGGTCACAATCGGTTGAGCATTCATTATTCTCCAGCAGCTTTATTTTCAATTAGAGAAGACTTTTTGTAGCTAGTTATAGGAGACCTAGTAAGAGTGTGGTTATGTTTGACACCATGTCCATCGTATAACGCAGAAAACAACATGTGTACACATTTGAACAGAACCTTTCCGAAAGGCGCACAGCTACCATGTGAGTATGTAAACGACCCAGATAAATGCCCCATTGCGATGATGTCATCCCCCTAAAGACAAAACCTCCTTTATTCTATCGCGTTTCAGGGCAAAGCAACCCTGTTGGTTATTATGCCTATCTAGGGAATATTGGAATTTATGGCCCCCGTTGTTTCTTTTACCTCGTCTTTCTTATATCAAAAATGATTAAAGGCTACAATTAGAGACTGTTAAGCGAAGAGCGAAAACTCTCGGACGTTTGTTGTGATGGTTTCAAAGGAAGATGTTCTTGCCCGGTTGAAGCGCGACTGGGAGAAAGGTTCACTGCAGAAAACCTTGGATAAGACTGGTGAGCGTCGTGAACGTTTCATCACGACATCAAGCCGACCAATAGCTAGGCTCTATACGCCAACAGATATTCTCGGTTTTGATTACCAGGAGAAGTTAGGTTTCCCTGGTCAGTATCCCTATACGCGCGGCGTGTATCCTTCGATGTATCGAGGCCGCCTATGGACTATGCGCATGTTCGCTGGATTCGGTAGCGCAGAGCAGACCAACGAAAGGTATCGATATCTACTGAGCCAAGGTCAAAACGGGCTTAGTGTAGCCTTCCATTTACCTACTATTCAGGGTTATGATTCAGATCATCCGATGTCAGTAGGCGAGGTTGGGAAGTGTGGTGTTGCCATTGACTCGCTAGCAGACATGGAGATTCTCTTCAGGGATATTCCATTAGATAAAATCACGACTTCTATGACCATAAACGCGCCAGCAGCCGTCTTACTTTGCTTCTATATTGCTGCTGCTGAGAAACAGGGAGTTTCATCAACCCAGATAGGAGGAACGATCCAGAACGACCTCCTCAAGGAGTATATGGCGCAGAAGACTTGGATTTTTCCTCCAGAACCCTCTATGCGGATAATCACTGATATTCTGGGATATTGTACTAAAGAGGTGCCTCGATGGAACACAATCAGCATTAGCGGCTATCACATTCGTGAAGCTGGCAGCACAGCAGTACAGGAGCTCGCCTTCACTCTAGCTAACGGGCTTGCCTATGTACAAGCAGGCATTGATGCAGGATTGAAAGTTGATGATTTCGCCCCACGCCTATCATTCTTCTTCAATGCGCATAATGACCTCTTCGAAGAAATAGCGAAATATCGTGCTGCTCGACGCATCTGGGGACGAGAGATGAAGGAACGATTCAAGGCGAAGGATAAACGCTCATATCTACTCCGGTTCCATACACAGACAGCAGGTTGCAGCCTTACTGCTCAACAACCAGAGAACAACATTGTACGGGTTACGATTCAAGCACTAGCAGCCATTCTCGGCGGTACTCAGTCTTTACACACTAATTCAATGGACGAGGCTTGGGCGCTGCCCACAGCAAAGGCAGCAACTATTGCACTCCGCACCCAACAAATCCTCGCCCACGAAAGTGGAATAGCAAATACTATCGATCCCCTTGGTGGGTCCTACTTTGTAGAAGCATTGACAGACGAGATGGAGGAGGAGGCTTATCGCTACTTTGACCGTATTGACAAGCTTGGCGGGGTCGTTGCTGGTATTAAACAGGGCTTCTTCCAGCGAGAAATTTCAGACGCTGCATTTCAATACCAGCGAGAGATTGAGGAACGAGAGCAAATTATTGTGGGTGTTAATGAACACTCGACAGGAGAGGAACTTGTTATTCCGGTGTTAAAGATACCTCCAGAGATGGAGAAGCGTCAGCTAAAGAGGCTTCACCAAACACGTAAGAACCGGGACAACCCGAAGGTGGAGCAGCTGCTAGACCGGTTGCGTAGAGCTGCCGAGGGCACAGAGAACTTACTGCCTCACATCCTTGCCGCGGTAAAGGCATACTCAACTGTTGGCGAGATATGTGATGCGCTACGCGATGTTTATGGTGAGTACGAAGAGCCAATAATATTCTAGAAGAAATGGAGAGAAATAAGGTGGCAGAACAGGAACGAATGATTCGAGTGCTGGTAGCAAAACCGGGTCTTGATGGTCACGACCGGGGCGCTAAGATAGTCGCGCGTGCACTAAGAGATGCTGGCTTCGAAGTTATTTACACAGGATTAAGGCAAACGCCAGAGCAGGTCGCTGAAGCTGCACTCCAAGAAGATGTTAATGTTGTTGGGTTGAGCATTCTTTCTGGAGCCCATATGCGTCTAACAGAAGAAATCATGAAGCTACTGAAAGAGAAGGAAATGTCTGATGTACTCGTAGTGCTGGGCGGAATTATCCCCGAGGAGGATTATGGTCCTTTGAAAAAGTTAGGCGTCAAGGCGATATTTGGTCCAGGTACACCAACAAGCGAGATTATCGACTTCATCAAATCGCATGTTAAATCAACCTAAGGGGCGTAGAGTGGGGCTGGCATATGGGGACTGACACCAGAACGCTTGTCCAGCAATTACTTAAAGGGAATCGAAGGGCGGCAGCGAGGCTGATGACACTTGCAGAGACCATGTCACCCAAGGCCCATGCTGCTATAAAGCAGATTTATGAATATACTGGCAAGGCTCACATCATTGGGGTTACCGGTCCACCGGGTTCTGGTAAGAGTACCCTTGTGGACAAGCTGATTAACGAGTTTCGTAAACAGAAGAAGCGAGTGGGTGTTGTCGCAATAGATCCTAGTAGCCCATTCACTGGCGGGGCCTTGCTTGGTGACCGTATTCGTATGAATAGGTTCGCCACTGACCTGGGTGTTTTTATTCGGAGTATGGGGTCTCGGGGGAGCCTTGGTGGGCTTGCTTGGGCAACCCATGATGTTGTTAGGATTCTTGATGTGCTCGGAAAGGATATCATCATTGTAGAGACCGTTGGAGCTGGACAGTCTGAGGTTGACATCATCAAGCTCGCAGAGACGGTTGTTCTGTTGACTGTTCCAGGCCTAGGTGATGACATCCAAACCATAAAGGCAGGCATCATGGAAATCGGTGACATATTTGTCATCAACAAAGCTGACCTTGATGGGGCTGACCGACGGTATGTCGAATTACAAGCCGCCTTGAATCTAGGGGAACGCCAGCAGAGCTGGGACCCGCCTATCCTGAAAACCATTGCCTCCTCTGGAGAAGGAGTGGAAGAACTGGTTACTGCCATCCAAGCCCATCACACTCATTTGATGGAAAGCGGCGAAATCCAACAAAACCTCGAACGGCGTTGCAGTGCGCAACTCGAAACCATCGTTGAACATAGTTTCATCAGGAAGCTCTTCGTCCAGACTGAGGAACGAGAATACTTCCTTCACCTTGTCCGAAAGGTTTCAGCAAGAGAAATAGATCCCTATACTGCAGCTGAGCTACTCATATTA
Organism: Candidatus Hermodarchaeota archaeon; assembly: GCA_016840065.1. Taxonomy (GTDB): domain Archaea; phylum Asgardarchaeota; class Hermodarchaeia; order Hermodarchaeales; family Hermodarchaeaceae; genus YT-063. The sequence continues at coordinate 3,146 of JAEOTB010000125.1, read as the reverse complement.
CGGCTTGTTCAGCCAAGTAAGGTTGGGGAGTCCTCCTAGCCTTATCCGCGCGAAGAACGAGAGCCCCTCTTGGATGATGCTTGCCTCTCTTGGGGTCCTGTTTTACCAATTACTGGTTTCCCCTTCCGAATGTAATAAGGGATTTTGAGATAGGATGCTACTTCATCCGGTGCAGTAGATTTGAGAGTTTGCAGGAATTTAGAAGGAGTTTTAGTCCGAGTCAAGTCCCCATAGCCCCAGCGCAACACCTGATCTGCCATTCGTTCCCAAGAGGTATGGAGTTCAGGGAGAGTGGTCCGCCAGCCCATCAGAAGAACTAGAGTGTGCCCAAATTTCCTTATTATATTGAAAAGGCGCCGCATATAGTTACGTGCCTTGTTGGGACCAACAGCGTCAATGAAATCGTCAACATATGCCATGAATATGCGAACTTTTTGTTTCCCGTGGAGTGGTGCGATTACTTTTTGGATTGCTGCCGGCAAGCCCTCTACGGATTGTAAGTCATCAGGCTTCCGTGGGACAACAAGTCCTTCAGGATTTCCACCCATAGCCTCGAGCTGCTTTGGGTAGCTGAATGTGATTGATTCACGTTCGTGTTCGCCGAATCCACTATAAGTGAAGAGGTCAATCCAATAGAACCGTTTCTGTTGGCTTGCCTTGCGGTATACCTCATACACCTTTGGTAGTCTACGCCTAGCCCATCTAGTGATAGCGACCGGGTCAGCGTAGGTGGTGACCAAGAGTATCGTTTCATCTTCCTTAATGTCGTACGTCAACCATTGAGTAAGAAGAGACATAGGGTCCTGAAAAGTCTGGTTTTGAACATAACAGATAGTTGCGGTACCTGACATAATTCCGAAGTATTTATCAAAGCCTTCAATTCCAGTGAGAAGCCGTCTGCGGTCTACCAGCCCCTCTAATATTATCCTTGAAGCAGGTGGAGATGCCATCTCTCATCAGATTCCCGTGTTCGAATCCTCGATACACACTATGTCGATAATCGGTGAGAACACTTTTTAAGTTGATGGTCTCGTCTTAGCCTTATTTCCAAAATTATGACTTACTTAATGGGGCTATATAATTGAGGATAGTAGTTCCGATAAAGCAAGTACCAGAAATCGCTGAGGTCAAAATCGACCCCGAAACGAAAACCCTAATACGCGCTGGCGTCCCATCAATCGTAAATCCCTTTGATGAATTCGCCGTAGAAGAAGCCATCAAAATAAAGGAGAAATTCGGCGGCGAAGTCGTCGTCATCACGATGGGCCCACCACAAGCCCTAGACGCCATTCGCAAGTGTCTCGCAATGGGTGCTGATCGGGCACTCCATCTTTGCGACCGAGCCTTTGCTGGCGCAGATACATGGGCAACAGCGTATGCGTTAGCCGAAGCCATCAAAACACTAGAACCCTACGACCTAATCATCGCAGGAAAACAGGCAATCGACGGTGATACGGCTCAAGTGGGTCCTGAGATTGCTGAGATTCTTGGTATTCCCCAGATTACCTATGCGATTAAAGTGGAAATTTCTGAGGATCAGAAACGTATCAGTGTTCGTCGTGAAACTGATGAGGGCTACGAGGTTGTTGAGTGTAAGCTACCCGCTTTGATTACTGCAATTAAGGGTCTAAACGAGCCTCGCTTGCCTAGCCTGATGGCTATCATGAAGGCGCGCCAAAAGGAGGTTAAGACCCTGACCGCGGAGGAGCTTGGCGGTGAACAAGACCAGTACGGTCTTCCTGGTTCCCCAACGCAGGTTGTGGAGATTTTCACACCTGAGGCTAGGACCGGTGGCGTCAAAATTGATGGAACCGAGGACCCAGCAGGTGCAGCGAAACAGTTGATTGATTGGTTATTGAAAAAGGGGGTACTCCCCTAGAGTGCATGAGGTGAATGAAGTATGCTAAGAATCGACAAGAATCTCTGTAATGGTTGTAAAATCTGTACTAAGGTTTGCCCCTTTGGTGCCATGAAGATTGTGGACGAGAAGGCTGAAGCCACTGAGGAATGCACTCTTTGCGGTGCATGTGTAAAGACCTGCCCTGAAAACGCGATCACCATTGAGCGCCGACGTGTCGACCCCTCCAAGTTCAAGGATTACAAGGGGGTTTGGGTGATTGCAGAGCAAGTAGAGGGGCAGCTCCGGAATGTCTCTCTGGAGCTTCTTAGTAAGGGTCGAGAGCTTGCTGACCAGCTTGGTGAGCCTCTCTGCACGATTCTGCTTGGACATGAAGTCGCAGGACTCGCAGACACCCTTGCTGCCCATGGTGCAGATATCGTCTTTGTTAGTGACCAGAAGCGGCTTGCTCAGTACACTACAGATGCGTACACTGATGTGATTTCTGCGCTGATTCTGACCGAGAAGCCAAACGTAGTGCTCATCGGAGCTACTGCTAATGGCCGCGATCTTGGACCTCGAATCGCCGCACGGCTTCGGCTAGGACTCACTGCCGACTGCACTGGGCTAAGCATCGACGACAAACGCCAACTAGTACAGACCCGCCCTGCCTTTGGAGGCAACATCATGGCTTCCATTCTGAGCCCCTACACGCGCCCCCAGATGGCAACCGTTCGACCTAACGTCTTCAAGCCCCCCGAACCCAACCCAAGCAACAAGGCAGAAGTTCGCACAGTAGATATCAAGGTGAATCCAGCTGCTGTTCGCACAAAAGTCGTCGAGACCATTAAAACCGGCGAGGAGGGCGAACTCAAGGTAGAGGAGGCAGAAATGGTTGTGTCGTGCGGTCGTGGCATCAAGGGCCCAGAAAACATCCCTACAGTTGCTGAACTTGCCAAGGAACTAAACGCTGCTCTGGGAGGCTCCCGCCCCATCGTTGACGCTGGGTGGATGGAACACCACCAACAAGTCGGACAATCAGGTCGCACTATCTCACCCCGTCTCTACATTGCTTGTGGCATCTCTGGAGCTATCCAGCACCTAGTAGGAGTAGCCGGCAGCGCGGAAATCATCATCGCCATCAACAGCGACCCCGAAGCCCCAATCTTCACAGTAAGCGACTTCGGTATAGTTGGCGATATCTTTCGCGTCATTCCCGAACTTGTCAAAGAAATCCGACGGGTTAAAGCACAAAAGTAGCAGTTAACATTGTTAAGGTGTAGCGGGAGCCGAAAACCACGGATTCAAT
>JAEOTB010000082.1 GCA_016840065.1 Candidatus Hermodarchaeota archaeon | reverse complement strand
ATTTGATGCCATAAGCTCTTGCCGCCTTTTGTGTGAAGGACGGGAGTCTAACTCGTAGTGTGCGAGCCTTATTGGCAACTGCTGTACCAAGAATCCTGTTGATATGACCTGTGATGGAAAGAGCTTTCCCTTTGTCTGCCGCCTTTAGGATCCCCGGGTCTTCAGGTCCCTCTAATAGTACAAAGGCTGTTGCCTTAGCTACGCCACTCCTCCAGTGATCTGGTGGTGTGACCAATGCCTCTTGGGGTGCCTTCTTCAGGATATGCTCTAGAAGTGCATCAGATGTTGTGCTAAGCATTATCGAAGCACCCCTAGCCTGGGCTTCTTGTGCGATTTCCTCTGCCAGAGTATGGCAATGCTGCCAGGAATGAATCCAGAAAAGGTCACTTTCCCTAATACGTAGACAGTCTCCAACTATACGCTTTGCAAGTGATTTAGGCATATGAAACAGTCTCCTCTTCCTGCAAACAATGCTAACTCCCCTTAAAATCTTGGTTCCCGCAACGAAAAGAGCTTTCGGACAAGTCCTCTCGATACGTCTATATGCTTGAAACCACAGCACATTTAATAAGACCTGTAATTTCTAGAAGGCACAGGAGAAAAAATATGAGTGTACAACCAGCAAAAGCAACATACATCTTTAAGGTCCCTGTTGTGGGCGACGGAGCCGTAGGAAAGACAAGCCTAATCGTTCGTTTCACTGAAGGCACATTCTCCGAGACATACAAGATGACAATCGGAACTAGCTTTGCTGTTAAGGAAATCCGGTTTGGGAGCATGGCAGTGAAGCTACAAATTTGGGACCTTGCTGGGCAGCCACACTTTGGTGGTGTGCGTCCCCTATTTTATCGTGGCAGCACTGGAATCATTTATGTGTTTAGTGTCATAAACCGAGACTCCTTCACAAATATCACTAAATGGATGGAGGAGGTTGGAAAGATTACTGGCAAACTCCCCGGGGTTCTTTTAGGGAATAAAGCTGATCTAGTTGACCAGCGCGTGGTGTCAGTAGAGGAGGGGCAGGCTCTTGCAGACCAGCTTGGAATAATCTATGTTGAAACCAGCGCAAAGGAAGGTCAGAACGTTGAAGACTCATTCAAGCTTCTATCAGAGACTATAATCAGGGTGAGGTGGCCTGATTGGATGCCAGAAACGCCAACCCCTGTCCCAGCGGTGGAGGAGCCATCTGCTCCCACTACACCAACTGCGGGTCCCACACATGCTAAACCTGTTGGTTCAACCGTCGGAGTGACAATCGAAGAAGAACCGACTCCCCCTGAGGAGGCTTCTCCAGAACCCACTCAAACCTCTGAGACGCCCTCCACAGAACCCGTGATGTCACCTCAGAGTACAGGGGAGGTAGTGCTTGAGTTTCAGGGTATAGATATTAACTCTCTTTCCAAGGAGGAATTTGAGAGGAGGGTTCTCCATACTCTTCAGCGACTCGAGATCACCCAGAATGGGGTCTTGGGAACATATCTTCGTGGGCTGCTCGAAAGAGAAGAGCGGGAAGTAGTCCTACAGACTCTGAGGAAGATCCAAAACGAGCATGAGCTAGACCAATTCTAGTTGGAGGCAGTTACAGCTATTACATCCTACCCTAGGGTTTAGAGTGATAACTATCCAGCTAGTAAACCTGCTCTCTTCTCAAACGGCAGATAGTAGGTTTCCCAGTTTTCCTACATGTGAGTGTCTAGCGATTCTGCTTCCTGGCTGCTAGATAGGCAATAAAAAGCGCCTGAGCTACAAGGATCATAATTGGATAGCTAACCAATGCAAAATACCCGTCAATAGCCTCACTAGCGAAAAGAACCAAGCCAACCTCATCAACCGCCAAGCCCAAGCCAAGACCCATGAACCAGGAGCCAGCCAGGATTGGTAGCTTATCGCTCCAATAGAGGCCAAAGAATCCCCCAACAGCCATCAACACCAAACCATAAAGCACATGGTGAAAGTGGTAGCCGTGTTCCATTGTTATTCCGACGCCTGGTGAGATGACCATGGTCATCATTCGGGAGGCAATGATTGCGATGCAGTACCAGATAAGAATTATAGCTGTGATATTTGCTACAGAAACAGCCGGTTTGTCATTTGTCATCTGACATAATAACCTCCTTATTTCTTAGAGTGAATAAGGAATATTGTTTCAAATACCTTATCGCCTTCTCTGATAAATAACTATGCCTAGCCTAGAGCCTATATCAGAGGAGTGGTTGTTAACTAGCTAATCTCAGTAAGCTATTTAGGTGGCATCTGCAGAAGGGTAGTGTATTCTTGGATGTGATGTTAATCATGACTTTCCTAGGAAATGCGATTACTCTCGTCATCGAATTATTGGTGGCGACTCTCGTCTTCTACGCTCTTGGCCGCTGGTTACAGGATGCCGAAGCTAAATTCTCTGATGCCTTCTTCATCGCTCTTATTGGATTAGTACTCCAATTTGCAGTTGACACGGCGTTAACCTGGTATCTAACAACATATGGCATCGCTCCTCTGTTTACATCTGATTTTGTCCTGAGACTTGCTTGGATGGCAGTTGGCTGGCTAGCCACATTCACAGCATGGATTCTATTGGTTCAGCACTTCTTCGATTGCCTCTTTAAGAAAGGGCTTACCATAGTTGTTATCACCTTCATCCTCACAGCCATCATTGACGCAGGCGTATTCTACGTGTTGAGACTCTTCTTAATTCTCTAACACACAAGACCAGAAGTTTAAGGAAGACCTTCACAAGACCTGTACAAAGAGGTCTAAGTTGTTAGACTAGAATAGACAAGTTGTGGGTCCTCCTCTGGGTGGTTGATTAAAGGAGGAGTGTTAGTGCTAGGAACGCCCCATAGCTCAGCAGATTGCCTACCACCACAGAGATTAAGAGAAACACTGCTCCTGCGCGTCTCCTTTCTTCTGGGATGATGCCCAGTATGATGAACATCACTAGTAGGAAGAAATACTCTATAGCGATGCTTACTGGGATAATGAGATAGAATAGAGTGATGTTGAATTCTAGGGTGAGGAAGATTAGAAAGGAGGGGATGTTCGCTGCGAATACAGCGACGGCCATGATACTCATCAAAGCGTAGGTCTTTGGAGGGTTAGCTGAACTGCGAGACAGCCGATGAATCACAAAAGCGGTGATTATGAATTCTATCAGAAATGTGATAATCTGGTGTAAGTCGATCAGAAGAACCAACTGAGGTACAGTGTATAGGCCAAAACCCAGAATGTAATCAATCATCTCTAGCCACAAAAGTAAACCATTTAGCTAAATATCCTCTGGTTCTGGACAAGAACTGCTCAAAAGAATTCTATAATACTGAAGCAAGACAAATGAACTTAAATAATACAATCTCGTTCTCAAGGAACATACAGGTGAAAACCATGTGCGATTGCAACAATTGTGAATATGAAGCAGACAAACTGGGATGCGTCCTAAAACATGTTAGCACAGCCCGAAAACTACTAGCCCAAGGCGATACCAAAGGCGCTGACCACCAACTAAGCTGCGTTGAACGACACCTGAAATAGCCTAAACCTTTTCTAACAAAAAACCCTCCTACCTGATTGTAGATGACTGAGGGTCCGACGTGTCGTTCACTAATTTCTTCAAAAACCTCAATAACGTTCTAGGTAAGAAGCTATCACACACCCTACTTTTGTACCGTCGTTGGTGGAAGGACATAAGCGCTGGCCTCATCATGCGGATAGTCCTGCTCCTAGCCATCTTCTACGCATCCATGGTCTATCCCATGCCAGACATGAACGACATGAACCAGTTAATCACTCTGGGAATCATCTATATGTTTCAGGGTAAGAACCCATTCAGCCAGTGGTATACCCTGTCTGCTTTTGGTGATGTTCCTCAGGTGATTTACACGCAGAACTTTTTCAATTATGGTCCTCTCAACCTGTTGATCCACATTCCCTGTATGGTTTATCCCTGGAACTTCTACGGTGTTGGTGTCATAGACATTCAGCCTAGCTTCACGCTTCTGCACTGCTTCTTTGATTTCCTGATGTTTGACCGGCTTATGCGCATGGACCACAGATACGGGGCTTTAGCTATATGGTTGAACCCGATAATGCTCTCGCTGGATTTTGTAACATTCCTCTCAATACCGTTGTTCTTCATCATTATGGCCTGTGAGAAGTGGGAGGATCCTTTCCAATCAGTTTTCTGGTTAGGATTAGGCACAATAACTTACCAGTATGTTGGGATGTTCCTTCTCTTTGCTGTTGCTTATCATTTCCGCTCCTACAAGAAGGTGTTAGGGGCGATAGTGCCTTCAATCTTGATAATTGGGACGTTCCAGGTCTGGGCTATGCTGGAGGGGCGTCCCTGGGCGCTGTTCCATGATATGCTCTGGGTCCAGCTCAACCGCCCCTATGAGCCCTGGAGTAACCATAGTATTTTCTGGTATCCTTGGACTGGCTCGCTCCCTGCAATTCTCTTCAATGTTTATGGTACCGACTTTTTAACCGACTGGACTGGGGGGCTTCTCAGACTAAGTACACTGATGAGTAGCATCGCGGTTGTTGTTGCGGTGGTTTTGATGGTCCATCTAGCGGTGAAGCGCGGATACCTGCGGGCCCTCATCTACTCCAGTGGATCGCTAGCACTCTTCCTCTTCGGTTCACCGGCAGGTCTTTGGCACCACATGATAATCGTGTTAATCCCAGCATCATTTATGGGAATGGAAGTCGGTAGGCACTATCGCCGAAAAAGGCAAACCAGCCTTTCACACATAGAAGAACAGGAGAGACACTAATGCAGAAAACTGGATTTTCTCCTAACCTGAGACTCTCTGGTTTTGGAGCACTGTTGCACGGAAAGCTAACTCATACCTTCAGCCTCTACCGTCAGTGGTGGCAAGACATCGGCGCAGGGTTACTGGTACGAATCATCACGCTAGCAGTTCTTCTCGGAATAGGGTTAACCTACCCACAAAGTGTTGACCAAAACGATATGAACGAACTTGTCACCCTCGGTATCCTCTATATGTTTCAGGGTCAAAACCCCTACAATCGTATCTATGTGCTTTCAACCTCCACCAATGTTCCCCAGGTCTGGTATGCACAAGATTTCTTCAATTATGGCCCAGCTACGCTGTTCTTTCATTTGCCTGCGATGATTTGGCCTTACAGGTATTCTGGGGCGGGGTACATGGACTTCTCCCCCTCCTTCACTTTGTTGCACATGGGCTTTGATTTCCTCATGTTTGATCGTCTAAAGCGGATGGGGTATCGAACCGCGGCACTGGCTTTGTGGGCAAATCCTCTTGGGATCTCGCTGGATTCAGTTACCCACCTTAGCGTGCCCTTGTTCTTGGTACTAATGGGTTATGAGAAGTGGAAGGATCCCTTTCAGTCGGTCTTTTGGTTGGGACTTGGGGCAATCACATACCAGTATGTACTCATACTCCTTCTCTTCGCAGTAGCTTACCACATACGAACCTACAGAAAGGTCCTGTTAGGATTACTACCATCATTACTCGTTATTGGGGGATTCCAGCTATGGGCGACGCTGGAGGGGCGACCCCTAGCCCTTTTCCACGACCTATTCTGGGTTCAACTCCATGTGCCCTATCCTGGTTGGATTGAGCAGCATGGGATTTTCTTCATTCCTTGGATGGGCTCTATTCCTGTTATCATCTACAATGTGTTTGGCACCGATTTCGTGACCGACTGGACTGGAGGTCTTCTAAGGCTGAGTACTGTGATGATGGCTTTCGCCCTAGTCGTTACGATAGTTTTACTAGTGGATCTGTTGCGGAGACGGGACCACAAGAGGAGTCTTGTATACGGTGCTGCTGCGATTGTGCTAATTCTACTAGCTAACCCTTCAGGTGCGCTCCATCATCGCTTTATCGAAATCTTCCCCTGTTGGTTTGCGGGAATGGCACTTTTCCGTCAATATCGCCAAGAGAAAAGAAAGCGGGGAGCCAAAAGAGAACAGAGTAGTGAGTAAAGTGATGCGAAAAACCAAGAGAAAGAAGGACTAGGGAATGTTTGTGCCCGGAATGAAAAGAATAAAAGCACGGTTCACTATGCCTGTCAAGCTAAGATTCTGGTTGTGAATGTATGACTGAGGATTTGGTATCTGTTTCTAGTGTTGAGGGCCCGTTGGCAAAGTACGCTTTGGACAAGTCTGCTCGACGGGATGCCTTTGCTCTTTTCTTGATTGTTCTAGGGGCAACAACAATTATCGTAGCTCTCCAGTCTTTGTTGTTACCAGTTATTGATGTTCTTCCAATACCGTTTCTGGACTCTTTTGGAAAAAGGATGTTAATGAATATCCTTGCCTATGTTGGGTTGATGGTAGTACTCATTGTCTTCTTTGTCGTTTATGATTCTCCAAGTTTCGAGGCACTTGGGCTGACCACTTGGAAGCTACCGCTAGTTTTGATATTCGGTTTTGTAACTACGATTGGGTTCCCGATAGTGATGCTCGTCTCTTCTCCGATAATGATGAGTTTCTTTCCCCTTCCCGCAATTTCTTCGCCCGAGTTTCTTGCTATTGTTCTCGAAATAGTATGGCTTGTTGTTTTCTTGATACTCGTCGCGGTTTTTGAAGAGTTGGTGTTTCGTGGCTATATCTTCAATAAGCTCCGCCGGGGCTACACGGGATTTCGTCCCTTTGTCCTTACAGCAATCCTCTTTGCGGTCCTCCACGTACCGAAGTATGTTGTCCAGATCGTTACAACGGTCCCCTTTGATCCCTTCTATTTAATACTGCCAGCTGTCCAAGTACCGATTCTTATTATGTCTGGGTTGACGTTCTCTGCTATCCGTTATTACACTGGATCCATTATTGTTCCAATGATGACGCACTTTTTCTGGAATTTCTTCACTCTCCTGGCCCAGCCTGTCCTTGAAGTCATTAGTATATTCATCATGGCTCCGCTAATCATAGTTTTAGTAGCAATCTTATCCATGCACACTTCATTTCATCTTTCATGGCCCCTCACCCGTTCCATATTTCCCCAGTCGCTAGAAAGTGTTGATGACTATCTTCGAGGCTTTGTTGCTCGTGCAGAAAAGTTCAACATCATGGCAAAACGGATGCAATCATCACGGTCCTTCACAGAAGGTGAGCCAAAATCTCTCCCCGTTGGAATCGTCGAAGGCGATGAAGCTGTGCGAGGTGTAGAACCGCATCCACGCTTTGTTTCTCTAACTGAAAGCACCCGTTACAACAGAAGGCTTGTTCGGTATAATTACATGTGTCGTTCTGCCCTCTGGTTCCATCATGCTGCACTCCTCCTCCACGAAAATCAAACCCCTGAAATCATTCCAGGTCTTCGGAGTGCGACAAAACAGCTTCGTACACTCTACAAGTTAGAACTCAGGTTAAGAACCCTTGCTGGACGCTTAGAGTACTATCTAGAACGGCAGACCACAACAGGAATACCGATTAAGTCGATCCCGAAGCTCCAAGGAACCCTTGAGCGTTACAGAACCCGTTATAATGCCTTTGTCCAGACATTAGACCAACGACTCCTTGATGCCATCAATGGATAGTCTTCGAATGCTTTGGCATAGGCGCATCTTATGAACGACAAGCCTTCTCCCGGGTTTCCTCACAAGTTCGTTCGATATCCCTTGTTATGTGGCGGAGTATAGGTAATGTGAGAAGGGCCCCGACAAAGAACAACAAGCATATCCATGCCAGGGATGGTGAATAGGTTCCCCCGAAGAAAATTACTGCCAATGATGGAGCAAACTGTGTGCCAAGGGCTACGCCGATTACATGAGCGAGAAGATGTATTGACATCGATGTGCTTCGGATTTCCGGTGGATTCACATCACCTGCACTCACATATATCAGTGGTGATATCCCCGCGTCAAAGAAGGTGCCTATGAACACCATCAAGAAGAAGATGAATGTGACCGGGTTTAATAGCAGATCGAAAATCGATGCAGAGGGCAGAACTGAAAAGGGGTAGAAGCAGGCGAGCAGTAAAACCGGTCCTGCACAGATACAGCAGAGAAGAATGAGCTTCGCCCTTCCCTTCGTATCTGTACAAAATATCCTGTCACCCAAGCGTCCAAAGACAATGTTGCCACCAATCTGGCTGGCTAGAGCTAGAGTCATGAATTGAGTTGCAACGAAAATGCTTACGCCGTGGTCAAATTGTAGCCACCGAACCGCCCAAGCACCAAAGGCAGCAGTTGGGATGATTGCGATTATTCCCACCAAGATTAACCAGATGTTTGAGTGTTTTCTCCACATCCGGCGGAGGTCGCTGCGTTTTATGCGGTATGTGTAAGTCTCCCCAGAATCATGTAGGTCAGCTAGGGACTCTTCATGTTGTCCCCTCAATGGTTCTCTTGTGAAGAAGAGCAGGAGCCCCGCTCCAAGACCAAGGATGATGAGGATCTGAAAGGGGATTTGCCACCAAAGGGCTTCTACGAGTAGACCACTGATGATGAAGCCAAGACCAAAACCTGCTCCAGCTGCAGTGCCGAGTAAGCCTACGGCTGTAGAGCGGAGGCGGGCTGGAACGCAATCAATAACCATTGAAAGACCCAGAGGTGCTGTAGCACCGATTCCTACGGCTGCAATGCTGTAGAACACTAAAAGTGTCAGATAGGTATTATAGAGCAAGACAATGGGAATGAACCAGCATATCCAGAAGAAGGTGCTAATAATGAGGAGGGTACGGCGAGTCCCCCGGTCAGCTATGTAAGCCCAAGGGAGAGCTGCTAAACCGGAGATAAGCTGGAAGCTGGTGACCACATAGCCGATCCAGTCGTCGCTAGGCAGACTCAGCTGAGCAACCATAACACTGGTCATGGGTGGGAGAAGAGCACTTGCTGCGGCTGTCACTATGGAAAGCACGAAAAGTATTGCTAGAGTTAGTTTGGCACGAGTTTTCCATTCAGATGGTTTCTGAGTAGAAGAATCACTGGACATGAGGTCACCTCAATCTACTCAACATCCTTTTCGCTTAGGTGAAAAGCTTAAGGCTTGTAGCAATAATCTTGGTTGCCCCAGTTAAAGTGGTAGAACAGTCATGGTCAGTAGCAAGACGTCGACATTATTAATCACTGGAACAGCCCATGGACTTGTTCACCTACTGATGCTTGCCCTTCCATACATCACAGCAAAGCTCCTTGAAGTAACAGCGGTTCCGCCAGGTCAGGAAGGGCTCGTCGTACTCCTTCTAAACACTCCTGCTTACTTCATCTTCGGCCTTAGTGCAATCCCTGCAGGAATTCTAGCTGATAAGATTGCTCCTACCAGAGTGATAGCTCTCGGATTGTCACTTACTGTAGCATCGGGTATTGCCTTATTCTTTCTTTGGCCCCTTGGACTCATGGCAATCGCTCTCCTTTTCATCCTCTATAGCTTCGGAGCCGGACTCTATCATCCAGCGGGAACCTCCTGGGTATCTAATGTCTTTACCAAGAATCGAGGGAAAGCTCTTGGTAGACATGGTATCGGTGGTAGTATTGGTCAAGCTGCATCCCCAATCATTTCAGCTGCTATTCTGAGTACACCTGCCTGGCCCTTGATATTCCCTGTTCTAGCAGCTGCGGGGTTATTTGTATCGTTTATTTGTATACGATCCCACGCAGTAAAACCTCAGCAGGAGGCAAAAGCTCAACCTAGTTCCTCTATGGGAAGTGGGTTCTTTAGTGCCATGTCCGTGGTAGTCTTTGGGCTAATGTCTGTTGCCCTCATCACCCGTGGCATGTTCTACAGAGGAACGGTAACAGCACTTCCTATTTACTTGAATCGAGAACTAGAGACGCTCCTTGTCTTGGCTGGTATACTGGGCACACTAATCTACGTTGGGGGGGCTATAGGACAGGAAGTTGGTGGTCGCCTCACGGATCAGATGGGCTGGAAAATAATACTCATCTATTCTTGCGTCCTTTCTAGTGTTTCCCTGCTTCTGCTCTCCCTACCTTACTCACCGAGTCTTATAGAAGATATGAGGTTAATTGCGGCAATACTGCTTTTCGGCTTCTCCTTCTTTGCAGCTCAAGCAGCTAGCAACACTATGGTGGCGCAGCTTGCTACAGAGCGTAACCGGGGAACGGTCTTTGGCTACAGCTTCTTTGCCAGGTTTGGATTCGGCTCTTTCGGTATCCTAATTGTTAGCAGTACTCAACTCGTATATGGTACCTGGACATTGGGTTTCCTCCTCTTAGCCCTCTTAACTCTGATAGCTGCTGTCTGTGTTCCTTTCATCAACCCACGCAAAGAGGAAAGACAAGAGAAGGATGGTACTGATTAACAAACTTTTTAGCTACACTCCCTTCTCTTTGACCCAACGGACTCATCAACATGTTTCCAGAATATTCCCCTCCTTTGAGTGGAAGACACATATCTGCTAGGTGAACCCTCATGTCTGGTCAAGCGAAAGGAAATGGCGTACCCATCATCGCTAAAAACCTCATACGTAAATTCGGTGATAAGGTTGCAGTCGACGATTTATCCTTCCAAGTTAACGCCGGTGAAATCTATGGACTACTTGGACCTAACGGTGCAGGAAAGACGACGACCGTCAAGATGATTGCAGGGCTTCTTCCTCCAACAGAAGGGAGAGTAGAGGTCTTTGGATTTGACCCGATAAAGAATCCCATCGAAGTCAAGCAGCGAATCGGTCTTGTACCCGAGGACCACATCCTGTACAAGTCTTTGACTCCCCGTGAATTCTTCGACTTCGTCGCTTCGGTTCGTAAATTAGAACCAGCCTTTGTCAGACAGCGTCTCCGCTCTTTCGTGGAAGCCTTTGAACTACAGGAATACTTCGACAAACCCATTGCGGCTCTGAGTCATGGAACTAAACAAAAAGTTTCAGTCATTACAGCACTTCTACATGAGCCGCAACTACTAGTCCTCGATGAACCGCTTAGCGGACTAGATGCCCGGTCTGCACGGGTCCTGAAGGATGTCTTAAATTTCCATCTGGAAAACGGTGGAGGGATACTCTTCTCCTCCCACATCCTCGAAGTTGCAGAAAGCCTCTGCGACCGAATTGGCATCATCGATCAAGGCAAGATGGTCGCTGAGGGAACAGTCAAGGAACTGCGTAAGATGGTCAAATCAGTTGGAGGCTCTCTTGAGGAGGTATTCCTCCGAGCAGTCCAGCAGGACGCAGAAGTTGCAGCAACTGTGGAGGCACTCCGACGAGCACTAAAGGAAACCCGGCGATAAGTACTTCCCTGCTCCATTGTGAGGTGTAACTTGGTGTCTGAATCTACTTCCCTTCCTGATGGTCTGGGTTTGCGTGCTATTTGGAGGCTCGCAGGAAAAATCAGTTTCGAGGTACAGTTCCATTCTGCCCTAGAGATGAGCCAGGGCGCTTTTGGTCAATCAATAGAGAAACAAATCAAGAAGGCACGCAGTAACAGCCGGATGAATAAGGGTATGGTCAGTATATTCACACTCATTCTCGCAGCCACCTTCGGATTCCTAGTCTGGGCAACTCTATCAGGATTCCTAGAAATCAGCCCTGACCTCCAATGGACGACTGTAGCCCTAACGGTCTCTGTATTTGCGCTGATGAACTTTGGCTTCCTGACCTTCTGGGGTGTGATGCAGGTGACTTCCTTCATTTCTTCTGGGGCTGCCTCGATTGGTCTGCACCTTCCAATGTCTCGGTCTGATGCTGGTAAACTCGCGCTCTTTGGGTTTATCCGGATGTTTGACATCCAGATCATTACAGTTGTTGTTGCCTTTCCATTGGCTTACTTTGTTGCTACATTTTCTCTGTTGGGTTTTCTCTTCTGCCTAGGCGCTACCTTGGTGGCAATGGCCTTAGCTGTTACTGTGATGTTACTATTGGCAATTTATTTCCATTCTAAAATACAGTCGTCGGGGGGTTCCCGCTTTAGTACTGTAATGCGCCTAGTTTTCACCCTATTCTTTGTTTTGGCCATCATGGGCTTCTCAGTTTCCCTGCAGATGCTTTCTTTCATCCTTCCCGTTATTGAATCAATTGCGGTTACCCTTAGTCCCTACTGGAGCTGGCTCTCCTTCGTCTTCCCCTTCTCCTTCGGTTTTGTAGTCGCGCAAGCCACAGGTATTCCTGGCACACCACCTCTTTGGTTTGGGGCTGCCTCCTCCCTTGTTTTTGCAGTCCTTGGGGTTCTTGGCCTGCGGTGGAGTGGAGGGTTCCTTACCCGGATTGGTGCAGGAGCAGTGGTCGAGACTGGCCCTACCGTTATTCGGCCTGTATCTGTCAAAGTCAGCAGCGTTGGTGCTGCGGTTATGCGTAAGGATTTGCGTATCGCTTTTCGAACGCCTGGTCAAGCGATAATGTTCTTCCTCCCATTGCTAATGATGTTGCCCTGGCTTTTCCAATTCTTCGAGGGAACTGGTGCAATCCTTGTCACAGATATTCTCCTGATAATTACCACCCCTGCAACCATGCTTTCATTCTTTGCTATATTCTTCTTAAGTGTTGAAGCGCGGGGGATGGCGTTCACTCTGACGCTGCCACTAAAAACAGAAACTATCCTCCGATCGAAGGCTCAGCTCATAACCTGTATGGCAATCGTTATTCCAGTGATAGTCTTTGTAGTTTCGCTCTTCCGCCCCTTGACCTCCTGGGTCTCCCTAGCCCTTGGCGTAACGATGGTCCCGCTGGTCTATGTTGCGGCATTCCTTTCCCTTGTATTGTTCACTCGAATTATTGGTGGTGGCCGCCTCGTGGGCTTTGAAATAAGTCAACACATCGGCCAGATGCTGGTTGTGGGAATGCTTGCTGCAATTCTTGCCCTTGTCCCCTTGGGATTGTATGCGCTAACTTGGCTATACCTGGCTATTCTCGGGTTCTCCATTGATATCGCCCACTTTGGAGGGCTGATTAGCGTCTGGTTTGGCATTCTTCTAAATTACCTTCTGGGCAAGGTACTAGCAGCTAAAACGCTGCGGGATTAGAAAAACCATTACCTGCTTATTATAGGAAGTATCATACGTTTTTATCTCTGTTACCTATTAACAATCACCAATAACACTAGGTGAAATTACTGATGGCCAAGTTTGCATGGGCAATTACTGGGGCAGGAGATTACCTCAAAGAATCCGTGGAAGCAATCCGAGAGGTCCTTCAGTCGACCGATTATAAGGTCATGATTTTCATGTCCAAAGCAGGAGAGAAGGTTGTGAATTGGTACAAGCTCATGGAGGATGTCAAAGCACTCACCTCCAAGGTAAAGGTCGAAATCGACCCCAACACACCTTTCATTCCAGGGGTGTTGCAACGCCGTAAATATGATTTCTTGGTGGTGATGCCTGCAACGGCAAACTCGGTTGCAAAGATTGTGCACGGGATTGCTGATACTCTTGTGACAAACTCTGTTGCGCAGGCACAAAAGACAGATGTGCCAATTATCATCTACCCAGTTGACCAGAAGCCAGGCAGCATTGAGACGGTCTTACCTAGCGGCGAAACTCTGACTTTAACAAACCGTGAAGTAGACCTAGAGAATGTTGAGAAACTCCGTGCCATGAAAGGCATGATTCTGTTGAGCCACCCCAAGGAGCTTCTGAGCACGATTTTACAGCTACAGGAAGAGATGGCTTAGGGAAGCATACCTGCTTGCCGCAGTAGGGTAGCGGTATCTTCGTGGATTTCTTCTAACAGCTCTGGCAGTTTCTTAATGTCAACCCATCGACCCTCACCCACATCGGATTGGGGGACGAATGTTCCACTCCTGACTCGCGCTACCGCATCTAGATAGAGTACGTGATCCTCAATGATGCCTTCGGGCGTCAATATTATCCGTTCCATGGGTGGCAACCACCGCAGGATATCGATTTCGAGTCCTGTCTCTTCTAAGACTTCCCTTCGGACACCTGCCTCCAATAATTCACCATACTCTAACCGTCCACCCGGACAGATGTATTTACCCGCCCAGAACCCACCTTTCTCAGGGACATGTTTGACTAGAAGCACTTTTCCAGCGTCATCAAGAATCACAGCACCCACACAAGGGACAATCCGACCCGACATGACAATCAATCAACCACATATCTAACATTATTTGGCTTTTACTAAAATCTCAACCCTTTAGGATACGCGGTCAAACCCCCCTGTGCCCTTACCTGCGTAACTCTTTTATTAGCGAGTTTTCATTTCCCAAAGTGGCGGGACGTTTGTTAGGCGTTACAATGCGTTAAGTTACGTAATAGGCTTCAAACCTCTGCGACGAGCAGAGGCTACAGGGAAATCCCTGTCGTGAGAAGACGCCCCCGGGCGTAGATGCCTCTCCTGTTCCCGCGCCTCTTTATTTCCATTAAGCTTATAAACTCGTTTTCTTTTCTGCCTTGTGAAGGGTCGAATTAGGGGCATTACGATGTTCCCTTGATCAATGATTGGGATGGATTCCCATTTTGCCCCTGCTGTACCCTATCTTTGAATATTAACATGGGGCGATCAAAAAACACCGAATTGATTTCAAGTACAAGATTGAAAACTTCGAAAACGGATAGACACACCTAGTTAGGTATACAAGCCCCCATGGGTGTGTTGGCTCCGATTAATCCTGTAGGCGATCCCCATGAACAAAATGAAGGCTCTGCAACAGCGCACCGAAATCGTGGTGCCCATCGATTTCCTCACTACTGTGACGATTAACACCTTTCGTCCGCAGTACTACTTCTCGCAGGACCAGACAGTCGGTGTTGCTGCAGAGGTGCACCGCCGCTACAAGGGTGACCCAAGATACCAAGAATACATTGAGCGGGTTCTCCCTGTCATGCTTAGTTCCCACAAGGTGCTTTGTGCCATCTATCTCTTCGATCAAGGACAAGATGTTACCAATCTCCTTGAGCAGGCACGACCAGACCACATGCCAACTTTCTGGCTGAACATCCTCGATTTTCACAAGGAACTAGGTCTCCAGCGTACTAGCTTAGGCCGGCGTGGGCGAAACTTCGTATGGCGATTTCTCAAGCACATCGCTGAAAAGCGGGGGCTTCGAACTGTCGCCCTCTGGTTTACTAAAACCCGGAAGCCATGGAGGGCAGTTTGCTACCGTGCCCACACCAAGTTCAAGGGTGATCTAGGCCATCTTGCTGCAGGGCTTCTCTTCAAACGTAAAGGGCACCTCGAGCAGGTGGAAGATGAGCAGACCCGCTCTTTCCTTGATGACTTTGTAAGGATTCAGCTTAAGGCTATCATTAAATCCTTGACAATAGAAGACGTCCAGCAGAGCAGGCTTCCCTTTAGAACCCTGGAGGGGTTTGCCTCAGGAGTACTGGATACCACATCCCTGCCGTTCTATGAGGCAGCCTTTGACAAGATGACGAACTATGAGGTGCTTAGGCGTACTGATGCAATGCGGCGTTGTGGCTTCTTGGATAGTCACCGAAACCTGTGGCTGCAGCGGATGGAGCGGGCAGCGACTTTCTTCGACCCTGCTGAGTTAGGCAGTGTAATTCTCCAACACCCCGATCTAGCTGAAGCACTGAGGAAACCCTTCCAAACCTGCCTCGAACACACCCCCATCACTTTCCCACAGGACAGCGTTGTACTCTGTGACGCCAGCCGCAGCATGATGCTAACCAAGACCAACGCGCTCACACGTGTAATCTGGGAGCTGGCAGCGCTTGTTGCTGTTTCCCAGGGTATACCGACCTTCCTAATCAGAGACGTCATCGAAGAGGTACCCAAATGTGAAGGTGTAGAAGGGATTGCTGAAACCTTTGGGACAAACGAGGCTTACAACCCCACCAGTTTATCCCGAGGTCTAGAAGCAGTAGCCAAGCTCAAACCCAGATGGCTAATCCTTATTACGGATGGTCAGTCAAACATCCCGTACCGAGGTCATGAAAAGCTCGTGGCTGAGAAGATGAAGGAGACCACCATCCTGACATTGAACCCCACAATTAATCCACTGGAACCTGAAGCCGCCACCCGTCTCGGAGCAGAGAATGAAATCTTCCTTCCGCTGCGGGGCTTACGGTTCCTTGGGCACATCCTTGAGGTGATAAAAAATGACTGAAAGCAATGGCGCTGAGATTCTCAGCTTAATCCAATCGACCACATTCGCTGAGCCCCAGCTCGTGGGTAACATCGCGGTTATCGGCCTGCTCGACAAGGCTGCACCACAAGAGCAGCCTATCCTCTCCCTCCGTCAAGCCCTAGCCCAAGAAAAAGTGGAAATCCACGATGTAGGTCAATATACCGGGTTGCTCTTTGAGCCTAAGGAGCCTGTGTTGCTTCGTGCCTGTGAGGGGTTGCTAGCTGGGGGAAGGCAGGACCGTATCGTGAAGAAGAGCCAAGTAATCTCTGGTCGTAGGAGAACAATCAATGTATACTGCATTGAGCACCAACGCTGGCGCCGTAGTGGAAAGGAATGGACGCTTTCTGATATCCCCCTAACTATTCGGCGAGCAGTTCTTGAGGAAAAGAAGCAAGAAGAGATTTGGAAACTTATTGAACAATATCTGGAAGAGTGGGGTGTGGAATCCCGTTCGGAGGCCCTTGGTGCCATCTATCAAGCCCTTGGTGCCGACTTCGAACGCTTTGTCGCTAACTTTGAACCTTGGCAACACCAGGTCGGCATGATAGTAATCATCAATGGTGCCGTGAGTGGCTTCGAATACTTCGGAGATAATACAAGTTTTTGTGAGTCGGGTATGCGCCTGCTCCGTGATAGCTATGTTCCTGAAGCACTAAGGGGTGAACGGAAGGCTATGCTTCCAGAAGATGTAGCCCAAGCTATGACGGTATTCATGGAAGAGCTGAAGACCGATGAGCGGCACATCGATGTAGTTCCCTACAAAGAGCACATCGTTTATGCTAGCGTTATCTAGCTGAGTGGAAAAATCTGGGACATGGAAACGCTTAAATCCATAGAGACAAGAACGCCCTCTAGTCCTATTACTTTATGACTGTAAACTATTAGTCAGGGGCTACAACATCATGGCAAAAATCAAAGTCGCTTTAGTTGGCGTGGGTAACTGTGCTAGCAGCCTCGTCCAATCCCTGCACCATTATGGTGGAGGCAATTCGGGCGACACTGCAGAACTCGCTCATCCCATCCTGGGCTCTTACGAATTAGCCGACATCGAGGTAGTCGCTGCTTTCGATGTAGACAAGCGAAAAGTCGGCGAGGATTTGAGCAAGGCAATCTTTTCTGAACCCAATAACGCACCAGTGTTCACGAAGGTACCCTCCATGAGGGTTACAGTTCAGAGAGGACCCACCCTAGATGGTATCGCCTCTGAACTAAAAGAAATAGTTCTGGAAAGCAAAGAGAAACCTGTTGATGTGGCAGCCGCACTGAAGAAGAGTGGGGCAAAAATCTTGGTGTGTCTCCTTCCTGGAGGGGCCAAAGAAGCCGTCCAATTTTATGCCAAAGAGTGCCTCAAGGCAGGTATCGCTTTCATCAACACCACACCAGTACTACTAGCCACCGAGGAGAAATGGGCACAGAAATTCACCAAGGCACAGGTGCCCATCGTTGGAGATGACCTGATGTCCCAGCTAGGCGCTACAGCCCTCCACAAAGCACTCCTATCCTTCCTGACAAGTAGGGGTGCCCGCATCATTGAGAGCTACCAGCTAGATGTGGGCGGAGGCACTGAATCACTTGACGCCCTACACCGAGCCCGGGACCAGAAACGCGCCCTCAAAAGCAAGAGCGTATCGACCGAAGTACCCTACGATGTACCCGTCACCGCGGGCAGTACCGACTATGTCTACTTCCTTGAGAATCGTCGCGAAAGCTGGTTCTTCTGTCGGTCAAGAGGGATTGGTGGCGCTGAAATTGTGATTGATTTGCGGTTGATGAGTATGGATGCTCCTAATAGCACCTCTATCCTGCTTGATGTGATTCGGGCCGTGCAGATAGGGTTGGACCGGGGGTTTGTGGGACCGATTGATCCTGTGTGCAGCTATGGTTTCAAGGCGCCCCCACGTCCGTATCCACTTCAAATCAGTGAAGCCATCTTTGAGCACTATGTCCGCAGCACGCGCCCAGTTTAGGGGAACTGAAGATAGATATGCGTCTGATAAGTATGGATGCACCGAACAGCTGATTGCCCTTTTAGAGCGATTCTTGGAGTGCAAGTCGGAAAGAATGAGGACCTTTGTGATCCTGTTAGGTCTTTTGTTTGCATGGTTTCAGGCGACCTTCTCAACCATGTTCTCTACAGATTATCTGAAGCAATGTTCAGCCATTTCATTTGAAGTAGTTGTTAACCTTGGATAATTGGATTAACTCGGTGGATATGGAAGAAGAGGGATTAGCGTTAAGTCGCGTTAGTAAGTTCTATAGCCTTTGGAGAACGCAAACGTGAAATCCATCGGTTTTTATGCAAATACTTATAAGCACGCACATCATTCTT
This sequence comes from Candidatus Hermodarchaeota archaeon, assembly GCA_016840065.1. Classification (GTDB taxonomy): domain Archaea; phylum Asgardarchaeota; class Hermodarchaeia; order Hermodarchaeales; family Hermodarchaeaceae; genus YT-063. The sequence continues at coordinate 6,315 of JAEOTB010000082.1, read as the reverse complement.
ACAGGAAGTCACCAGCTAGGTGAAGGAAATGGTTTCAAATCGAAGGAAAACACTAATAGTGTTATCTGTTTTTCTTATATTCGCCTTCATAACGAGTAGTATCTTAGTAACACCCAATACTAGTGCTTCTGCAAAGGTCTCAGTATCGCGATCTTATGCAGAAAAGCAGGTAACTGTTGAAGACCATGAGATTCCGGTCTTTGTCATTGACATAGACCGTGCACTTGACCGCTTTGTTGGTAGTCGTGATGATGTAATATCTGGCGTTCAAAGCGCCATCAATGATGCTAATGACGTCCCTGTCAAGTACTGCATAGGCGGGGTTGCACGTGAAATCGGTATTGGTGGACAAGTCACTTACATCAGTACAATGAACGAGTTCATTGATCTTGTTGAACAACCGCCCGAAGGAGCCATCATCGTGAACACTCATGGTGAAGTAGTTCCAATTCCAGTTGAGTACCTCGTTCGCCTCGAGATTTCACACCCATACGATGGTCAATACCTCGAAAAGGGATTAGTGCAAGTGCATGCACTCACTATGGAAACTGCATTCGCTTCACTAGGACAAAGAGGCATCGAATACTGTGAATATCGGTTTCGTCCTCAAGGGGGACCTACGTGGTTCCCATGGCAACATATGACTTTCAGCGGTGGAACTCAGCGCTTCCACGCTACATGGGACACGACTAGTCTCCCTGGAGACTATTGGTACGAGTTCCAAGTAAAATCAACATCCTACACTGATGTCTCTGTTTTTCAGACTATTAATATATTCATTGAGGAACCCGATCCACCGCCAGATCCACCACCAGATCCACCACCAGGAGGATGTCCACACCTCTACATTTGGAATGGCACCGTCTATGAACTGGAAAACAACATACTAATTGGGTCTCCAGTGAATGGAACCAATGATGTGATTGACTATTATTTTCTCCAGCATACACCAGTGATGCGAGACGGGCTTCACTACTTTGTTATCGGTGAACATCAATCAGAACACGACTACATCGATAGTCTCAAACTACAGACGGTGGACCACGCACCTGATGTCAATGTCGCGGTCACCCAAGACGGACAGCTTCTTACTTACCGTGATCCGACTCCTCCCTCTTACATGGTTGACAGTGAAGGCAATGATGTATTCGCAGCTCTTTCAACCATTGATGATGATTGGTTTGAAGGGTACGATGGTGATTATCTTCACCTACGGCTTCCAGAATCTGAAGTTTTGACTAACCTCAAGTTATTGATGCACGCTGACAGGGATATGAAGCTGTCTCTCCACGTTGATGTCCTAGATAAGTGGGGTACTTGGCGTGAGGTGGAGGTTCTACCCACTCGCTCGCTCTGGGCGATGGAGGTTGTAGATCTCAAGCAACACTTAGGGATAGCCAGTGATCCAGTAGAAATACGGATTCGGTTCACCGCTAACCACAAACTAGATTTCATCGGTTTTGATACAAGCATTCCAAGCCCGTTAATAGTCCGAGAAGCACCTCTCATTACAGCAAAGAACTGGGATTATACGAATATTGCATCAGATCTCGTGAAAAACGATGAGACTTATGTCGAACTAACACCCGGACAGAAGTTTCTCGCCAAGTTTCAACCTGCTTCAGAACACCCAATTTTCACATCACGTGACTTCATGATAGTTTCAAAAGGTCGCTACGAAAACACCGAGTTCTATCATCAATGGACAGCTCCAGTGCCCGAGACAATCATATGGGAAGCGGATCCCGTTACGCCTGACTGGGCTGGCTGGTTCTCGGCTCTCTCCTATACCTGTCGAAACAACAGGTGGGTTTGGGCCTCTGTATCAGGTGTTAGTCACTATTATGTCAGTAACAAGGATTACTGGCCAACTGATATTACCTGTGGTGGCGCAGAAATCGGAGCTAATGGGCTGAAACATTTCTTAAATATGGATCAGCTTCCGATGAGCAGTGAGCAATCACTAGTGAAATTCGGTACGAGCGATGGTGCTGGCTTCAGTAGCTACGGATTTTCAACCATCTATAGTTTACCAGAATCACCTGATATCCTAGGGTATTCTTACTTGACTGGCGGAGGGTTGTATCTGGACTGTGGAGGTTACGCTGGAGAAACTAACGGTAAGACATACACAGGTGCATTTGTTATGCATGGTGATAATCCAGGCTTCTATATTCACAGTGGCTTAGCGAAAGACGCCAACAATAACGGACTAGAAAATGAGCCTGTTGATGACAATCTGAAAGGCTACATTTCGACAGCGCTAGCAATCGAGGAAGCAAAGTCTGAAATCAGCAGGGCTTATGGTTCTGCTACACACGATTGTTGTAGTGGAATCGGTAGTGGTATTTATACTCGTGAGTTATCCGCATCATTTCATATTACCTATGTTCCTGGAAGCTTGAGATACGAATACTATACTCCCGAAGACAAAGTTCTACTAGCTCTTGATATGCGATTCTCTGTCCGAGCTCACATGTTGAGCGCAACCTTCCTTTACTTCTGGGATTTTCTATCGAGAACAGATATCTACTTCTATCCCGAACTTCCTGAACCAGAGATTGGTGTTCTTATTGATGTCGGGAATTCCGGCGTGGAACGGTCGAATCAAGGAGACAGTAATTGGATGGACAGGCTTTGGTGGATGGCATCAGCCAAAGGCGTAGGAGCATTGAACTGGTGGGCTGGACTAGTCTATGGGACTATACCAATCCTTGTAGATACGTTCGCCCCAGCAGATGGCTTCGACCAATACAGTTTTGCTGAAGGTGTTCGCTTCGAAGGAAGGGATGATAATGGTGATGGGTTTTCGGATTGGGGTGAGACAGTTGTCTACGCGACTCTGTATTTCATTAATCCTTATCAGACCACTGTTCTTAACCTAAATCTCTTCATGAAAGCTTGGGCTGCTCAACAAGTTGTCATCCTATATCCGAGACAAACAGAAGTCATTGGTGACTGGGGGATAAACAACGATTTAACATTCCGACTGATGTAAATGAACCGTATTTGTCTAAAACGGGCTGTCATCCTGATTAGTGTGGCAGCCCTCCTAACTTTTTCGGTGACCACATACCTTGCACTCATACCTCCTGCTGCAGCCTTCGAGACACGTCGTCAAACCTTAATTAGAACGCTAAGCTTAGGTCAGAATCCTGATGGGGGGTTCCTCTCCTTTTCGGGACTTGTTCCCAGTAGTGAAAGTTGTCTTCCTTGTACCGCTGAGGCATTAATTATGAGTAGAGAGTTAAATAGCCTTGAATTCATTAATGTGTCTTCAGCAATTGACTACATTGTGTCTAAGCAGAACCAGGCTACTGGTAGCTTCTCATTCGGAACCAGTCCCCTAGGTTTGTATATGAATACTGTATGTGTAAAGGCGCTTTCTACTTTTAATCAGCTCCAGCTCATCAATGGTACCAAGATGGTAGAGCTGGTATTGGATCATTACAATGAATCTAGCGGGACGTTCTACGAGCCTGAAGGAGGCAGTGGGCTACCAATGGTTCTACTTAATCCAGATCCCTACAACCAGAGTAATATAGTTAGTACGTATCTAGCAATTTCGATATTAGATGATTTAGAATCATTGGAAGTAATTAATACATCAAAGACCATAGACTGGGTAGCTGACTGCATTGGTGTCGATGGAGGGTTCCGCCCATTTCCCAACGCAAGCGGCGTTTCAGCTTCGGGGTTTGTCACAGGTTATTCCGGGAGCGGCCTTCCTTACACCTATTGTGCCATCCAAATCCTGAACATTCTGAATCAATTGGAGACCCAGAACATCGTAGATGAAGAATTATTAATCGAGTTCATCTGGAATTGCCAATCGAGCCTGGGAGACTTCAAGATCATTCCACAGGGGGACCCTTGGTTTGGTGCAGCATACGACAGAGAGGGAATCTGGGAGACACTTTATGCTTTCACCGCTCTCAATTTGCTTGGAGGCCTCGATGCTAACAATGAGGGATTCAATGCTGTTATCACTAACACTTTGGATCGCCAACGCCTTGCATATCAATTCCAAATCTTTGATGTGAATTGGGTGCAACACGGCTACTCTTCTCCATTCTTTCTTGCATATGGACAAAACTATGGATTGTTTTCAGGCGATTTATATGACATAGGAACTTCGTTCTGTGCTGTTCAAATCCTTGCACTTGCGGAAGCACTATCATATCTTGATGCTTTCTCCCCTCGCTGTCTAGCGGTATGGCAATACATGGTCATTAGTGGTATTTGTTGTATTGTTCTTTTTATTATTTCAACGATAGTTTATGTTAAACTAAAACAAGCATCAGTTACTAGATGAAGATACATCTATGATTGTTAACATGAACTTGAAAGATGGTTCTATCCCAAGTCCCGAGGGATTGGTGGTGCATAATTATAGATTTATGGCTCTTGAGCATGGATGCACCTAACAACATGTCCATTCTACTCGACGTTATCCAAGCTGTACAGATAGGCTTGGACTGTGGTTTCGTCGGACCCGTTGATCTGGTATGCAGCTATGGTTTCAAGGCGCCTCCGCGCCCCTATCCGCTTCAGATCAGTGAGGCGATTTTTGAGCACTTCATCCGGAGTACTCGTCCAGTCTAATGGTATTCATCCTGTTCATCGCTACTCAGGATATTTAAACACTGATGAGTCCTTGTTTAGAGCCCTTTTGATGAGTCCTTGAAAGGTGTATGTGATGGCAGAACGTGACAAGGAGCTTCTCGGTTTCTGTGGACTGTATTGTGGTGATTGTTTCAGCTATCAGGGCAAGATTGCAGACCAAGCGCGGGACCTGCGGAAGACACTTAGGCAAGCGAAATTCGCTAAAAGCGCCCCAGGTTTTTCGAAATACTTCAAAGCCTTCTCAAACTATGATGTGTGCTATGAGGTACTTGGTGCGATGGTGCGGCTTCGATGTAAGCGTGCCTGTCGTGGGGGCGGTGGAAATCCCTCCTGTAAAATCAGAGCATGCTGCCAGAAACGAGACCTCCAAGGATGTTGGGAATGTGTCGAATTCGAATCCTGCTCCAAATCGGATTTCTTAAGACCAATACATGGGGAGGCTCATATCAAGAACCTCAGAAAAATTAAGAGGCTCGGAATCGAAGGACTTCTAAATAGTACTACTCACTGGTAGTGATGTTGTTCCGGATTTCCATTGACATTTCTGGTTTGATGGAGGTTTTAATTTGAAGATTGGTATCGCGATGGCAAGGGAGCGGCGTAACTGGCCTACTCGGCGGTTAGCTAAAGCCTTTGAGGAACAGGGGTGTGAAGTGAAAACCTTCTGCTTGAAAGATGTGACCGTTCATCTCAGCACGGGAGACACAACTTTCATGTTGCCCCGTCGTCAATCTCTTGATGTGAAAGGTGTCATCTTGCGTAGCATTGGAGGGGGGTCAACGGATCAGATTACCAGCCGCATCTCCGTACTGGAGAGTATGGAGTTCGCTGGAATCCGGGTTTTTAACCGCACTTACAGTCACCGCCGTGCCAAGGACAAGCTGGCTACTCTTGTTTGGTTAGCTCATAAGGGAATCCCCATTCCCGATACCACGATTACAGAGAGGATGGCAGCTGCATTGGCTGCGACCCGTCGATATGGTGATGTTGTATCAAAACCCCTCAGGGGCTCCCAGGGACACGGTGTGCTTCGTCTCCAGGACCCTGATTTGGCTTTCCGGATTTACAAAGTTCTCCAGACCTCAGACCAGATCATGTTCATCCAAAGGTTCATTGAAACACCCAGCAAAGATGAGAAGGGTAAGCCAATGCCGCCGCGTGATATTCGAGTGATGATAGTTGGTGGCAGAGCCCTTGGAGCAATGTACCGTTACGCTAAGCCCGGGAAATGGAAGGCAAACGTTGCCCAAGGAGGTCGCCCAAGAAAGTGTCCCTTAACGCCCAAGCTGGAGGACATCGCTGTTAAGGCCGCTGAAGCTCTGGAGATGGACTTTGCCGGCATTGACCTACTCGAGGCAGAGGATGGGCTGCTCGTGAGTGAGTGTAATTCTGCTCCGAATTGGTCAGGCTTCCAGAAGATCACCGGAATTGACGTGGCCCAGGAAATCGCAGCCCATGTCCTAAAGGAGCTTCGCGTCTAGCTCAGATAATATAAAGAAAAAGGGAGGAGGATGCGGCTGAGCCGCAGTCCTCAGAATAGACACAGATATCATCGGGATAGCTGTTACACGGGGATTGGTGGTAGTGGTCCGGGTCGTGGGTCCATTTTTTTCCTCGCTCCTTAGAGGTTGGTTCCGGTTGTTGTGTGGTCATGGTCCGTTTTTGTTTAGTTTATAAGCGTTACGGGTT
>JAEOTB010000081.1 GCA_016840065.1 Candidatus Hermodarchaeota archaeon | reverse complement strand
TATGCAGCTCGAGCAAGAGCTTAAACAGTTGCCGGACAAGCCTGGCGTCTACATGTTCTATGATGGAAAAGGACAGGTCATTTACGTTGGGAAGGCTAAATCGCTCATAAAGCGGGTTCCCCAGCACTTTCGTGGTATAGCTCAGGGCAAGATCGTGTCTCCTATTGGTCAAGCAACTGAAGATTTTGAGGTTATCGTGACCGCTAATGAAGCGGAGGCTCTGATGCTCGAGAACAATCTAATCAAACAGTATAAGCCACGATTCAATGTTCAGTTTCGAGATGACAAGAGCTTCCCCTTTGTACGCATCACCCTGGCTGAGGAATATCCTCGCATGGAGAAAACCCGCAAGATAGTCGACGATGGCAGCCGCTACATTGGCCCTTATGCAAATGTAAAAGCTCTCGATGGGCTACTAAGGTCAGTTATCCGAACCACGCCAATCGCTACATGCCGCCGTGTTATCGTTTTGGGTAAACGCAAACGACCCTGCTTAAAGTATGATATCGGTCAATGTCCAGCCCCTTGTGTAGGTAAGATTTCCAAGGAAGATTATGTTGCTCTTGTTGACCAGTTCATTCTCATGCTCACTGGACGACACGATGAGTTAGAGGTTCAGCTTGCACATTTGATGGAGTTATCCTCCCAGCGGAGAGAGTATGAAAGGGCCGCTCGCTTCCGAGACCGTTTACGAGCGGTTCAGCGGGGACGGCAAGCACAGAGAGCGACGATTTGGAACAAGCTGCCAGGGCACAGGGATGTGTTGGGACTTGCTAGAAAGGGAGGTGACGCCCTCATCCAGTTGCTCGTTGTAAGAGCTGGTCGAATCATTGGACAGCAACCCTTTCCTCTTAGAGCACCCTCCACTCAGCCAGACGGAGCCGTGCTAGAAGCATTCATCAAGCAATACTATATTCGAGCCACTGAGATACCAGATGAAATCTTAGTCCCTGAGTCGATACCTGATAAGGTCTTCCTATCCCGATGGCTAAGTGAAAGAAGAGAAGGTAGCAAGACCGTTCAGATTGTCCATCCAGTGAAAGGACCCAAGCTAGACCTTGTTCGGATGGCTAACGAAAACGCCCAGTTCCACCTCCATCAACTTGTTGAGCGCATCGCACTTGACGAACTCCGGCGTCAGCACTCTTTCGAAGAGCTTGTGGAGCATCTCCGGCTACCAAAAGAACCCTGTCACATTGAAGGTTTTGATATTTCCACTCTCCAAGGTACACAGCCAGTGGGGGTGTGTGTTGTCTTCAAGGATGCTCTGCCAGTGAAGAAGAGTTATCGACGGTTTAAGATTCGTGAAGTAACTCGTCAAGATGATTTTGCCATGATGCGTGAAGTGGTGGAGCGTCGTTACCGTCGAGTACTAGCCCAAGGTGACCCCATACCCGATCTCATCCTTGTTGATGGTGGTCGAGGGCAGCTCAACATGGCTCACGCTGCACTCAAAGCAGTTGAAGCACCTGAAATTCCCATCATCGGATTGGCGAAGGGTGAACGCCCAGAGCAAGACCAGGTCTATGTACTATGGCAAAAGGAACCACTTAACCTCGCCCAGGATGGGGAGGGGTTGAGGCTGCTTCAAAGAGTTCGTGATGAAGCGCATCGATATGCCATCAATTACCACCGTCTACTTCGACGTAAGAAAGGATTGGACTTGATTCTCACAGATGTTCCTGGGGTTGGTCTCCGCCGTGCTACGCTGCTACTAAAACGGTTTGGTAGCCTAGAAGCACTAGGGAAGGCGTCCCTTGATGATGTAGCTGCGGTACCTACTGTTGGTCGAGTGCTTGCCAAACAGATTCTCGAATATCTTGCAAGAGCCTGAAACCTGATCTCGCCAAGTAATGGAAGACAGGTTAGAAGGTTATTCTTCCTTTCTTTCTCGTACAACGAATTCGCAGTGTGGGTCGCCTTTTGCGACGCATTTGTATTCTTCGTATTCTAGCTCTGTGGCTAGTCCCGCTTTCTTTAGTAGGGGTATGATTATTCCGACTATTGCGGATACGAATAGACATTTGCCTTCGGTGGCACCCGTCCACAGCCCTGTAATGTAGCTGTTGTCGTGGCGTGTTCTCATCAGGACTGGTTTCTCGGTAAATTCGGTGACAGTGAACTTGCCCCAGCCAATGAGTGTGCCGATATTGTGTATCATTCTGATTACTTGCTCTAGGGGTGCAGCTCCAGCTTGTTTTGCTAGTTGCTCTGCGACGAACTCGCCGCCTTTAATGGCAGCGTTGTAGACTACTGCAAAGGCACCATCTGGTCCTAATACGGCCTCCATTTCACGCTGAATACCGACGAGATAACTTGCATGGACAAGAACATGGCGGTCTGGTCCGTTCATCACTGCTCCATCACGGAATTCAAAACGTGAAATGAACTGTTTAAACTCTTCTTCACTCAATATTATCACCTGAGTCTTTCATTGAGCCCTGTATATACCTTACATATCGCAGTAATAAAAGTTGCTCAAGATTAGGGAATCAGATACGAACTTTGTCTTTAACTCAAGCCTATAGAGGGAGGAAGAGCAACGATGCCATTAGGGTGATACCCAATAGCATAACAAGAAACTGTACGAGTGTGTGCTTGGTCCTCCGCTCCTTGTGGAGTTCTGGCATTAAATCTGTCAAGCTCACATATATGAAGTTGCCAGCCGCAAAGGGAAGAAGAAGAGGGATGAATTCTGCTAGGCCAACTATCCAGTTACTCAATAGAAAGACTGTGCAGATACCCACGATTGCCATTAATGCTGAAATGAAGTTGTAGATAAGGGCTCGTCGACGCGAATATCCTGCTTGGATTAAAACTCCGAAATCTCCGAACTCCTGAGGTATCTCATGGAGTGCCACTGCGAGGACAACACTGAAGCCTATTAGAGGGCCTGCTAGGAAACTTGCGGCAATAACCAGGCCATCGATGAAGTTGTGTACGCTATCGCCATAGAAATTCATTGCACCAATGGTGTGACGGTGAGATGGTTCTTCACATCCTCCGATTTGATTGCAGTGGTGCCACTCTAACACCGCCTCAAGTAAATAGGAGACGATTATACCCGATAGAAAGGATAGAGTAATGGTGAGCGTAAATCCTCCGAGTTCCTCCACCGCCTCTGGAAGAAGATGGAAGGCAGCCCCTCCCACCATCGTTCCCGCTGCCAATGCAACCAAGAACTTTGCAATGCTCCGAACACGGTTAATGTCAGCACTGAGCGTTAACAATCCACTGAGGGAGATAATGCCAATGAGTATACCGCAACCAAGAGCCATTAACAGAGTCATAGGATCTACCAAGATTCATCGACGCTCCTTTTCAGGCAGATTAGGTTCAGTCCATATCCAATTAAATCTAATTATCAAACGAGGAAAATCCCGTCTAGAACAGGTAGACCAAGACATTCAGGGAAAGGAGGAAAATCGCCAAGTAATAGGTTCCTAGAATCTTGATTGTTGGCTGTGAGAATTTGTGATGGAATTCTCGAATGCCTATGAGGGAGTCTGAGATAACAAAGATTGTAGCACCAAAGGTAACAAGTATTCCATTGGGTGTTCCTGATGTCAGCCACAGAAGGAATGATGCCACCAACATCGCTGATATCACCAGAGCATAGATCAAAACTGGTACCCTAAATTTCCCCAAGCCTGGTAGCAAATATCTCACAAGCAGTATGAAATAGACGAGGGCAAAGATAGTGAAGCCAATCAAGGGAACGTGTACAACAGGGGTGATGCCGAGTGACAGGCTCTGACTTAGAAAGGCTGTAATGAAAGAAATGTGGCCTATCATGAAAAGTCCTAGCCCAGGTAGTAGTCCAATTTCCATGCCGATATCACCTAGAAGGCAGAAAGTGAGCCCCACTACCATTACTAAATAGAAAAGCGAGGGGCTTGGACGCATTACAAACACAAAGAGGGCTGCCAACCCTGCAGGGATTGGTTTGATGATTTGCGATACAGCCCTCGATCTTGTTTTAGGACTCTGTGGAGGGTCCTCCTCATAGGTTCTCATTAATATGAAGGCACAGGCGAAGACCCAGAATAATATGGAATACAGCACAAACCACATTGTTTCAACGACCAAGTTTTTGTTTAAGGAGGGGTATTGCGCCTCCTACCAGGAGGTAATCGATTAGGAAGGGGGGAATTTTGGTTATTTGAATAGTTTGTTTTGTTCGATGATTGTGGAGTAGACCTTCCTCAAGCTGGAGCGTAAGTTCATCCGCTTCTTGAATGACATTGGGGTCACTAGATAGAGCAGGTACTTCGATGGCGGGAAGACCCAGGTTGAAAGCGTTACGGAAGAAGATGCGGGCAAAGGAAGCGGCAAGCACCGCCCCAATCCCGAGCACCCGAAGAACACCTGGGGCTGACTCTCGGCTAGAGCCAATGCCAAAGCTGTGACCACCCACGATAAAATCGTTTGGCTGTACTCCCTTGGCAAAATCAGACCGTATTGTCTCAAACGTGAATGGAGCAATTTCGTCAAGATTGGGGCTGGTAAGGTGGGCTCCTGAAATTATGTCATCTGTGCTGATGTTGTCACCGAACCTCCATGCCCGACCCTTAACTGGAGGAATTCGGGGAGTTTCAGAGGCTTTACGTTTTCCTTTCGCTCTTCTTGGCATTTTCGTGTTACACATCTTTTCTGGGGTCAGTAATTTTCCCAGTAATAGCACTTGCAGCGACTGTAGCAGGTGAAGCTAAGTATATCTCAGCGTCAGGGCTGCCCATACGTCCACTAAAATTCCTATTTGAGGTGCTGATGCACACTTCTCCATCTGCGAGTAAACCGCAATGACCACCAAAGCAAGGCCCACAGGTGGGTGGGCCAATAACTGCACCTGCGGTGAGGAGAATCTCGAGTAACCCCTCCCGTAACGCCTTTTGATAGACATTTCTGCTTGCGGGTATTACAAGGAACCTGACAGACTTGGCTACGCGCTTGCCATTAATGATTCGTGCTGCCATTCGTATATCTTCAATTCGACCATTCGTACAGGAACCAAGGAACGCCTGATCAATAGGCACATCCTCAATCTCTGATACTGGCACTACCTGAGTAGGTGATGAGGGGGTCGCGACCTGCGGAACCAGCTTAGAGACATCATACTGAAGTGTCTGAGTGTATGAGGCGTCTGAATCCGGCTTGGCTGGTTTGAATGGGATCTCTGTTCTTGCCTGTACATAGGTTTCGACTTTCTGGTCTGCAGGCATTATTGCAGCTTTGGCATCAGCTTCAACGCTCATATTAGTAATAGTCATTCGGGAGGCAATGCTTAGATGTTCAATACCATCTCCCTGAAATTCCAGAACCTTGTAGGCAGCTCCACCAGCACCAAGTTCCCCTAGGATGTGTAGAATTACATCTTTCCCCATCACCTTATCACGAAGCTTACCAGAAAGGGTAATCCTAATGGATTCGGGTACACGGAACCAAAGACGTCCAGTAGCTAAGACTACAGCCATATCAGTTGCGCCAATCCCCGTTGCGAATACACCTAGAGCACCACCAGTCGTTGTGTGGGAGTCGGTTCCCACAAGTAGCTCGCCAGGCCGGAGATGCCCGTAATCCGCAAGTACCTGATGGCAGATTCCTGTTCCTACATCGTAGAAGTGTGTCACACCATAACGCTCAACGAATCGTCGAACACGCTGATGTATCATCGCTGCTTCAACGGTGGGTGCTGGCGCCCAATGATCCAACATAATAACAACCCTATCAGAATCCCAAAGATGCTCAATCTCTGCAGCCTCCACATGGGGAATCACTCGAGTTCCCAGCATCTCATGGCTCATTGCCACATCAACTGATGCCTCGATAATTTCCCCTGGCTCTACTCGTGAAACATCCGCGTGTGCGGCTAGGATTTTCTCTGCGATTGTCTGCCCCATAATCTTCACCATTCTGCTATTGTGCACGAATAAGTTCTGTAATCGCACTCCCAACCATCCCTGTCGTGGATGGCTCAACCTTAGCAAAGGGACCTACACACAGATCATATGTACGTGTCAGCCCAGCACTCAACACCGCCTTGACGGCGAATTCAATCTTCTCCGCAGCTCTGTGGCAGCGGCGGTCCTTGTGTTTGTCCCCTAGCCATTCTAAGAGCATTTTCCCAGCAAGAATGGCTGCAATGGGATTTGCCCGTTGTTTACCTGCGTGGCGGGGGGCGGATCCATGAATTGGTTCAAACATGGCATGACCGTCACCGATATTGGCCCCCGCTGCGACTCCCATCCCGCCTTGGATGGCTGCCCCTAAATCGGATATAATATCTCCAAACATATTTGATGTGACCACAACATCATAGTAGGAAGGGCGACGCAGACACCACATTGTCCATGCGTCCACATAGGCAAAGTCAGTATCAATCCTTGGGAAATCATTTGCCACCTCCCGAAACACCTTACGAAACAACCTGCATCCGTCTAGAACATTGCTTTTATCTACGCAGGTAACCCGCTTCTGCCCATCGGTTGGAGCTCCATGCTTTCTCTTCTTGGCGAGTTTAAAGGCGAATCGACTCACTCTTCCCGCCCCTCGGCGGGTTATCACCCGTACATCTACACCAGATTCCGCATCTCTCCCACGTTTGAGGGTTCCACGAATAGGCACATAGAGACCTTCAGTGTTTTCTCGGACAATGACAAAATCAACATCGCTGGGTACCAAGTCTGCTAAAGGTGTAGGCACACCCGAGTAAAGCTTCACAGGACGAACATTCGCATAAAGATCCAGTTCGGAGCGGGTTCCAAGAACAACGTCAGCTCCAGCTATCTGACCGTCAGACCTTCTGATAGGCTCCCCAGGTTCACGTTCCCAACCTACTGCTCCTAACAGAATTGCATCAGCTTCGTTCTGGGAAAACGCCTTCGCTTCTGCTGACCACTCTTCACCTGTTTCTAGAAAGTGTTTCCCTCCACAGGAAAACTCGTGAAATGTCAGATTGAGTCCTCTCGTTTCCTCTTCAGCCACTTTGAGCACCTTCACTGCTTCAGCGACGGTTTCGATACCAATTCCATCGCCGGGCAAAACTTGAATCTTGTAGGTTCGTGCCATTGGTATTCACTACTTCACTTGACGAGTCTTCAATGCTAGTGGCTAATGTTCCATATCCTCCCTAAAAATCCACAGCCACCCGTTTTCCAGATGACAGGAAACACAAAAAAGCGCCTTCATCCAATGATTATAGGATTCTTGGACTGGGGAATGACTTCATACTCCAGTCGAGGTAATCAAATTATAACTTGGTGGGAATGCCATGCCTTCAACGAGATCTTACACCCCTAAGCTTAGGTCAGCAGAGCGTCTAGCAGCACTACGATTTGATGCAATAGCTGAAATGCACAACCTCCTCATCATAGCACTCGATAAGAGAGGTCGAATTAAATTATTCAGCAAAGGCTGCGAGGAGCTTACCGGTTATACCGAAGAGGAGCTAGTCCGTAAATCTTTCATTGCACGAATGATCCCCCTTGAACATCAGAAGGCTTGCCGACAAGAGCTTCGAGCCTTCATAGCTTCAGATACTATAAGGAAGTTCGTGTGTGAAGTGACCACCAAGATGGGGGAGCGGCGTATCATTGAATGGAAACAGGCACGCATTACTTACGAGGAAGGAGCATTACGGGAAATCATTTGCATAGGGCAAGATGTTACAGAAGAGGAGTACGTGGAGGAGGCTTACAAGGCGATAGTAGAGCGGACTCCCCAGGGACTAATTATCATCCAAGAAGATCGCATCGTCTTTGTCAATTCGGTTGCCGCAGAGCATTCCGGATACTCTGTTGAGGAGGTACTCGCCAAATCTCCTGTAGAAGTATTAGAAATGCTGCATCCAGAGGATCGGGAGGATTACTTGAGACGTTTACAAGAACGATTGGCGGGGAAGCCTTCACCTGTGAGTGTGGAATACCGCTTCCTTCGCAGGGATGGAACAGTAATCTGGATCCAAGGATTCCCTTCAATCGTAAGTTACCATGGTAAACCCGCTACTCAAGTTGCTCTAATTGATATCACAGAAAAAAAGGAGGCAGAACAGGCACTTCGTGAAAGTGAAACCTTCACCTCTACTATCCTTGAGCATTCACCTAACCCAATTCTTGTAGTAAATCCTGATACTTCAATTCGTTATGTCAACGCAGCATTCGAAGAGCTATCGGGCTTCACTGCCGCTGATATTGTCGGAGGAAAACCTCCTTTCCCCTGGTGGCAGATGGACCCAGATGTGGATATGGTCCAAGCATTTACCGCAGTTATGGAAGTTGGATTCAGTGGGAGAGAATCAGAAGTCCGAACAAAGAGTGGGGACATACGTAGGGTCCAAATTACCTCCACACCAGTTATGATTGAGGATGAGCTTGTATTCTATATCTCCACATGGGTAGATGTTACCTCACAAAGACGCGCAGAGGCAGCAAGAGCAACCAGTGAACGTTTGTATAGAGCTGTTGTTGATGGCAGCCTTCTTGGTGTAACAATCCGGCAGGGAGATAGGTTTGTCTTCGCAAACTCGGCTGCTGCTGAAAGTTATGGGAGAAGCGTTGAAGAGTTGCTCTCCCTCACTCCTGAAGAAATGCTAGCAACGGTCCTCCCTGAGGACCAAGAGGCAGCAATTCAACGCCATAAAGACCGTCTAGCTGGCAAACCTTTACCTGAACGTTATGAGTATCGATTGATAAGAAAGGATGGAACTTTTCGCTGGTTAGAGGTTTATAGTACACAAATCGAATACGAGGGCACTCCAGCAACCCAGTTCCATTCCGTTGATATTACTGAGCGAAAGCAGGCAGAGGAAGCCTACCAGCTAATCTTGGACCATTCTCCGTTCGGGATAATGATACTTCAGGAGAGGACCTTCGTCTTTGTTAACAATCGTTTCGTTGAAATGATTGGGTACTCGGCGGATAAACTACTTGCCATGACTGCAGAAGAAACATGGGAAACTGTCCACTCAGAGGACCGAGAAGAGGCATTTGGGCACGCTCAGAGGACCCTCGAGGGAGAACCAGTCCCACCGAGTATAACTTTCCGCTTCTTCAGAAAAGACGGTACAATTCGCTGGGTTGAGGTCTCTAGCGTAAGAATCGAGTTCATGGGAAAGCCAGCGCTACAAGTCACCTTAGTAGATATCACTGAACAGAAGCAGACGGAGGAGGCGCTTCACGAATCAGAAGCACAATATCAGGGTCTATTCGACCGAATCCCTGTTGGACTCTACCGTTCTATGCCAGATGGGCAGATTGTTGACGCTAATCCTGCAATGGCGCAGCTATTAGCTTATCCTAATCAAGAATCCCTTCAAAAAGTAAATGCGACCGAGTTATATGTAGACCAAGCTGATCGTCAGCAGTGGCAGAGGCTTATGGAAGAGAAAGGGGTAGTGCGAGATTTTCTGGTGCAGATGCGCTGCTTTGACGGCAGGGTTGTTTGGGTGAATAACACAGCCCAGGTATTTCTCGATAAGGAAGGAGAGGCCTTGTTTTATGAAGGGATCATCCAGGACATCACTCAACGAAGGCAAACAGAGATTGCGTTGCAGGAATCAGAGGAGAAATACAGATCGCTTTTCGAGAACATGTCTCAGGGCTTCGCTTTTCATAAAGTTGTGGTCGACGAAGATGGACAGCCAATCGATTACATCTTCTTAGAAATAAACAAAGCCTTTGAAGAACAAACGGGTCTAAAGCGGGAGGATGTCATTGGGAAACGAGTCACAGAGCTTCTCGCTGGCATTGAAGATTATCCAGCTGATTTGATTGGTGTTTATGGGGATGTAGCTCTCACTGGGAAGCCTGCTTATTTTGAACAGTTCGCTGCTCCTCTGGATCGATGGTATACCGTATCTGCGTATTGTCCCCGTCCCGGATACTTTGTCTCTGTTTTTTATGAAATTTCCGAACAGAAACGAGCCCAGCAAGCTTTGCTAGAATCGGAAGACAAGTACAGAACGCTAGTGGAACAATCACTTCTTGGCATTATTATCCTGCAGGCAAATCCTCTTCGGATATCCTTTGTCAACGAGGCGGCTGCTCAACTCATTGGGCGTTCTGTTGATGAAGCGCCTAGCATGTCACCTCAAGAAATACAGGAACTCATTCATATTGAGGAAAGGAGGGACACCTTTGAACGGTTGACTTCTCGGCTAAGGGGAGAAGATGTTCCACCACGATGGGAGTTGCGATTGATCCACAAGGATAGGAGTGCCATTTGGGTGGATATTGCCTCCCAGATTATCGAGTTCAAAGGAGAGCCTGCGGTACAGGTTACTCTCGTGGACATCAGTGAGAGGAAGGAAGCTGAGGAGTTAATCCGTATTCAGCGTGACCTGGGTTTGGCTTTATCCGCAACCTCTGATTTGCATACAGTGTTAAAGCTCTGTTTGGAGGCCACTATAGAGGTTTCGGGGATGGATAGCGGCGGCGTTTACCTTGTAAACGAAGTTACTGGCGACCTTGAACTATTAATTCATAAGGGGCTTTCTCCATCCTTTGTAAAGAATGTAGGTTACTACGAAGCTGGTTCACCGAATAATCAGTTAGTGATGAAGGGAGATCCCGTTTACCTCAATTACGAGGAATTCCCCGTTCCCAGTGAACAAATTGATAGAAGTGAGGGGCTGAAGGTTTTAGCAATGATTCCTGTTAGCCATGAGAACAGAGTTATTGCCTGCTTAAACGTTGCATCCCATACCAAAGATGTGATTTCAGCTCACGGACGCACAGCCCTTGAGATGATTGCTACTCAAATTGGCACGGCCATCACCCGAGCAAGAATAGGGCAGGCGCTGCGAGAGAACGAGAAAACGTACCGAACCCTCTTCGAAACTATGGCTCAGGGCGTTGTCTACCAGAATGCCAGTGGTGAAATCACCTCTGCAAACCCTGCTGCTGAACGCATTCTAGGATTATCTCTAGACCAGATGCAGGGCAGAACCTCAGTTGATCCTCAATGGAGATCCATTAAAGAAGACGGTTCAGACTTCCCAGGCGAATCCCACCCCGCGATGGTTGCGTTGAAGACTGGCGAAGAAGTTCACGACGTGATAATGGGTGTCTACAACCCAGCTGAAGATATTACCCGGTGGATTAGAATCGGTGCTGTTCCCCAATTCAGAACTGGCGACGAACAACCCTACCAAGTCTACACTACTTTTTACGATATTACTGAACTCAAACTGGCACAAGAGGCACTACAGGAGTCTGAAAGGAAGTACAGGTCTTTTGTTGAGAACTTTCCTGGTATCGCGTATCGTGCAGATATCAATGGTGCACCTTTGTTCTTTCAGGGCGCTGCCGAGGCCATCACAGGTTATACTGAAGACGATTTTGTGTCAGGTCGCGTAAATTGGATGCAGATGATTCACCCTGATGACTGGGGGCAGATCGAAGTAGGGTGGAAGGAAATGGGGACGGTGCCAGGAGCATCTACAAGGCGCGAGTATCGAATTATTCATCGAGAGGGGCACATTCGTTGGATGCATGAAAGAATACGAAACATCAGCGATGAAACAGGAATTGTTACCCAAGTAGAGGGTGTTCTCCTTGACATTACGGAGCGTAAACAAATCGATACAGCCCTACGACGAGAACGGGACCGTGCGCAGCAGTATCTTGATGTGGCAGGAGTTATCCTTGTAGCGCTGGACACTCAAGAGGAAATAATCCTCATTAACCGGAAGGGATGCGAGCTGCTTGGAGTCTATGAAGAAGAAGCTATGGGTAAAAACTGGTTCGATAACTTTCTCCCTGAACGGTTCCACAAGGATGTGAAACAGGTGTATGCCCAGCTGAAGGGTGAAGTTGACCCTGTGGAGTATCATGAGAACCCAATTCTTACTAGCAAGGGTGAAGAGAGGCTCATAGCATGGCACACTGTCATCTTTCGTGATGAGGAAGGGAACATACTTGGTTCCTTGAGCTCTGGGGAAGACATCACAGAGCGTAGACAGATGGAGCAGGCCCTCCTAGATTCGGAGGAAAGATTGCGGTCTGTCACTGAGAACTCCCCTGACCAAATCATCCTTTTGGACCAGAAGTTCCGGATTCTGTTTATTAACCGGATTCTGGTAAATCTTACAATGAGAGAAGTATTGGGTAAATCAATCCTTGATTTCATCTCGCCAGATTTCCAGCAAACTGCATCTGACTGCTATAAACGAGTCTGGGTAACGGGCAAACCTGAAACCTTCTATAGCGAGAACCAGCAAGAAGATGGAACGGTCCAGGTGTTTGAGGTTCGAGTCTCACCAATCCTCGAATCTGGTCGAGCAGTTGCTCTTGTCTCAAATTCAACAGACATCACCGACAGAAGAGAAACAGAGGAACAGCTTCGGGAATCAGAAGCCAAGTACCGTTCCTTTGTTGAAAACTTTCTAGGAATAGCGTACAGGTCACAACCTGATTATTCAATTGAATTCTTTCATGGGGCTGTACAGTCCATTACAGGGTACACTGAGGAGGACTTTGTATCAGGACGGATTAAATGGGACCAAGTAATCTATCCTGATGATTGGGCTCGGTTGCAGAAGGATTTCGATCGGATGGGTAAAGTGCCTGGTGCCATTGGAGAGCTGGAGTATCGCATCATCAGAAAGGACGGAACCATCCGTTGGCTGCATGATAACATGCGAGGACTCTACAATCCTGACTACCAAGTGACCGCAATTGAAGGAGTACTCATTGATATTACTGAGCGTAAAGAGGCTGAAGAAGTGGCGTTTGAATCAAGAGCCAGAGCCGAGTTCTTCAATGACCTGATGGTCCATGATTTAACAAACATTCACCAAGCCATCCTTTCACTTCTAGAGTTGGTGCTCTTAGAATCGAATCTTCCAATACAAGTAAGAGAGTTTGTGCAGACGGCATTAGCACAATTAGTTCGGAGCTCCGACCTTATCTCAAAGGTGAAGAAATTCGCCCTCATAGATACTGCTCCACTAAAAAGAGCGCAGTCTGACATTTCAGAGCCGCTTTTCGCTGCAGCCGATGCTATACGGGATAGTTATCCACAACGGAAACTAAACATCCACACCCCCATCTCCCCAGGGAAGTACTATGCCCAAGTTGATGAATTCCTCTATGATATGTTCTTCAATCTATTACATAACGCTATGCGATATGATCGGCGAGAAGAGGTTCACGTTGATGTCCTGGTAGAAGAGGAAGAGGAATTCCTAAAGATACAGATTCAGGATTGGGGACCTGGAATTTCAGATGGTGACAAAGAGCAAATCTTTGCCCGTTTGTCCTCCAAGGAGAGAGGTGAGCGGGGAGTACGTGGGCGCGGAATTGGACTCACCCTAGTTCAGCGCATTGTTACCCGATATCGAGGGAGAATTTGGGTTGAGGACCGAGTGCCTGGCGACCACACTCAAGGAGCCAGTTTTGTTGTTCTATTACCAAGGGGGGATACAGAATAGCAACTGTCTTCATCGTGGAGGACGAGGCGCTCCTCCATCAGATATATGGAGCAATTCTAGAACAGGGAGGCCACAAAGTTGTGGGTGTAGCCTTCCATGGTGCAGAGGCTCTAGAGAAGATTCACAAGCTCGAATCAAAACCTAGTATTGTCATCATGGACCACCGGATGCCTGTTATGGATGGACTAACTGCAACTAAGGAGTTGAAAACGGCACTCCCCAAATGCTTGATTATCTTCATCAGCGCTGACGAGACAGTGAAAACAACGTCCCTAGATGCTGGTGCTGACCTATTCATGGTTAAACCAGTCGGAATAGCAGCACTGCTCAGCGCGGTAGCTTCACTAGACACCGACTAGACAGCTAATGTGATTCACAAGCTCTAGCTGGGCTTGTTATGACATCACTCGAGCGCTTGTTCCACAAGCTGGATAATGTCCACCAGTTTCAGCTTCGACCCAGACTTCTCAATCGCAGCCTGGAGAGAGGTTTCACAGAAAGGACATGCAGAAACGAGGGTATTGGCTCCTGTGGCCTCAGCCTCCCTGATTCGTTCTATGGAGGTATCCATAGTCCAGTCAGGAAACTGAGCACGGGCCCCGCCGCCAGCACCGCAGCACCAGCTGTGATCCCGATTCCTCGGCATCTCAACAAAGTTGTCACCGAGAAGTGCCCGAAGCACCTTTCGGGGCACCTCAAACCACTCAGCACGCTTACGCTTGCTCTTGATTAACTGGCCAATGTGACGACCATAGTGGCAAGGATCATGATAGGTTGCAATCATTCCCTTGATGGGTTTCAACTTCGCTTTGCCTGCCTCCAGCAACTCGGCGATAAAGTTGACGCTGTGCTTGACCTCGAAGGGGAGTTTCCCGTAGTACTTGGGCCAGTCTCTTGTCATTGTGCGGAAACACCCCGCGCACGATGAGACCACAACCTTGGCTCCTGCTGCCTTGAAGAGCTCAACATTGTGCTTGACAAATTTGGGGATGGTATCCACTTTACCCACCCGAATCAGGGGTGAAGCGCAGCAGTACTCGTCCTCTTTCACTGTCAAATCTGTACCAAGCTTCTGCATAACCCGCATCGTGGAAACAGCAAGCTCCTTTAAACGATAGCTTGCAGTACAGCCGACAAAGTAGACAACATCAGCTTTATCCTTGAGCTTAAACTCGGCAGGAACCCACGCTGTCCGGTCTTCGTGTGGCTCATTATATGGGTTACGTTTTTCCTCAGCAGCCTTCGAGTACACCTTCTGCTTATCCAGGGGTCCAAGCCCTGCCTTGACTGCTTCTGCCCGCATCGCCTCAATAATGTCAACTGTGGGAAGCTCGTTCTCACATTGGGCTTCGCAATTGCCACAGGTGCTACAACGGTAGAGCATATCCAGGGCTTCCTCGCCCAGCTTGTATTGGCCATCAAGGATCTGGCGCGCAAGCCACATCTTAGCGCCACCACCGTAGGCCTCCCACTCCATGGCATGCCATGCGGGGCAGCCAGGATGAAAGCCTCCACTGGGGTTGTCCGCATCGGAGAGGGAGCAGGCTTTGCAGTGGATGCAGCGAGCCACTTCCAGTCGAAAATCTTCAAGTTTTGTTTTACTGTGATCAGATTCGGTCATTCAGAAATCCTCCATCATTCTCATCAACTAACAAATTTCCAATCGTATCGTTCCTTTTACACTTTGTCTATTTTCCAGTACGAATCAGTCGACATCGAGACGACCCGGATGCATGATCCTGTTTGGATCCCACAGGTCCTTCAGCTCCTTCAACATACCCACATACTCAGGCATCATCGGGCGCATTGCAGGCCAGTGAATAAAGGCGTTCGGACGATAGTTGAGCCAGCCCTTCTTGTGGAAGATTTCGGTGGTCTCACGGTCCCAAGCCTCCGCCTGCTCATAGCCAGCCTCAGTACGACTATCAAAACAGACAATAGGCATCCCAATGCACTGGCGCCCCTGCTCGATGCTGGAAACCCAGACAACCGGGGGGAGGTCATGCTTCTCCATAGTCTCTACACAAATATTGCTAAACTCAGCGGTGTCAGCGAAGGGCAGATACCAAGTGATAAAGACAAAACCAGCGCGGTGCATCGAATACGGCACAGCAATCAGGTTCGGCTTCTTGAGACGACCAGCTTTAGCGGCAGGGTGCAGCTCCCAGGGCTTCATACTCCTACCCTGCTTAATGAGCTTATCCGCCTCCTCCTGAATAATGTCATGCTGGCTCTCCAGCTCCTTCTCAGTATGAGCCCAGAGTTCAAAGTTCATCATCCAGGCCGGGATATAGTATTTCTCTTTCCGCCAAGCCTCAAGGGTCGTAGGAACCTCGCGCTCATCCTTTCTGCTGGGTACAAGCCACCAGTTGCCGCCCTGCACCATCACTCCGACTTCCTTCTTTACTACTGCGAGGGTGTGATCGGTCATGTCTTCAGGGTTGTCGTAGTCCCAAGCAACTAGGTCGATGTGGGGTGGGTGGGGGATGATACGGATGGCGGCTTTTGTGATTACGCCCATGGTACCTTGGGCGCCTAGGAATAGGCCGGTGAAGTCAGGACCTGGACCCCAGGGATAGAAGGGCTTGACGCCTTTCATCGCCCAACTGCCTGTGTGTATCTTGTCGCCGCGGGGCAGTATGACTTCTAGCCCATTAATCATGCGTCCTTGTGGTCCATATTTGCTGGTGACGAGGCTGAAGCCGCGTTCCACTGCGTCACCTATCAGTGTGGCGCGGGGTGGTGCACCGTCGGGTACTGGTGGTGCCCATTCTGGATATTCTTTGCGGAAGTAAGCCCAGACTTGTCCTGATGTGACGCCTGGTTCGACTACTACGTAGCGGTTGTCGATGTCTACTTCGATTATGTTGTTTAGGCGTACTAGGTCTAGGATTATGCCTTCGTCCCGGAGGGGTTGGGCGTATCCGCCGCTGAGCCCACCAGAATAGGGACTGATGGGTACTTTTAGTTCGTTGCATAGCTTGACGATGCCTTGGACTTCCTCGGCATTGCCCGGCTTTATGATCGCTTCTGCTATTCCTGCTCGGATGCCCATTACGCTTCGGGCGAGGTAGCTCCGGCGGAATGCAAGGTTTGTTGTGACGTGTTTGTCGCCTATGAGTTTGGAGGCTTCGGCGACTAGCTTGTCCACATTACTGGTCAATACAAGGGTCCTCCGTATGCTTTTAGTGGCGGAAAAATGTGTGAGGCACTACAAAAGCGTTGCACTCGTTGCGAAAACAGGGGAAATACAAGTTGTACCTCATAGTTCTTGAAAGGTTTGCACACTACCAACACTTAAATGGAAAAACTTGACGAGTAGCGTAAAATCCTGTGACAACGGATGGGGCATTCACATGACGTTCTTTGACACATTCCTCAGTTTAGGTATCTTTGAACAGTTCGCCATAGGCACAGTGATTATAGCAGCAATACTGAGCCTGATATACGCGGTCTGGCTCCGCAAGAGCGTTCTAAGAGCAGACAAAGGCACCAAAAAGATGCAAGAAGTATGGCAGGCAATCAAGGAGGGCGCAAACGCCTACCTGAGCCGCCAACTCAAATCTATACTACCTTTCATCGGCTTGCTCACTGTTGTCCTCTTCTTCTCCGTCTACATCGTACCACCCAGCCACGAAGCCCTCGCGGTCTTTCACACAGCAGGAGGGTACACGTACCAGGAGACCCAGCGCATCGTCGCAATCGGCCGCGCCATCGCCTTCGTAATAGGCGCATCCTTCTCCCTCATCGTGGGCCAATGGGGAATGCGGATTGCTATTGAGGCAAACATCCGAGTAGCCTCCGCCTCCGCCAGGTCCTACCGCGAAGCCCTCAAAATCGCCTACCACGGCGGAACATTCACAGGAATGCTCACCGACGGACTCGGACTCCTCGGTGGCACCATGATATTCATCATCTTCGGCACCGCCGCCCCCGATGCTCTCCTCGGCTTCGGATTCGGAGGAACCCTCATCGCCCTCTTCATGCGAATCGGCGGCGGAATCTACACCAAAGCCGCAGACGTAGGCGCAGACCTCGTCGGCAAAGTCGAAGCAGACCTCCCCGAAGACGACCCCAGAAACGCAGCCGTAATAGCAGACCTAGTAGGCGACAATGTAGGAGATTGCGCCGGTATGGCGGCTGACATCTTTGAGAGTTATGAGGTTACTATTGTTTCTGCCCTCATCCTTGGGCTTGTTCTTTACGTAGCGACTAATAATGTATTCTGGATCATTTTCCCGCTTACCGTTCGTGCGATTGGTGTTATCTCTTCCATGATTGGTACCTTTATGGTGGCTGTTTGGAAGACCGATAAGGCTGAGAAGGCGATGTTCCAGTCCTATGAGGTTTCTAGCCTCTTCACCATCATCGTGACATTTATCCTCGCCTGGTTCTATACATCCTTTGCAGGTCTTCTACCATGGACTATAGGCGGGCTTTCCATACCAGACATTAGACCTGCCATCCTCATCACGATAGGCGTAGGCTTGGCTGTAAGTTTCAACCCTATCACCAACTACTTCACAAGTCACCGTCACAAACCAGTGAAGGAAATTGTCGACGCAGCCGACGGAGGACCAGCCACGATAATGCTCTCAGGGATATCTGCAGGATACGAGGCTGCAGTCTGGATACTCTTAGTGATTGCCGCTACCTTCGTCTCCTCCGCCCTCATCTACACCGGAGCAACACTAGACTACGTCCTATACGGCATCGGACTCATAGGTATCGGCGCTCTAACCCACACCGGGAATAATGTTGCTATGGATAGTTTTGGCCCCATCGCGGATAATGCGGGTGGGATTGGTGAGATGGCTGGCGCGTCTAAGGAGT
>JAEOTB010000080.1 GCA_016840065.1 Candidatus Hermodarchaeota archaeon | reverse complement strand
TGTTTGACTTTCATGTCTTCAAAGACTGCTTCGATGATTAGATCGGCATCTTTGACACAGGCTTCGAGGTCGGGGGTTTTGTGGATGCGGTCAAGGATTGCCTTTGCTTCCTTGAGGTCCATCTTTCCCCTTTGGACCCCGTCTTTGACAAAGCCTTTGATTTTGCTTATGCCACTGTTGACGTATTCTTCTTCGCGGTCGGTTAGATTTACTTCAATTCCGAAGCGAGATGCTTGATAGGCGATTCCTGTGCCCATCGCGCCTGCTCCTATGACTGCGATTCGTTTTATTTCCAAGACGTTTCACCTGAAATGATTCTTCTTTTATATTCTAGAGTGAAGAGGAATGGTGTTTGAAACTTTAAGGTCATATTTTAATGCTCAGTTCAACTCAAATTCTTGGTTAGACTTGGCATTTTCGGCAGAAATAGGCTAGGTCTAGCCCTGATTTGACTGTGGAGAGCTTTGTTTTGCATCGTGGGCAGGGTTGGCCGCTTTTCCCGTGGACTTGAAGGAAGTCGCGTATCTTGAAGCGAAGATTATTGCCACTTAGTGTAGTGATTGTTGTGATAGCGTTTTTTAATACTGCTTTTGTAGCTGTGTAGAGGGCGTCTATCTCTGTGGGTGTGAGGGTGCTACGTTTTCGGAAGGGATTGATATGGGCTTTGTAGAGGATTTCGTTGGCATATGCGTTGCCAATCCCTGCGATGAAGCGTTGGTTCTTTAGGACTCTTTTGATTTGGGCGTTGAACTTGCGGATGCGACTGCGAAAAGTTTCGAGGGTGAGTTCGGGGTCTAGGGCGTCTGGTCCCTGCTCATCGTAGGTGGGGATAAGCGATGTGGGCTCGTCGTTGAGGAGCAGATAGATTTTACCCATCCGACGACCATCGTGGTAGCGCAGGTCGATGTTTCCTGATAAACGCAGACGAAATCCTGTACTTTTCATGATTCTGTCTGAAGGTGGCTGGAAGGCAAGATGACCTACGAGCATGAAATTGATGTAGAGCCTGGCGGGTGGTTCAAAGAGGAGGATGAGGAATTTTCCATACCGTTGGATTTCCTGTATTTTTCGGCCTTGAAGTTCATATTGGAAGGCTTCTGCAACGGGACGCCGTAGAGTTACTGGGTCGAAAAGCTCCACTTCTTCTATTGTTCGGTTGGTTGCTCGTCTAGTTAGTGTGTGCTTTGCGACTTCAAGGTCAGGGAGTTCAGGCACAGTGCAAACCTCACCGATTTCCTGATAACTCAGAATAAAAGCACTTTGTATTGGTATTTTCTATTCCTACTTTTCCTACTAACAAAAGTGGTGAAACGCTTAAGAAGCAGGCAATACCTTTGCATTGTCTGGTGTTCAAGGTGACCGACTATAAGATTCGAGACATCAAGCTGGCTAAGCAGGGCCGGCTGAAGATTGACTGGGCGGAGTCGAGGATGCCTGTCCTTATGCAGCTCCGCCGGAAATTTGCTAAGACTAAACCATTGAAAGGTTACAGAATTGCGGGCTGCTTGCATGTAACAAAGGAAACAGCAGTACTTGTTGAAACCTTTGTGGAAGCAGGTGCCGAGGTGTCTTGGAGTGGCTGCAACCCGCTCTCCACTCAAGATGACGTCGCAGCAGCACTCGCAGCTAATGGCATCGCTGTTTATGCATGGCACGGACTTGACAGTAAGGAGTACTATTGGTGCATCGAGAAGACACTAGAATTCAAGCCGCAGTTGACCCTTGATGATGGCGCAGACCTTATCTTCACTGTGCACACCAAACACCCCAAGCTAGCAAAAGAAGTGATAGGAGCAGCAGAGGAAACTACAACTGGAGTACACCGGTTGCGTGCCATGGCTGCTGACGGAAAACTCCTATACCCCGTCCTTGCTGTAAACGACCAGCAAACAAAAATGGAAATGGACAATGTTCACGGTACAGGACAATCTGCCCTCGATGGTATTCTCCGAGCAACAAACATCCTCTTTGCGGGGAGCACCGTTGTTGTGGCAGGGTACGGTCATTGTGGCAGAGGAGTCGCCCACCGTGCCAAGGGATTGGGCTCAGATGTCATAATCACAGAAATAGATTCTATTGCTGCCCTCAAGGCCCGAATGGAGGGATTCCGTGTGATGCCCATGAAGGATGCAGCCTCCGAAGGCGATATCTTCGTTACCACTACTGGTTGTAGGGACGTGCTTACAACAAAACATTTCTCCAAGATGAAGGACGGGGCGGTTCTCAGTAATGCAGGCCATTTCAATGTCGAAGTTGACGTTGAGGGTCTTGAGAAGATGGCGAAAAGTCATCGGGTAATCCGTCCAAACAATCGTGAATTCACACTATCAGGTGGAAAGCGTATCTACCTTCTCGGTGAGGGGCGACTTGTTAATCTTGCAGCAGCTGAGGGGCACCCATCCTCAGTAATGGATATGTCCTTTGCAAATCAGCTTCTTGGTATGATCTACTTGAAGGATCATGCTCACGAGTTGTCAAATGATGTACATTTGTTGCCTCGCGAAATTGATGAAAGGATTGCTAGTCTCAAACTTGCCTCAATGGGCATCGAAATCGACAAGCTCACCTCTGCCCAGAAGCACTATATCTCTGATTATGCTGAAGGTACCTAGCTAGAAGACTTGCGTTGCCGTCATCCTAAATCACGCAGTGGTTTGTTGAAGATGTCAAAACGTGAGTAGTGCCCACTGATGTCCAGATTCTGACGTTCCTTGATAACAAGTTCCAAGTCGATATTAGCATAGATTATACCCTCTTTGTCTACCAGAGGTCCTGCGATCAATTTACCTATAGGATCAGCTATGACTGACCCGCCATTCGCCCAGTTTGTAGCATTTGCCTCCATCGAAGCCTTCATTGGAAATTCAGATTCGGATAGATGCGAGAAATCAGTAGGGCGTAAGAGTCCGGATACGGACATGACCCAGGATCTCCCCTCAAGGGCAATGAAACGGGTGATGTCTTCTGTATTCCTTAAACTACCTGGCCAGACAGCAATGTGAAGTGTTTCTTTCTGCAGATGAAGAGCAGCACGGGCCAGAGGAAGCCAATTCTCCCAGCAATTCAGACCTCCGATGTAAAACTCCTTCAAAGGATAAGTCTTCAAGCCTAATCCATCTCCGTCTGCCCACACGAGCCGTTCTTCGTATGTTGGTTTTATTTTTCTGTGCCGACCGAGGATTACTCCCTTATTGTTTATCGTGAGAAGTGTACAGTAGATAGACGAACCCTCTTTCTCAGCAATTCCACCTACTAGCATTATACCAAGTTCATCTGCTAGAGATTTCATTCGTTCAATGATTGGGCTGTTTTCGAGTTGTATTGCTTCTCTCCAGTATGTGGAATAGGCGGTCTTCTGGTCTTTGTTGTTGAATTTCGCACCTCCAGTAGGAGAGAGCCAAAAAGGATAACCTGGAATCAGTGTCTCGCCCCAAGTGGCAAGTTCGGCTCCATCTGATTTTGCATCTCTTATGTACGACTCGAGCTTTTCCCAAGTTCTTTCTGCATTAAGAAAAACAGGAGAAATCTGGATTCCAGCAACACGAATCATTGTGATTCACCTTAGACTAGTGTGTCTTCTCTATTTCTTTGAGGGGACATAAATAATAGGTCGTTTCATACGACTATCGTTGGTGACCTTATTGACTGATGTTAAACCCTTTCTACTCGGTAAGATGACTTGGCAGGAGGCTAAAGCTTTACTGAAGAAAACAGACATAGCCATCATACCTGTGGGCTCTACCGAGCAGCACGGTCCAGCCCTGCCCTTGGATACGGACGCCTTCCAAGCTGAAAAATTCGCTCACGCAGTTGCAGAAAAGCTCTGGCCCAAAGTAAAAACCATTGTGACACCACTGATGCCTTATGGTGTTTCCCCGCACCACATGCCTTTCTCGGGCACTATTACTTTGCGACATGAGACTCTTATTGACCTGATAGTTGACATCGGTACGA
Organism: Candidatus Hermodarchaeota archaeon; assembly: GCA_016840065.1. Taxonomy (GTDB): domain Archaea; phylum Asgardarchaeota; class Hermodarchaeia; order Hermodarchaeales; family Hermodarchaeaceae; genus YT-063. The sequence continues at coordinate 18,320 of JAEOTB010000080.1, read as the reverse complement.
GTTTAGCTAAGCACGGCGTCAAGAAAATTGTCGTGATGAATTCGCATGGCGGAAATACAGCTTCTCTTTCTATTGCGTTGCGCAAGCTGCACGAGGCAGGTATTTGGTGTGTCCAAGTTGCCTGGTGGGAAATTACAGCGGATCTAATCAAGGAAAATTTCAATCCCCCCTATTTTCACGCAGACGATATGGAAACGTCGATTGCCTGGGCGTTGGGACAACGCGTGCTTGTCGATAAACGAGTGGATGAACCGGGACGGGAGCCGATACCAGGTTTCATCCGTGCCACAATGTTCGCCAAACCTCCTAACTTCTTCCCTGCCTTCGATATGACCGACTTTACTGATTCTGGTACAATCGGGTATTCCACACGAGCCGATCCTGAACGTGGAAACCGTGTTGTCTCCGCTGCCATTGAGCGTATAGCTGCTTTTATTGAGAAGGTAGCGAGTTTGAAGCTGAAGTGACTAGTTATTGTGGTTAGACGCGGGAGACAAGTTTATCGCGGTTGAAGAGGTTACGTGCTAGCTGGAATAGCCCGATAACTGCTATGCCGAGAATGGCAGCCCCAAAGAGGAGTAGCAGCCAGTTGACCGCTGTACCCGCGAAAAGCTGCGAGAAGACTAGTGTCATTGGTACTAGTATTACACTACCAGCGATCTGATAGGCTTCATAGACCTTGCTTACCCTTCCCGAAATGATTATCATAAGGCAAACGACAAACGCCGAGAGAAGAGGGGGAAAAATAAGTGCCTGAACCAGAGCCAGAAGGGAAGGCCATACCCACAGTAAAGCTGGCGCCATAAAAAAGAGTATCCCGTTAACAATAGCAATGCCCATTACCAAGTTGATGTATGCAACGATAACTCCTGGAACTAACGCGGTTAGGAGCTTGCCCAGTAAAAGTTCACCATCTGATAAGGGGCTGGCTAGTAGAGGAACTAGTGTGTGCCGCTCTTTTTCGCCCACAATCGAGTCAGCGGCAATCATAGCAGGCAGCATCGCCGGCATCATAACAACACACATGCCCATAAGCATCACCATCATCATATCCCAAAACTCTACACCCACCTCAGCCACAAGAGGTAGCATGAGTGGTGTGAGTAAACCAGCGAAAAGACCAGTCATAATGATTACCATTGCTGGGACCATCTTGACCTGGCGGCTCTTGAACACCATTCGAATCTCTGTACGGGCCATAATCCATGCCTTTCTCAGCATTAGTTATCACCTCCAATGACTTTCAGATAGACATCCTCTAAGCGAGGTATGCGTTCACGTAGTTCCACAATGGCAAATTTAGCCTCGACCAGCGCTTGCACTATTTTAGGGTTCTTCCGCTCAGCCTTTTCGACCACATAGACGACCCGCTTATTCTCTACCTGTATTGAGGTAACTAAACCGGTAGATTGGATGATGGATTGGGCTTTCGTCAAATCCCCTGTAGCGAGTTGTAGTTCAAAGGTGCGTTTGGTCCAGAATTTTCGTCGGAGGTCAGCGGGGCGCCCTACTTCTACAAGGCGGCCATGGGAGATGAATCCGACCCGGTCGCAGAGATCCTCAGCTTCTGAGAGTAGATGGGTGCACATGAAGAAGGTTTTGTTACTGCTTCCCGCCATTTTCTGGATGAATTCCCGTACCTTCCTAGACATTATGGGGTCGAGGTTAGAGGTAGGCTCATCTAGGAAAACGATTGGTGGATCATGGATGAGAGCACGAGCCAAAGAGAGCTTCTGTTTTAACCCGGTCGAAAAGGTGCCTGGGGAGCTGTCGCGGCGGTCAGACAACTCAAGGAACTCGAGCAGCTCATCGATTCGGTTTTGCAGCTTCTCCTTGGGAACATCATAGAGGAGTCCGAAGTATTCAAGATTCTCTGCAGCAGTAAGGCGATCGTAATGAGTATCTGCACCGTCCTCGGGGAGAAGGCCAATGACAGCCCTTATCTCCTCTGGCTCCTCAAGGACATCATAGCCATCAATAACAACAGTACCGCTACTAGGGGTTAAGAGGGTGGAAGCCACCTTCACCGTTGTGGATTTTCCTGCGGCGTTGGGTCCCAAGAAGCCAAAGACTTCACCCCGATGAACCTCAAGATCAACGTCGTTAACGGCGACAATATCACCGAAGCGTTTAGTCATACCCTTGACTACAATAGGTGAGCTCATGATAGGTCTGGTGTACTAATCTTTCTTAGCCCTGAAGTATTTTTGGGAAAGTGCTAGTAAAGGCTTTCCTGCTAGATGATTTCTTGAACCTGTGTCGATGTTGATGTTCTTTCCCCGCGAGTACCAGATATTCCAGCGACCATCCCAAAGACCGCGCTGAGAAGAGCAGTTATTGCACCCAAGAAGTTCGCAAAAAACATACTCATCGCGAAGAAACTGACAAACAAAGCAATGACAGAGATTACCAGAATGAGAACTCCTCCTACACGACGGTGTACGAAGTAGACGATTGCAGCTCCTATGAGGAGTATCAACGAGAATGCGATATTCCACCAAATTAGCCCGGAGAGCATACCAACCATCATCTGCTGGTACCAGAAACCACCAAACCATGGGTCAAGGTAAGTCACTTGAGCAGTCTGGGAAAGAGTACGGGAAAGTTCAAGAACCTGGTAGAGGTTGAAGAGGCAGGCAAGGAGGGCTAGTGCTGGTTCACGTAGGGGCTTCTCTGGATTGCCCTTGATCAATTCGCTTATGGGTTCAGAACGCTCAGAAAACACATTTCAACCTCCAATCTGAAGTTTCCCAGTGTATGTGAGTAGGGAGTTCACAATCTAAAAGCTTTTAGATAAGGAAAGAAAATAACTCTGAGAAGGGATTTTGGTGTTCGGGTTCTCTTTGAAGCGAGCTGCGCGTAACTGGAGACTGTTCGCGGCAACACTTGTGGGAGTCCTGATTGCCTCCACCCTCTTTGCCAGCTCTAATGTCGGAGCCAACGCCATCCTGTCTGAAATGATGAACGAAACCCTAGAAGACGTTCCAGTAGACATGATCTACAGGTTCCCAACCTGGTATGGACTTCTAGCTAATACTTCACAGTTGTATAATCTGCGACAAATCATCGAGTCAGTACCCAATGTAGTCCGAACGGAAAACATTGTGGCACATCGTAACAGCTCCACAATGAACTCAGGCGAGATCTACACTTTCGGAATCCAAGCGAATTCCTCATTCTATGATAGGATTACTATCTTAGATGGTGATACAAGTCTTAGCGCCAATGAAACCTATATCGTAGTAGATTCAGCTAGCATTGAGAACTATCCCATTGGAAGTAATTATACGATTCAATACGAAATTGTATTGGAGTACCCTGACCCAGAACTGCTTGTCAATGTGTCTTTGCAAGTTGTTGGCCACATCTTGATAGATGAACACACAGAGAGAAGCCTAATCGAACCTATGGGATATGGTTACAATTTCTATGCCGACCTTATTTGGCGTTATACCAGCTGTTTCATCGTTGACCATGAGCAGACCATGTTACCCTTACTAGACTCAGCAGAAGCACTAAACAATAGCCACAGATGCACTTTGGAGCCGAAAACCTACATCTATCTTGATCGAGCTGCTCTCATCAACCCCTACGATATTCAAGGGTCCCTGCAGAGCATCAATCAACTCGGATACCAGATTTCAAACGCTTTACCAGATGAATACGGGGACCCGTGGAGCCTGCGCAATTATCTTGCCGACGCGTTAAACTTGTTTGTGGGGCTCTCCGAAGTGCATCGGATGACGTTTCTACAGGTTTCGATGCCCGTGTTCTTCGTAGCATTTTACATGGGCATAACCTTGAATGATGTGACTTTCTCTAGGCGGCGCCGAGAAGTCGGTTTGCTCCTCACTAAAGGATTCACCCGCAGCCAAATCACTAGCATGTTCATCATCGAATCTGTTCTCATCGGATTCGTCGCTAGCGGCTTAGCTCTAGGCTTATCCTTTCTAGTCGTTCCTTTCTTCCTTGGAATAGGAACCTACACTCTCCTCAACCCCGGGCTACTGGGATTTGATACGATATTTCTTACCTTTTCTTTTGGGATAGTTCTTGCTGCGTTTTCAACCTACTTTCCCGCTAAGAGGGCAGCTCAGATACCGACAGCAGAAGCGGTCAGGGAATATACTCTAGCTGGCGAGCCGGTGGGCTACCGAAAATTGCTGACCTGGACCCTCCTGATTCTGGGAGCCTACAAGCTGGCGGTTTGGATCCTAGGAATCAATGTAATGGAAATTATGACGGGAATGATGTTCACAAACCCTGTTTTCGCTATATTATTGGGCATCTGGTCTGTTGTTGATACATTGTTGGGATTCTGGGCACCTTTGTTCTTCTTTTATGGTTTCAGTATGGTTCTCATAAAAGGTTCAGACCGCTTCTACCGGTATGCAGAAGGGGCGATTCGTCGCCTTCTCGGTTCTTTAGGCGGATTGGCAGCCCATAACATTCGAAGAAGACCTGGTCGCACTGCCGCTATTGTTTTCATTGGCGCTTTGTTAGTTGGTTATAGTGTACAGACGGTGGGCACTTTAGCTACTAGTCAAGATTTCACCGTTCGTAGCGTTTTTGCCGAGGTAGGTGCTGATATCAAAGTATCAACTAGACATCCTGAGAACGTCACCTATCTGCTACCCTTAATCCGTGGAATTGATGGTGTGCGGGGAGCAGCTTCCCTGCACGACTTTTATGTCTCCACCGCGATGGGTCAAATACAGGCTTATGCCATCAACGTTAGTGAGTGGAGGGAAGTGGCCTATTTCGAGCCTGAATGGTTCTCAGGTGTTCCAGCCCCGATAGCTCTAGATGCTTTAGCCAGCGATAATCATAGCATCATACTAGAGTATCTAAGGGCAGAGAATATGGGTTTGAAGATAGGAGAAGAGTTATCGATTTTCCCATCAAGTAGTGCCGTTTCCTTGACGATTCTTGGGTTATTCGGACCTAAGCCAGAACAGATGTCCATACTTCCTTTCTGGAGTGAGTGGCTTGCTGAACAAACTTATTCATTCGTATCTTTGGAATTATTGATAGAGCTTTGGTCTAATGTTACGTCAACAGGTAACATTCTGATTTCCCTAGAGTCACCTCAAGATAACAACGCAGTAATTGAAGCGCTAGAAGCATACACCGATATTATTTCGATTGAATCATCTGTGGATATCCTTGACGAGTATAACACGAGTATTCTACTCAACTCGAGGGATAATATGACCAGGATGGGAGTTCTCTTCGCCTTCATTCTGGCATCGGTAGGCACCGTTGTTGTAATCTATCTGACACTCCGAGAGCGACGAACGACCACCGCGTTGATGAGCGCGCGAGGCACCACTTACGGACAGACTGTAGTGATGCTTATGGCAGAGTCACTTACTATGATTTGCCTTGCCCTCCTAGTTGGGCTGTTTGTGGGATTCATAGTTTTGTATGGTGTTGTACAAGGAGGAGCAGGTACGTCTATTATCCCACAGCTGGTAGTGCCGCGTTTTATGCCAGCACCCTATGTCATTTCTGTTCTCCTCCAGATTGGAGCAATCATCGGTTTATTGTTGCTATTCACTCTTATCCCAATTCTAATTGAAGCTCGAAATGCTCGTTATGATGTCTCAGTATTAAGGTGAAAAGGATGGCTTTCATAGAAGTAAAAGATTTAGTTCGTGTTTATCGGATGGGAAATGTTGAGGTCCGCGCGTTACGAGGGCTTTCCATGCGAGTCAAAGAGGGAGAAATTGTTACAGTTATGGGGCCCTCAGGAGCAGGCAAGACGACTCTTCTCAATATTCTCGGTGGCCTCGACCGTGCCACTGCTGGCGAGGCTAAGGTTGGGGATGTAGATGTTACCTTTCTTGAACGCAAACAACTCGTCATGTACCGGCGCCGCGTGGTTGGACATATTTTCCAAACTCTGAACCTTGTGCCCACATTGTCAGCTGCGGAAAACGTTGCGCTACCTATGATTGTGGGTCAGGTTCCTCGTAGTGAGCGAAAAGAGCGTGTCGAATCACTTCTTGAAACAGTGCAATTGACCGACAGGGCGGGACACAAACCTGATGAACTGAGTGGTGGCGAACAGCAGCGGGTAGCTATTGCTGCAGCACTCGCAAATGACCCTCCGATTCTCCTTGCTGATGAACCAACAGGAGAGCTGGACTCTGAAACATCCCAGATTATCGTTGATTTTCTTGTCCGTATCAACAAGAAGCATAAAAAAACCATAATTGTAGTGACTCACAATCCAATCGTGGCTGCTGCTACAAAACGGATTTTACGGATAGAAGATGGGGTCATCAAAGCCAGCTATACACCTGCAGATCTAGCAGCAGGAGCTGAAGGTCGCACTGTTAGTTTCGTGGACCAGCTTCAGCAACGCATCAGGAAACTCAAAAAGGAGTTATCCGCCCTCGATGACAGATTCCGAAAACGTAGAATCGAGGGTGATGACTATGTAGATGAACGACTCCGACTCAAAGCAGCAATCCGTGGACTCGAAGACGAAGTACACAGACACGGCGGCTAACACATCGATTGGCCATAGCTCCTGCACCTTTTCTATACATGCTTCACTAAATTGAGGATACACTGGATCTAGAATACACCTTGCTAGACGAATACATTAAATGTAACTAAGAAGAATCTGGCAAAAAGGTGTGCAAAATGCAGACAACAGCAAACGGTCAACAAGAAGAAACACACCAAGGCCTCGTTCAAGTCTACACAGGCTCTGGAAAAGGAAAAACAACCGCTGCCCTTGGCCTTGGGCTTCGAGCTGCCGGTCATGGATTTCGTGTTCATGTTATTATGTTTATGAAAGGGCAAATCAAGTATGGAGAACTGGAAGCAGTAAAGCGGCTACCCAACTTCACGATTCGGATGTTTGGACGCCCAGAGTTTGTTGACCGACACAACCCTGACCCACGAGACATCAGGTTTGCAGAGGAAGCTCTTCGACACGCCAAGGAGATAATGGATGGAGGAGAGGTGGACTTCCTGATTCTTGACGAGGTAAACTGTGCCATCGACTGGGGATTAATCACAGAGGATTCTGTCATTGACTTAATCAACAACCGCCCACCCCAAATGGAGCTGGTCTTAACCGGTCGCTACGCAAGACCAGCCATCATGAAACTAGCTGACTTGGTTTCAAAGATAATAGAAGTGAAGCACCCCTATCAGAAGGGAATATCTGCTCGGCGCGGTGTCGAATACTAGATAAGAACTGCATTTTAATTAGTTGAAGCATCATTATTAGAAAGACCTTCTTGGGTGGGTTAACTTGCCTGAAAAACAACGAAGAAAACGGAAGACGGATTCTGATGCCCGCCGCGAATGGGAAGACAAGGTACTTCGACCATTTCTTGAGAAGGTCCCTGAACGCCCCGCAGAGTTTGTTACCACCTCCAGTCAACCAGTCAATCGCTTGTATTCACTAGAGGATCTGAAGGATTTTGATTATACGCGGGATTTAGGGTTTCCCGGAGAACCTCCTTTTACGCGAGGAGTCTACCCTACAATGTACCGAGGACGCCTTTGGACAATGCGTATGTATTCGGGTTTTGGTACTGCTGAACAGACCAACGAACGCTACAGGTATCTGCTTGAGCAGGGGCAGACCGGACTCAGCGTAGCCTTTGATTTACCAACACAGATAGGCTATGACTCAGACCACCCGATGGCAGCAGGTGAAGTTGGCAAGTGCGGTGTAGCCATTACCTCGGTTGAGGATATGGCAACATTGTTCCAGGATATCCCACTCGACAAGGTAAGCACCAGCATGACCATTAATGCACCTGCATCGGTCCTACTTGCCATGTACATAACTATCGCCAAGCGACAGAATGTAGAACCGAATATCCTTCGGGGCACAATTCAAAATGACATCCTCAAAGAGTACATCGCCCGCGGCACCTACATTTTCCCGCCAGGACCCTCCATGAGGCTAATCACTGATACATTTTCCTACTGTCGTACCGAGTTGCCCCGCTGGAACACAATAAGCATAAGCGGGTATCACATCCGTGAGGCAGGCAGCACTGCTATTCAAGAACTAGCGTTCACCTTCGCAAATGGCATCACATACGTACAAGCAGCTCTTGATGCTGGTTTGAAGGTGGACGAGTTTGCTCCCAGGTTATCCTTCTTCTTTGGCTCGCACAACGACCTCTTCGAGGAGGTAGCCAAGTTTCGTGCTGCTCGACGTCTCTGGTATCGTATTATGCGGGAACGTTTTGGGGCAGAAAACCCCCGCTCATGGCTCTTGCGTTTCCATACACAAACAGCAGGATGTAGCCTTACCGCGCAGCAACCAGAAAATAACATTGTACGTGTAGCGATGCAGGCACTGGCAGCTGTTCTGGGGGGTACACAATCCCTCCATACGAACTCCATGGATGAAGCGTTAGCTCTTCCTACAGAAAAGGCGGCTACAATTGCACTCCGCACACAACAAATCATCGCACATGAAAGTGGCGTCATAAATACGATTGACCCCTTCGCTGGCTCCTATTTCATCGAGAACCTAACATACGAGATTGAGGAAGGTGTTGAAGCCTATTTGGAGCGTATCGACCAGATGGGTGGTGTGTTAAGGGCTATTGAGACAGGCTACATCCAGCGTGAAATTCAGGAAAGCGCTTACCGTTACCAGAAGGAAATCGAGACAGAGAGGCGCACGGTGGTAGGTGTCAACCGCTTTGTTGCACAGGAGGATGAACGGTCTATCGATTATCTCAGAGTCGATCCTGCAGTTGAGAAGGCACTAAAACTGAAGCTAGAACGGTTACACAGCAGTAGAGATGCAAAAGCTGTGGAATCAGCACTGGAGGGGTTACTAAGAGCTGCGGAGGGAACCGATAATTTGCTTCCACCAATCCTCCATGCAGTCGAGTGTAAAGCCACTCTGGGTGAGATATGCAACACACTTCGAAGAGTATTTGGCGAGTATAAACCCACTCAGATTTTCTAGGAATTAATTCAAGCTTTCAGTGAGACAGCGACTATTGGGACTATAATTATCCCAAAAAGGGCACCAACCCAAAACACCCAGTTGATTCCCCAAAGAAGCAGGGCAACACCCATAATGATTGGACCCAATGTTTGGCCTACACGCAGGAGGGTTCCATTGATTGACATCAGAGCTGCTCGATATTCTGGAGGCGCTAGTCTGGCCAATAAGGTCTGAAGACTAGGCATATTCAGGGCTTGAGCGACACCATACACAGCTACAAGAATAAGGAGTGGGAGTAGCCGAAAAAAAGAACCCAGTGATGGGAGAAGAAGGAGCAGAGTATCTCCAAAAACAGGTGAGAAGGGAATGAGAACAAGCGCTAAGGAATACAGGGGGAATGCTACTATAATCAACGTTCGTTCAGAGTAACGCTGTGACAACTTGCCAACTTGAGTTGCGGTTATTGCAGTAAAAATCGACATGCTAGCGATAACTAGACCTCTAACAAAGGGATCTAACCCGAACACCGCATATAGAAACGAGGGAAAGTAAGTGATGACCACGCCATATAACATGATGAAAGTAATCCCGCTCCCAACGAAAACACCGATGACCTGACGATTTCTCATTGCTCTCCAAGCGTTTCCTATGTATTTACTAAAGCCCATTTTCTCTTCTTCTGGTTCTGGATTTTCAAGCCCGAGAAGAGTGATAACTCCGACGGGAAGGGCTATTAAAGGAAGGAAGAAGGGGAAAAACCAACCAAATACCGCCAGAAAACCTCCCAGAGCGGGATAGGCGGCTGTCCCAATACTGGTTACACTAGCGTTGTAAGCCATCGCGTTTGCTCTATCCTGACCCTTATACAAATCACCGATTATTGTCAGATTTAAGTAGCCCAGAGAAGCGGCCCCGATACCTTGAAGGAAACGGAATATCAGAAGAAACAAGTAGCTTGGAGCAAAAGCACAGAAGAAACCAGCCAGAGCGAACAATACCAATGAAGGGATGAGCACGGTTTTTCTTCCTAAACGATCGGCCAAAATGCCTAGAATCGGTGTAAAGATGACACCAGGGAAGGTGAATATTGAAACGAGCAGGCTTTCTGCACCTACAGGGATGCTCCACGCTGCGGCTATTGTGGGGATTGCAGGACTGATGCTTGCCACACCTAGCACAGCCATCAGTGTTACGCTAAACACGATTAACAGATTTTTATCAAGGTACAACCTGATATCATCTGGATTGGCACCTTGACTGTGACTTCCTGTTATCCCCATAGTTCTTTTCTTGGATGTTAAACGATATAAAAACTTTGGAATGGCTGTGAGAGCAGAAGCTTTTTTTGCGTAATTCTGTTTCTAGTGGCTCGGAGGTTTCGATTAGAGTATGCGTGTTGCACACATTGGCATCGCAGTTAAGGATGCAGAAGCCGCCCTGCAGTTGTACAGGGATTTGGGTTTAGAACCTGACCACACAGAGATTGTGGAAAGTCAACAGGTGAAGACCGTCCACATACCCATTGGTGATTCAAGTATTGAGCTCCTCGAATCAACCAGCCCTGATGGTGTCATTGCTCGTTTCATTGAGAAAAGAGGCGAAGGTATTCATCACGTTGCGATTGAGGTTCCAGACATCGAGGAAGCACTGTCTCGGTTAAGAGAAGAGGGTTATAGACTCATAGACGAAACGCCACGTCGAGGAGCAGGCAATATGCTGATCGCCTTTATTCACCCAAAGAGCACGAATGGTGTTCTGCTGGAGCTTTGTCAGCGAGCAGACGAATCCAACCTGCCATCCTATTGAGGTTTCTACATGGCCAAGCAGCCTGCTTCTATTGAGCCACATGATGATCCCTTTCAGCATGTTTTTTCTAACGCTGCTCACATTGTTCTTAAGCGGCTTGAGCATTTCAGAGTTCTAGCCTCCACAAACGCCTTTGTGAAGGCTCGAGGGGAAGCAGGTGAAGATGAAGGTCTTGTCGTTCTCGCTGACACCCAAACAACCGGTGTTGGGCGGTTATCCCGATTTTGGCGCTCACCGCTTGGTGGGCTCTATTTCTCATTCCTCTTGCGTCCTAGTATGCTAGCCCCCTCAGAGATACAGCTCATCACTCTGGCTGCAGGCGTAGCAGTTGCTAAGGTTCTTCAACAAGCCTATGGCCTGAAGGCTAGCTTGAAATGGCCTAATGATGTGCTTCTTGGTGAATTAAAGGTGGCAGGGATTCTTGCCGAACAAAGCCTCAAAGGAAGTGAAGTTGAATTCACAGTGGTAGGTATAGGCGTTAATGTTAACACCCCTCTGGACGAGTTCCCAGAAGATTTGAAATCCAAGGTATCCTCACTTCAGGAGGCTCTGAAGCGCTCAATCGATTTACCAAGACTTTTTGGTTATCTCATTGGTCAGTTAGAATATTGGTATCTGCGGCTTCGTGACAAGGGCTTTCCTGCCATCGCACCCCATTGGCGGAAGCTCTGCAATCACCTGGGAAGAAGCGTTACTATCTCTACACCAGAAGGAGTTGTACAGGGTATCGCAAAGGATATTGCCCCCGACGGTAGCTTAATCATCAGCTCACCCACCGGGAAGCAAATCCTTTGGTCTGGAGATCTTGATTATCCTTCCTAGATGCGATTTGGAACTTCTAGGAAGTTTTCCACAGGCCATGGATGTTACAGTATTCTCTGGCAATGATTTCTTTGCCTTTTACTTCGAATTCGGCTTCAGGTTTGGCTCCGGGTTCAAGGAATTGACGGTAGCTTTTACCATCTACAAGAATTTGGATCCACTCAATCCAATGTTTTGATTCCATTGGATGAAGTGTTGAACCGACTGTCACTCGGATACCGTTTGTTGTCTCTTCAATGACTGGAACGTGTTTCTCAGTCGCGTAATCTGCTGTTTGCTCTTCTTGTAGTTGCATAGCCTGACCGCAGCAAACTAGTGTTCCACGTCCTGCGTGTAGCACTTCTACGATATTTCCACAAATCTTACATTTGTAAACTTGCAATAATTCTGTCATCTTGACTCATATCCTATCGGTTTTTACTCGACAACTGTGGTAAGTAGTTTTTGCCTCTAGGTTTCTGCCTTTTTTCTCTTGATGATTTTCATTAGAGTTTCGTAGGTTTCTTCACCCACACACTCCTTCGCGTATTCGCACCATTCAACACAAGAGAGAGCATCGTTGTACACTGTGAAGCCGCATTCTTCGCAGTCCATCTTGACATCATCGGAGAATAATTCGATTTCTTCTCCACATTTCGGGCAAGTCTTGAACTTTATAGTTGGTCTCTTGAGGTCGGCTGCGCCGGGGCAATCGTCGAGTACCATCTGGATCAACTCTGTATATTCTATCGTCCCCCAAGTATATATAATTTTCTTTTCTTAAGAAAAATAATATAGGTAAGGGTGTTGTCTTGAAATACTGATAGGTTTTTTTCTAAACTAAGAATAATTAGACAAAAATAATGGAGGAGAGGTGAGAGCAGAGCTCTCAACTGTATTTCTTACCTCTGCTCATTCTGAGAACCTAGTGAACCTGTTTTACTCGGTTGGTTCGAACATGTCTTTTCCTACGCCGCACAATGGGCAGACCCAGTCCTCGGGGATATCCTCGAAGGCTGTGCCAGGGGCGATGCCTCCATCAGGATCCCCTAATTCTGGGTCATAGACGTAGCCGCAAGCGGTACAGACGTATTTCTGGGCCATATACGATCACCTATCTACGATTTATTGTTCGGTCTTTCTTCTTCAGACCTGTCTCAAATTATTTGATGAACTATGCTGGATTCTTAGTACTTTTCGCACTTTAACTTGAAGTACGCGTGTGAGTGGTGGCAACTCGGGCATTCCTTGGGTGGCTTAGTGCCGCGGTGCTCATAACCACATTCAAGGCAGACCCAATCGACTTCGGTGTCTTTCTCGAAGAATGTGCCCTTTTCCAGTTGGTTGAGAAGTTTCTGGTAGCGTTCAGCATGGTGCTCCTCTGCTCTTCCAATGGCGCGGAGTCGAGCTGCTATCTTATTGTAGCCCTCCTTTTGTGCAATCTTGGCGAACTCGGGGTACATCTTGGTGTGCTCATAGGTTTCACCAGCGATGGCGGCGCGAAGATTGTCCTTCGTGTCCCCAAGGATTAGTGGAGCTTCAGCTTCGACTTTAATTTCGTCGCTTTTCTTTCTCAGTTTCTGGATGAATTCGAATAGGGTGCTGGCGTGCTCATATTCTTGTTCAGCTGTTTCCCTGAAGATTTCAAAAATTTGAACGTAGCCTTCCTTCTTGGCGATTTTAGCGTACATCCAGTACCGGTTTCGGGCCTGGCTTTCGCCGATGAAGGCTTTTGTAAGGTTCTCGAGAGTTTTTTGCATTGTAATAATCCTCCCAATGATTCGTCAATAAAGGGTAATAAAAAGTATTAGGTTTTCCTAATCAATTCTTTCCCCACCTGCTTTATCTCTGAGCAACAATTGATTTTAAGTGTAGACGTTACAAGTAGTGGCGTCTCCAATTGAGCTAGAAAAGGATTAGGTGCATCTGGTATGGTACCTTCTGATGTATTTCGAGAGAAGATGAAGGAGCTTCAAAAACGGATAGAAAAGGCGAAACTCGGTGGCGGAAAGGAACGAATTGAACGTCAGCACAAGGCTGGAAAACAGACTGCTCGTGAAAGGATAGAACGATTGCTTGATCCGAGTACTTTCATAGAATTTGACGCTCTCGTTGAACATCGTAGCACAGAATTTGGTATGGAAAAACGGAAGATACCTGGCGACGGTGTAGTGACAGGTTACGGAACTGTTAACGGACGACTTGTATTCATCTTCAGCCAAGATTTCACAGTATTTGGTGGCGCCCTCGGTGAGATGTTCGGCGAAAAGGTCTGTAAAATCATGGATTTAGCGCTGGAAACCGGGGCACCAGTAATAGGGTTAAATGATTCAGGTGGTGCCCGAATTCAAGAGGGTGTGGCTAGTCTTGGGGCGTATGGAGAGATCTTCTACCGCAACGTCATAGCTTCAGGGGTCATCCCTCAGATAAGTGCCATAATGGGCCCCTGTGCTGGAGGCGCAGTGTATAGCCCTGCTGTTACAGACTTCACAATAATGGTAGCTAAGACCAGTCACATGTTCATCACGGGTCCTAATGTCATTAAATCTGTTACTGGAGAGGAAATCTCCTTTGAGGAGCTTGGTGGCGCTATGACTCATAACGTGAAAAGCGGTGTCGCCCAGTTTGCCGCAGAAAACGAGGACCATTGCCTTCAAATCATTCGAGACCTTCTATCATATATCCCTTCTAATAATATGGATGATGCACCTTATGAGGAGCCTACAGATGACCCGCGCCGCACAGATCCAAAACTAAATGACCTCCTCCCAGATAACCCAACTATCCCATATGATATGAAACAAGCCATTGTTAGTGTCGCTGATAATCATAGGTTCCTTGAGGTTCATCAGCACTTTGCCCAGAACATGGTTGTTGGTTTCATCCGCTTAAACGGTCATCCAGTTGGTGTTGTCGCTAATCAGCCTAACTACCTAGCAGGTACAATCGATATCGACGCTGCAGACAAATGCGCTCGCTTCGTCCGTTTCTGTGACGCCTTTAACATTCCCGTGTTAACATTCATGGATGTACCAGGTTTCCTTCCTGGTGTCGATCAAGAACATAGAGGTATTATCCGCCACGGTGCTAAGATTCTCTTCGCATATGCAGAGGCGACGGTACCCAAAGTTACCGTGATTACGAGGAAAGCCATTGGTGGTGCCTACGTGGTTCTCGGTTCGAAGCATTTGCGTGCTGATGTGGTGTATGCTTGGCCAACCTGTGAGTTGGCTGTGATGGGGCCTGAGGGTGCAGCAAACATCATTTTTCGCCGGGAAATCCAGAAATCAGAAGACCCCGAGCAAACACGGGCAGACAGGATTGCAGAATACCGTAAGCGCTTCGCTAACCCCTATTCGGGGACTAGGCGGGGTTTCATCGACGAGGTAATCGAGCCAGCAGTGACCCGCCCTCGACTCATAGCCGCCCTTGATATGCTCCGAACAAAGCGACAGTCACTCCCACGTAAGAAACACGGAAATATCCCCTTGTAAACCTACGGCTAGGAAAGCTCAGCCTTGAGCTAGATTTGGAACTCGATTTAAGCGTAGTTCAAAATCTTTTACGTCGACGAACAGATAGGACAAGAGCAATAGCAATGACTAGTCCGACTAGTAGAGCAGGTAGTGGAAAGCCAGGGATTTCGACACTCACCGGTGACTCGACAATGAAGTAGTTCAGACCCCACCCAGCAAGGGCACCCGACCACGAGTTAGTGTTGGTGTCCCAAAAGGCAGTCTCAGTAACACACCCGCCTGCTGCGCCCTGATTGGTATCATGTTGAATTGTAACAGAGTAATTACCGCCTCCGAGATCAGCCATACCGACGACAGTGACCGTATGACCAGCTATCTCCATTTCGATATCTTCGCAGGCGTCGATTTCTGCAATTACATCGCTGATGTCAGCAGGGTCAATCCTCTTCGTGGTGATTGCCCAGCCTATATCCTGTATGTAAGCGGCTTTATCCTCATACCACGCATTCCTCATACCAGCAGGTCTTGCATCGTTATGCCAGATGTAGCATCCTAGACCAGCCATGAAGTTGCAAGCGTCTTTCATCTTGTCGATGGTCAATTCTGACGCGTTTATTCCTAGACTGTGGTGGGTGTTTAGGTATTGTAGACTGTTGGAAACAGCGGTTGGTGCGCACTCGAGTAGTCCAGCCTCTTGATTCGGGACATTGTTCTTGACATGGAGAATTGTGTCCGTGATTAAGCCACCGATGACTATTGTTGCCTGGGGCCATGTTGGGTCCACCTGGATATCTGCCCCGCCATTAAATATCACGTATTCAACGTCAGAAACTAGAGCCTCATTGTTACGCTCTGGAGCGGCTTCTTGTATTTGTTCTGTGAGAGTGTAGCCGTACTCTATGTAGGTCACTTCGACACCGTCCGCAACCCCGAGTGGGAACCAGAAGCGCTGTGATTGCCCTGCTTCTTCGCCCCCTACGCTCAAGAGAGGAGCATTCTGAATGACCCACGTATTATTGCAGTTCAGGTTCAGGTATTCGATTTGTCTAGAACCAGTAAAATCTAGCTCGATGACGCCATAGCCCGAATTGGGTGTAGCATACCCACTTAGGTTGAAGTTTACCTGATAAAAGTCAACATCGGTAACTACGATTGCCTTTTCAGCAGAAGACCTTTCCATGGGAACACTTGGTAAATCCGAAGATACACTTTGACTTGGTGTGAATGAAAAGACCATGACAAACAGAAGTAATACTAGCAAAGCCGATGGAACTCTTCTAACGACTTTCTTCATCTTGGTTTCTCCTAATAGTGTCTAACCCGTTGTGTATGGTTAGATACTCCTTCAAACGTATTTGCCCGGTCACGGGATATTAATCTATCTTCAAAATAGTCCTTGTTGACTACTTGGATGTTAGTCACTTCTGAATTCCTGTTCATTGTCATAGCATAGGGGAACTGCTTAAAGGGTATTCACGATATTTGTGGATGAAAAATAGATCTACTCGGAGGTTACTCTTTGGCGGCGACTTCGGTTCATCCGGTAAAAATCACTGATACTTCCTTTCGCGACGCTCATCAGTCCCTTCTAGCAACACGGATGCACACAAGAGATATGCTCCCCATCTCAGAAAAGATGGACCAAGTAGGTTTCCACTCAATGGAGGTTTGGGGCGGAGCAACCTTTGATGCTCCACTCCGGTTCTTGAAGGAGAGCCCTTGGCAGCGGCTCAGGGACCTTCGTGAAGCCCTTCCAAAGACCAAGCTCCAGATGCTTCTTCGAGGTCAGAACATTGTTGGCTACAGACATTATCCTGACGATGTGGTTCGCAAGTTTGTCAAGCTGGCTGCGAAAAATGGGATAGACATTTTCCGTATCTTTGATGCGCTCAACGATCCGCGTAACATGCGAACGGCAGTCAAGGCAGTCAAAAAAGTGGGATGTCATGCCCAGCTTAGCATCTGTTATACTATTAGCCCTGTAGATAATGTAGAGTCATTCGTCCAGCTCGCAAAGTCCCTAGAGGGAATGGATGCTGATTCAATCTGTATCAAGGACATGGCAGGTTTATTGAGCCCTTTTGTAGCCCGAGAGCTAGTGACCCGTCTAAAAGAAGAAATCAGTGTCCCTATCCAACTCCATAGTCATTACACGAGCGGCATGGCTAGTATGGCTTACTTGGAAGCCATTCAGGCAGGTGTGGATGTGGTGGATACTGCCATCTCACCTCTAGCACTTGGTACCTCCCAGCCTCCTTGTGAAACCCTGGTTGCTGTTCTGCAAGGCACTCAATGGGATCCTGGTTTGGACCTAGAATTGTTGTCGGAAATCGCTGAATATTTCCGAGAGACACGGCAAGGCTATTGCGACTTTGAGTCTGGTTTTGTAGGAGTTGACACCAATGTCTTGCAGTTTCAGATTCCTGGCGGGATGCTTTCAAACCTTATCAACCAGTTACGAGAACAGCAAGCGCTAGATAGGCTCCCCGAAGTATTAGACGAAGTGCCACGTGTTCGTCAAGAGCTAGGATATCCACCGTTGGTAACACCATCCAGTCAGATAGTGGGCACTCAAGCTACACTCAATGTCCTTTTGGGCGAGCGTTATAAGACAATCCCCGAAGAGGTGAAGCAGTATGTGCGCGGCTATTATGGTCGCCCTCCAGCCCCTATTGATGCGAAAATCCAACGGGTAATTATTGGTGACGAGGAACCAATCACATGCCGTCCCGCTGACTTGTTAAAATCTGCAATACCCAAAGCTCGTCGTGAGCTTAAGGGAATCACAAGTGATATCGAGGACATCATTGCTTACATCCTCTTCCCTCAACCTGCAATGGAATTCTTCAATCATCGAAAGCAGAAACAAGCCCTCGGAGAAATAACTCCGGACCTACTTGCTGCAATCACTGCCACTTTACTTGAAGCGCAACCAGACACATTAAGCTTACCACTTATCCGTAGTCGTAGCCCTCAAAGAATCAGCCCATGGACTATGGCTGGGCGCCGCGAAGCCATGGGCGGGGACTAAAATAACCAGGTGTTGGGAAACCAATTGATTCGGAAATACGAACTCGTACTAAATGACGAAACCATTCCGGTTACAGTTGAAGACTCCAGGGAGGCAAAACTCACAGTTACAGTTAGTGAAATCATGTTCACAGTCCGAATCACAGATGTTGATCGAGACAAGGGTGTTTTCCAAGTAACCGTTGGCGACCAGAAATTCACCCTTCAAGTCGCCCTCCAACCGGATTCGCAAGACTACAAGGTAACCCTGAACAAACGTCACT
>JAEOTB010000079.1 GCA_016840065.1 Candidatus Hermodarchaeota archaeon | reverse complement strand
TCTTGGAAGGTCGGCATAATGAACGCTGATACTTTTTCTCGGTGGGTTTTAAACTCTTCCCAATATCTCAGATGAAATGGGGTCGTTTCGCCCTTACAGAAGGGCGTTTCAAGCCTTCTAGATGGCATACTATGTTATCTCCGAGCCCCTGGAGCCTTTAAATAACAAGGAGACCACATTGTACTTGATGCACTATGGCTCGGAGTAGAAAACAAGGGACACACACGAGCAGCTTCGGGGTAACAAGAAGAGAGGGGCACGATTCCTCACGTTTCTACGGGTCTCGTCTATACCAGACGCTCCCAAAGGGTGAATATCAACAAACGCCAGAGAACAGAATCCCTCCAGAGAAGCAAGACAGGATATTCTGTAAGAGTAGCGAAGCGATGACCGAAGTCCCTGACAGTAGTATCCACCTTATGGTGACATCTCCGCCCTACAATGTTGGAAAGGATTATGACGATGACCTTTCACTCAAGGAATATCTGTTCTTACTAAGGACAGTCTTTGCTGAAGTACACCGTGTTCTGGTCTGGGGCGGGAGGGCTTGCATCAACATCGCCAACGTTGGAAGGTCACCCTACATACCTCTTCACAGCTACATCATACAAGAAATGGTAGACCTTGGGTTTCTGATGCGAGGAGAAATCATCTGGGATAAAGCTGCAAGCGCTGGATCGTCAACCGCCTGGGGAAGCTGGAAGTCAGCTTCGAACCCATGCCTCCGGGATGTACACGAGTATATCATGATTTTTTCCAAGGGTTCCTTTTCACGAAGGAAAACCGAAGGCAAGGAAAGTACAATCTCTAGAGACGAGTTCCTTGCTCTCACAAAGAGTGTCTGGTCCTTCCCCACAGAGTCTGCGAAACGAGTAGGTCACCCAGCACCCTTTCCCATCGAATTGCCCTACAGGCTGATACAGCTCTACACCTTTGAAGAGGATGTTGTTCTTGACCCCTTCATGGGGAGTGGCACAACGGCAATAGCCTGTCTGAGAACAGGAAGGCATTACATCGGTTACGACACTAGTGAAGAATACGTGAGCCAAGCTAGAGGGCGTATCGAAAAAGAACGGACAAGACTCAGAGCAGTGAAGTAAGTACAAAGATGGCGCTCGCTTCTCACAATTTTCGTTACTTCATTTTCAGGTTTGCTGCAACGATTAGGGAGAATGGAATCTTACTACAGGTTTCGATGAAACGGCGTGCTTCATCGGTGTCAAAGTCATCATCGATGAAGGGTAGAGGGTCTAGCCCCTGTTCCTCTATCTGGGCTAGAGTGTATCCCTTTGGTTCCTCCACTCGTGTGATGCTAAAACCAGCAGCGATCAAACCATTGATGATTTGGTCCAGCCGCCAGTAGGTTTGCTCAAAGGTGGCTATGGGAGTTCTCTCATCATCCAGCCAGTCCCAAGTATGACGCTCGTCTGAGAAGTAGTCTTCAATGAGACTTAGGTCCTGGACTTCAAGGGCGTCACCGAGAACATAGTATACGGGGTGACCAAGACAGAAGACACAACGCCCACCAGGACGGAGGACCCGGGCTGACTCAGCGAAAACCTGAAACAAATGCTCCACATAATTCAATGCATGGGAGGACACAACCAAGTCAAAGGAGTCATCATCCAGAGCTGACAGGTCTTCGACGTTCCCTTGAAGGAACCGTACTTTGACACCGTGCTCTAGAGCTAGTTTCTGAGCGTAGCTCAATTGCTCATCCGAGATATCCATCCCCGTGACTGACCTTGCACCCCATTTAGCCAGGACAACCGATATTTGACCTCCTCCACAACCCAATTCCAGCACATCAAGGTCCTTTACCTCTCCAATGATCTGGAGGTCCTTCTCCCCAGGGCTGTAAGGCCCATAATGGACATCGTCTAGCGAAATCCTGTGGGTTCTCTGATAGAATTTACTAAGCGCATTCCAACTTTGGCGATTACGTTCATTTGACATAGAATATGCTCTCCAGAAGATAACTTGGTTGAGTTAAAACGAATACCGTGCATCTTATGAAGTTTATGTGACATCTCGAGCCCGAAGTTTCTGTCTACAATAGGGACAGGTGTCTTTGACCTTAATCCACTCCAGCAGATGAATCCTCTACGATTGTCACGTCTCTGTGTTCTTATGCCGTTTGAGCAGGCAGTCGGGCTCTAGAAACCAAGAGCCCCCAGTATTGTCAGTGAGGACGCATTCCTCCACAGTACCCCTACCTCCGTCCCAGACATAGACGCCAACATTGCCGTTTCGGCTGATTCTACATTTGCGAATGACTGGATTTCCTTTGAACCTTATTGCTACTCCGTATTCTCCGTTTTCAATGATGTCACAGTTCTCGATGGTTCCCTTGCCGTCCTGCCATACATGGATGCCTGACTGGCCGCTGGCACGTATTCTGGTGTGTCGAATTACCGGGTCGCCCTCCTCACGGATTTCTACGCCCTGGTAGCCGTTATCGATGATGTCGCAAACCTCAACAATCCCTTTGCCCTCCTGATAGGAGAAGAAGCCATTCTGGCTGTTGTCATGGATTCGGCAGCTCTTGATTACAGGGTTGCCGCCTGCATTGGTGGAGATACCGTGGAAGCCGTTGCCGTAGATTTCGCAGTCCTCGACGAGTCCTTGGGTGTTGTCGTACCCGTCGACGCCGCTTTGCCCATTGCTGTGTATCTTACAGCATCTCACGATGGTGGTGGCTCCCTCGCTGATCTCTATTCCGTGAAGGTTGTTCTCGAAGATTTCACACTCCACGATGGTCCCTCCGCCTTCCTCATAGACCATTATTCCTGAATCCTGTTTGCTGTGGTGGACTCGGCAGCGACGGAGTACTGGATTAGATGCCTTACCGTAGATGCCCACACATGCTAGCGAGTTGGATGAGATATCACAGTCTTCCACCACCAGCTCCCCCTGGGGAATATCAAGGGCGAAGTATTCCAGAGAGGGGTCGGTCTCGAGCAGTAGGGTCATTCCCCGAAGCACAGCGTTGCCCGCCTCCATTCGGATGCAGTTTCCCTCGCTGCTTTGAATGATAACCTCATCAACTGGACCGTCCCCCAGCAGCTCGACGGGTCTATCGAGGACGATGCTTTCCTGGTAGACGCCTGGCTTGATCATGATTCGGCTACCCGGTTCAGCATCAGCTAGCGCTTCTCCGATGGTGTAACAGTCTCCCACACTCTGCTTAGAGACAATAATCACACGATTCACCATCACATATTGACTCAGCTAGCTATGAAGCCAGATGATAAAAATAGGCTGGAATTGTCAAGGAAAATACATCGCTAAGCCTCAGGTCACATCCCCACGTCGTAGTTTTCGCTCCCTTAGAGACACATTTCCCAGAGTATTGAGACATATCTCCAGTATTAATTCTTTATGTCATTTTTGGGAAAGCGAAAGATGATAAACCCAGTTTACTAGTATTAGTCAATAGTTTCTAGTCGGGATATGAAGTTGGGCAAGATAACCCTCAAATACAGAACAGTTCGGAAGCAGCGAAAGGTCAAGGTGAAACTAGATGAGGCCGAGTTGGACCTTTCTGCTGAAACTCTGAAGGTCAAACCCAATGACCGGATGATAAGCATAGACCTAGCACCCTTGGAAAAACACTTTGACTTGGAATCCCTAGACCTTACAGGACACCAGCTGGAAAACCTTGATTTATCTCCTTTAGCTGCTTGTCTGGACCTCCGCAAGCTCAAGCTAGGGCTGAACGTGCTTGCAGACCTAGACCTTGGCCCCATCCGCTCCTGCCTGTCCCTTGAGATCCTCGATCTCAGGTACAATAAGCTTCAGTCTCTGGAACTTGGTCCCCTTCGTTTCCACCATCAACTGGAATACCTGCAACTGGCTGGGAACCCCCTGAAGTACTTGGACATCAGCCCCCTCTTTGAATGCAAGAGGTTGAAGCATTTTACTCACGCGGGCAAGCTCTTCGCCAGCGTCAAGTATAAGGGAGTCAAGTTCAGAGAAGTACCAGAGAGTCTTCAGCTAGCCATGCGTGAAGTACAGTGGGTTAAGACCGAGGAGGACCAGTTGGAAGAGTTCGGTCTTGAAGTGCTCAAGTTCGAGCGCATCTACAACCGCCGACCAGACGATCTTGAAGCTTATGGGACGCTGAAAATCCCAGAAGAGTTCTACCCTAAGGTACTAGCATATATCGAGAATCCCCTAGGAAAGGATATGAGGGTTTCAACTGAAGAGCTGGAGAATGCAGCGCAGAAGGCTATTGCCTTTGGGCTTGAACATCAGTGCATCCCAACCCCTGCTCAGCTTGTTCTAGACCTCAAATTGACTATCTACCTCAGCCACGCAGCACTAGACTACTTGGAAAAAACGGGTCACATGATTATGCTTGCTGATAAAATCGGTACACCAGAACCCGCAAGGGACACTGGGCTGCCAAGCCGCTGCGTCATCTGTGGTAAGGAACTCGAACCCGGGAGTGCAAAGTGCCTTGTGTGCGGGGAACCAAGGTACCGATGCCTATTGTGTAAGCGGCAAATCGACTTCAATGAGGAGTGGCTGAAATGCCCAAACTGTGAAGAACTCTCTCATCGCACTCATCTTCTAGAATGGATTAGAGTGAAAGGCACTTGCCCGAATTGTCGAACTCCCCTTCGGCCTAAGGATTTAGAATGAACCAGCATCCCATGTAAATAGTTATAACCTATATTGGCTAGTACTTTTTCTGGATTCACAAACGGTGGGATGGTTCAAAGTAATTTGAGAATCAGAACCTGTGAAAAAGAAGAGCTAGACTTCTCCCAAGTTTTACGATTAGCTCTTGATACCTTTACGAGAAATGGGTTGATTTCTCCTTTGATGACGAGTGATCATGTTCGACAAATCCTTGAGGTTATGTGGAAAGGAAGTGATCACATGATCATTGCTGAGGAGAGTAACCGGCTTTCTGGTTTCTTGAGTATTAAATATGCTGGAGACGGTCACGCGCATTTTGCATCATGGATGCCTTATCTTAGGAATGGTACGAATGCCTTTCAACTGGCTCCACAGCTAATCAATGCAGGTATTAGGATTGCCAAGGAGAAAGGGTCAAGAATGGCCTGGACCCGTTTTGATCTACTGCCTGGGAGAGAAAGAGGATACAGTGACTATAGCTCCTGGTATCGTAGTTGCGGATTCGCGGAGCCCTTTCAGACACCGGGATTCATTAGGCCCCTCCAACGCTTCTCCTCTTTCGATTTCCATAGGTTAATGCCATCTGCCTATACCTCTGGCTTAGATATCAAACCTCTAAACGATATTGACTTCCAACAGGTCTTCGACATCTATTGCAAAGCTTTCTCATCCTGCAGGGATAACGAATTTCACCTTCGAACCGGACCAGAGAATCGGGAAACCTTGATGAACAGAGAGGGTCGTGAATATCAAATACCCGAGGCTTCATTGGCACTTACTGATGGAGAAACTCTGGTTGGGTTTGCAAATCTTTACTTCCTCAAAGACCGCCCCAATCTGGCGAATCTTTGCCCCATCGCCATAGATCCTGATTATCAAAGACGAGGATTGGGGACTTTGCTTCTCTCCAAGAGTATGGAGGTGCTATCTGCGAAGGGGTATCAGGCGTTAACCCTGTTTGTTGACGCTGAAAATGCTTCTGCTATCAGATTCTATGGCCGCCTTGGTTTCAAAGAGGCGTTCCGGTTGTACATACACACTCTGGAGCTATCCTAAGAAGGTAGCTCTGCGAGCTAGGACTTAGTTATCTTTAACCGTTTATGGCTAGTTAGTGGCGTAGTATCAAGGCTGTCAATGGGGTTCTTTGACAGATCAAGGCTCCTTAGAGACAAGCTGTTTGTTAGTGGTTCGAGGTCAACCGACCTCAGCTGGTTTCCTCTAAGGTTGAGGGTACGCAATTTCGTGCACTGGCGAAGTGGTTCAAGGTCAATCTTTTCTAGGCTGTTGTTGGCCAGGTTCAATGTTCTCAGGTTGATGCAGGCTGAGATGGGTTCAAGGTCGATGTTTTCTAGTTGGTTGTTGTGAAGAAAGAGTCCGTTTAATTTCGTACAGTGACTGAACGGGTCGAGTCGGATATTTCTCAATTTATTGTGAGAAGCATTGAGGCTTGAAAAGGCAACACAAAATTGAAGAAAAGAGAGGTCTACGGTTTCGAGCTGGTTTCGGCGCAGATACAGCCTTTCTAGCTTTGGACATCGGCCAAGGGGTTCGAGGGAAATTTGTATGAGTAAGTTTTCTGAAAGGTCTATGTGTGAGGTCGGGGAACTGCGAGAGGGATTCTAATCTGATCGAGATTATCTCTCTATTTGTTAGGTAGAGATCCCTTACCTGTTTTGCAATCTTGTCTTGCTTTTCTCCGCCAACTGTTTGATAGCTAATTGTAACCGAGTTCAATTTGTTCAACTGCCTTGGTGTTTCTTGCTTGTGTGCATTCGAAGCATATTCTACGGGTTTACGGATGTAATAGCTCACTAATCTGTTTCATTTGTAAAGACATTCTGCTTTCATTCGTGGAGGAAGATTCTCCGGACAAGAAGATCGGGATTGGCTAGAAACTTGATTTTATGTGTAGTGAAGTATTTCTCTAGTACGTCAGCGAAAATCTTCTCGAATTCAAAGCGGAACTGTAAGAGCCAGTTACGTGTAATCAGTGTCGAGTGGTTACAGACTAGACCAAGGGTGATGCGGTCGCCTCGCTCAAGGAGTAGGACGTTTGATTCCTGCCTGATCTCCTGAAGCACCTCATCACTAGAAAGAATGTCCTTGATGAGAGTGTCAATCCCCGATAGTGCAGCAGTAATCATATCCTCTCGGTCCTTGAAATCGGCAGTAGGCTGGAATTGGTAGGAATAAAGTAGAGGACCATCATTGTCGTAGACGAATAAACCGTAGAGCTGGATATCAAGGACATCCAAATGGAAGAGATGAGGAAGCCTGATGTACTGCCAAGCTATGTAACCGAACCCTATGGCGAAGAAGAGAGCATCAATGCTGTTGATGTAGGGGTAATCGAGGAACCGCAGCTGGCGTAGAGCCGTGAAGATGAAGACACCAAGAATTGACAAGTAGAATATCAAGACCACACGTTTCAGTAATTCCTTGTTGTACCCTTTATTGCGCTGATATGCACGTGTGATGTGGAGCCCAAAGACGAAAATGGCGATAACGAATTCAAGAAGATAAAGGAAGATGTAGAAGAGGGGCTGTTCCCAGAGTTGAACCCATCCCACTCCTAGTTTGTACTGGATGGTATAAACATCTAGGAAAAGGGCTCCGATAGTTAGACCCCCTGCCCAGAAGGCAAAGAGGATGCTCTTCCAGCTTGGGTTACCCTTTGACGTAATATCGACGAAGAAGACGAGAAACAAGATTCCTATTATGTAACACAGGTTGTTGATGCGGAACAAATCCACCGGAGTCAACAACGATGCAGCCATGGTGCGATTCGTCATCCAGATGGCAAAGCCCAAGGGTACCACTGCTAATATAGGCAACGTGATTAGACGGATTTTGATGAAGCGGTGGAGAACCAAAGCTACCAAGAAGAAGAGGATGATTGCAGCAAACAATGGAAGAAGGAAAGAGAAATTAATCATCTTCCGGAATAGCCTCCTGTTGGGTAATAGGACCAACTCGTCCTCTGATTGGGAACAGGTAATCTATCAGGAGCTGCATCCCCTTTAAGATGCCTATCAGACAAAGCCAGTAAAGGAAACTGAAGCCAATGTTCCAGTTAACCCAGGTCATGAAATTATAAAGAGTTGATACATAGGCAAGGGAAACGCATGATATTGTCAATATAAGCCAGAGTAGAAGTGTGGGTTTCCACTCGGTATATTCTCTGAAAAACAGTAGAGCGATAACAGCTGCTCCAAAAGCGAAGGGGATAGTCTCTATGGGGGATCCAAGGAGCGTTATGGGGGAGGTGGCATTATTCAGCCAGAGATTGAATACTGTGATGCCCAGGATATTGCCGATTTGGAATGGCACCTCGAATAGCGCCGCCACTACAAAGATACGCTTCCAGCTTTCACTACCCGGTTTGAACCGTCTGTTCAGCAGCCAGATGCAGACATACATGATTGTATAAAATACGAACCAAATCACGTAGAGTAACTGCTTCACTTCCTTACTAGGATTCTCTCCTATTTGTCAACAATCAACTGATAATGTTTCCGTTTTAATGAGGGTTACAAAGGTAGCCTAAAGCCCAAGGCTTATAAGGGTGCGAGATTGACCTGAGAAAAAAAGGGATTTGATATAATGTATCAGCCACGCCCTCCATTCATCCTAAGGTACTCTCGCCACTTCCTTTGTGTTGGAATGCTTCTAGTTATGATGGGTTTCTTGAACCCGCTAAACTTGTTATTGTTTGTTGTCATGACCATCGGCTTTGTTGTACTTGGCCTTGGTTTCGTTCTACAGCTTTACATGAGCAGAAAGATTTCTAAGAGCAGGGTCAAGTCGAGCCTTGGGATAGATTTCCTCTTTGAAGAAACAGATGCTGCCCACCTTGCCCCAATCTACATTGACATGCCTGAAGAGGATGTTCCTATAGAGCTCGAGTTGACAGATGATGAGATCTTGGAGTATGTGGACGTCATCGAGAAAAGAGGACGTCGACGACAGGATGCTGCGGGAACCCTAGCCATGGCTGGTCCAAAGATAATCCCCTATATCACTCCTCTACTAAGCAATGAACACAGGGAAGTTCGACTTCTAGCGGTTACAATGTTTCGGTATCTTGGACCCAGAGGAAGTAAGGCTGTGGAGGACGTTGCACCCCTGCTTGGTGACCCAGAAGCCCCTATTCGTGCTCAAGCAATCTGTGCACTTGCAAGGTTTGGGACTCCTTCAAAGCCAGCAATCCCTGAAATCATTAAACAACTCTCTGACTTGAGTGAAGATGTCGTTACGTGCGCTATTGTCGCCCTTGGACTAGCCACCAAGAAAGGTGACAAATCAGCTATTGAAGCGCTAGAACCTCTTCTCACCCACCCCCTCCTAGGCATTCAATCAGCTGCCGCTGTCAGCCTTTACCGTCATGGGAAAACCACGAAAAACACTGTCCCCTTAATGATTCAAGGTTTCCGAACCCGTAATCCGGTCATTGCGTTACTATGCGCAACCACTTGTGGCCTCATGGGCGACTCGGCTAAAGAGGCTCTTCCCGACCTGGAGGAGGCCCTTGTCACCAATCACCCAATCATCAAAATCAAAGTCGTCCACGCTTTAATCCGCCTTGGCTTTGATCCCTATCCTCTCCTCACGCACCTTATTGCTTGTGGTCGTTATGGTGAAATCTACATCAAGTTGGAGGCCTTAGAAATCCTCGAAGGAATAGGCAACAAGGCAGAACCTGCCATCCCAGCCTATGTCCGTATGTTTACCGATCGAAATACACTCAATCGACTCTTCGCCGTTCGAGCCCTCTCACTCCTAGGCGAGGACGCTCGTCCAGTAGCCCCTCAACTGCGCCGTCTCCTACAGGACCCTGCTAAGGCGATTGTATACCATGCAAAACGCATCTTAGAGAACCTCGGTGAACCCCTAGTGGACCCCGAGGAAACAGCGGATAGCTAGCTATAAGACTGCAAACGTGAATCCTCATTTAGGACGAGAAGGGAGTTCCCAATAACTCAATGGGATACTCTTACCAAGATGGAAATGAATGTGATATTCTTTCATGTACTTGTGAAGGTAATGGGCGAATGCTGTTCCTTCACCCTGAGGAAGGTACAGTGTTGAGTAAAGTCCTCGAATATCACCATCGATTTCTTTTGAATAATGGTAGGGTAATTCGTCAAAGGCGGCAAGCATTGGCCATAATTCTTCAGGTTCTCCCTGAATTATGAGGAATACAGGTTCGCTCAAACCAACACAAAGCACTCCTGATATCGGTCTGATCACGCCTTCCTTACGGAGTCGCTGGATTCGATCTCGCAGAAGATTCGATCCTATTCCTAGTTTTTTACGGAGCTGGCGTGCTCGCGATTCACCCTGACTAACCTCCCTCAAGATAGCCCAGTCTAAATCGTCTATTACTACTGGCTTTTCCTCCCTCCCTGAAATAGTACTTGATGTTACATCTAAAACCGATGCTAGTTCCCGGTGTGTGAGAATCCTCTTCAACCAGAGTGACCAAGATTGCCAAGGGATTCTCCACTCGTTTTCCTTTAGTGAATAGTGTCGGAAACTCCGGTGGGAATAGCCCCGTACAAATCTGAAGACTTGGCACCTATCATGTTGACAATACGGTTCCAAGAGATGCTTTAATCCCTGTAACTCCTCTTCGACCTCTAGCCAAGAGGGAATGATTAGGTGTGCGAGACATCCTCCATGTCCATCGGTAAATTCTCCGAGGCCGTAAAGATGAGGAGAGTGACGAAGCACTGTTAGAACCTGCGCTCCAGAGGTTTTTTGGGGAATCAGATAGAGGTAATGAAAGCTGTAACCTAAACGCTGAAAGTCGGGGGAATCAGCGAGAAAGAGAATCCCTCGCCTTTTCAACGACGTTACTGTAGCAGAGATTTTACTCTGTTCTATGTGAAGCCTTTCAGACAGCACCTCATAATCGATATCTGGTTCACTTGAAACAGCTTCAAGTATCCTTACTTCTCGTTCAGATAGTTTATTTTCATAATGGGTGAAGAAGTCTTCTACGAGACGTACAAACTCCTCAGTATCAATTGTCTCATGATATCGATCAAGTTCACGGAAGATGCTAATTAGTTCTGCCAGACCCTGTTTGGGATTCATCTCTGTCAATAGTGTAAAAGCTTCAACCGGGTAGTGGACAATATCACCTACATCAACTGGTTTTGTGACCCTTCGCCAGATATCCTTCCACTTCTTTCGCTCAGTTTTACCAAATTGTGTATATGCGAATGCCCAGGCTAAATCCAGACCCTGGGGTAACCCAGAAATTGACGCAGGGAGCAATCGCCTGAACGCTTCCATAGCTAATAGGCCTTTATACAGAAATTCATCACACTTGGGCAGGACCAACTCCGTTTCTCCAGAATGCATCCCTAAATCAGGACGCTCAAAGTCTGGTTCTCTGTCTTGAACATGAATCTGTGGCAATTTCCCTTCCATCTTGACGTCTAACATCTTCTCTGCTTTCTCAATGAACCCTCGTAATATTTTTTCTAGTCTTTTAGGAAGGGGTGAAGGAGGCATACACTCACTTAATCCTCAATTCTCGCTCTCCAACAATTTATCCTTTTCTTCAGCAGAGATTTTCAAGAATCTTATCTGTATCGAATTCCTTTTTGCTAGAATGTCCTAGATATCACCAACAGTCCTTCCTCTAGCCACTACCGACTTGGACCTTGTCTGTTCTAAGGTCTGAATAAGAATTCTGAAATGGTGTTTCACATGGACATCAGCGAATCCCTCAAGAAGAATGAGGAGCTTCTCTGGACCTAAATAGGCTCGAGATGATCCGCCAACAATATTGCTCAACATCTTCGATAATTTATTGATGATGTTTTTTTCTGGTTGCCTGTTATGCCAGAACAAGAGGGATGATTCACTGGAGTCAAGAAAGATTAGATCAGCTTGTATTGTTGCATTCACAAACATCTCTACCTCTTTCATGATACCATTTTCCTCCATCAATGGCACCTCCAATCAAAGCTCTCTTCTCTAAACCTGCTCGATGCCTTCCCACTCGCCTTCATCATCCCACTCCATCTTGGCATTTCCTCCTTCCCCCTGGACCATTACCTCTCCTCCCAGATTAGTGAGTGTCCCACAACAACATTCTCGATTCTTTTTATAAGGAGTTATCCAAGAACAGTAATCTTGAGAGGGGTATTCCTGGAAGCCCGTTAAACGGCGTTAACTCCCATTCTGTGAACGTTACCTTCTATCGGGTTTTTCTATTGTCCAAGTTTCAGTAACAAAAACCTGATCAGGGCTTGAGATTTCCTAGTGTTTGATACTGTCTTCCCATTAGGCCGACGAACTTTCTATACTCTAGCGTAAATATTCTAGGGGTGGGAAATGCCTTACCGATAGAGGTATTTGAGTTCCGTAACGAATCTCCAATTTGATTTTTGGTAGATGTTTCCGGAGCTGACGAGCCATAGTTGAGACCTCACCCCTAGGAAGATAGAGGATTGTGAACAGCCCCTCTTTATCACCCTCCAACTCTGTGCTAATATGATATGGCAACTCGTTCAGGCCAGCAATTAGCAAGTCAGTTTCTTCAGCCTGCCCATAAAAGAGAAGATATGCAGTTTCTTCAAGTCCAATGAATCGAAATCCAACCTCGTCTTGGATTATTTTCTCTCTTCTAAGACGTTGCATTTTTGCTGCAAGTACATTGGTTCCAATCCTCAATTTCTCTCTTAGCTGTCTTAGCCTCCACTCTCCTCTTGAGATTTCAGCTAGAATGGCTTGATCAGTGTTGTCTAGAGAGGGAGCCTTCTGAGCCACTATGACTTTTTCTCTGGAGGGGAGGATTTCGGGTAAGCCTTCATCTAGCATGCGTTTCAACCAGAGAACCCATGTCCTCCATTTTATCTGCCAACCTCTCTTCTGGGAGTATGAGCGGAAATTCACGAAGTGTAAACGACGAATTCCTCTGAATTGTTGAAAATATTCAGGAAGGCAGATGGGACGGAGTTCTTTCTCCAGCAAGTCAAGGTCAGCCTTCTCCTTAGACTCAGAAGGTAGGCTGAATGTTGCCATAAACCCCCCAACTCCATCTATAAATTGTACAAGCGAAGATAGGTGCTTGTATCTATGTAATTTCTCCTGAACTTCTGCCTTTACTCCTAGCTCTGGAGACAAGTAAAAGAATCGTGATTGATAGCCCAGTCGAGAAAGGTTAACACGGGGTAGGGTAAAGAGAATAGCTCTGCGCCTCAATGAAGTCTGAGCTGTAGAAACCACTTGTGTGGTTAGGTTCGTTCGCTTGGCAAGCTCCTCCGCAGAGAGGTCTCCCTCTCGTAACATTGAATCCAGGATTTTTATTTCCCTGGAGGATAAAGTCACTGTTGATTGGGAGATGAAGTCCTCTACTTGGCGGATGAAGTCTTCAATATTAAGGCGCATGTGAAACCGGTCCAATCTGGTGAACACTTTCATCAGCTCCCCCAAGCCCCTATTATTTCTCAAATGCTCTAATAACATGAAAGATTCTACTGGGTCGAAAACCAAGTCCCCTAGATTCACCTTCTCCCCAAGACCTGGAATTCGCTCCCAAATCTCCCTCCATCGTTCTTTCCCCCCAACATTTAGTTGTTGATATGCAAAGGCAAAGGCGAGATTAGTTGCCTGGGAAAGACCTGCAATCGAATTGGGTAGTAGAAGCTTGAATGCTTCCATTGCTAGAATTCCTTTTGTCATACTGAGTTCACAGGTCGGAATAATGATTTCTCCTAAACCAGGCACAACACCAAGGTCTGATCGACTGAGATTAGGAGCCACCTCTGATATACGCAGATTGGGGATGGGAGGCTTTGCTTTTCTTTCAAACTCCAGCTCCGCTTTCTTCAGGAACTCTTTGAAAAGCCTTTGTGCTTCATCGAGTGAGAGACTCCCTGGATTCATAGATTCTTCCCACAAACGCTATTACTTAAAACTAAACAGGATATAGACTTTATGGAGAATATTAATTCTTGATCTGGTTGGATTCCAATGACTACAGAACAACCTACTCCAAAGCCTGAACCTTTACAGAGCCTAGCCACACACCGGTTTACAGTCCTTGATGAAACCCCTCATCTTCTAATTCTAGCTCGAAATAGGAGGGGAAGAATCACCTTCTTCAATAAGGGCTGCCAAGAAGTAACAGGCTACACTTCTGAGGAGTTGGTGAGGAAGTCTTTCATTTCTCACCTTCAACCCAAGACTCACCATAAGGCTTTGCGAGAGGAATTCAGAAACCTCGTAGAAGGGGGCGGGTCTCTAAGGTCAGTGAGTGATATACTTACTAAATCAAAGGAGCGTCGTGTTATCGAATGGGTCCACATGCCCTTCAATGATTCTTCTGGAACCGTGCAGGAAATTATTAGCATTGGACGAGACATCACGGTTCAAAGACAAGAGGTAGCAGCGCTTCAAATGTCTAAGGAGACTTTACATAGGGTTTTAGAAAGACTCCCAGACTCCATCACGATAACTGACCTCAAAGGTGAGATACAGTACATCAATCATCCTCACCCAGGCAGAACCCAGAAGGAGATGCTCAGAAAAGAATTGGCAGATTTCTCACCACAGGAAAGTCGACCAGCATTAAGGCGCTCGCTTGATAGTGTCCTTCAGACGGGCGAAGCTCAAAGTGAAAGAACGCTAATAGATAATCGGTGGTATTCGACACGCCGATTTCCAATTAGAAATAATGGACGCATCATAGGTGTATTGACGGTTTCTGAGGACATCACCGCTCAACAGGAGGCTGAGGATGCAATCCGACTGTCAGAGGCAACATATAGGGGTTTGATTGAAAACTCACCATCTGGAATCATCATCACAGCAGGATTGCCCTCAAGGCTAGTCTATGGTAACCCAGCTTTTACTCAAATCACTGGATGGACATTCGAGGAACTGTCTAGGCTGCCACCAGGTGCTTTAGCGGCGTTTGTACATCCTAAGGATCGTGAGGAAACCAGGGAGAAGTTCTGGAAACATGCAGCCGGGCGAGCCCCACCAACTCGATCTGAGGTCAGATTCCCACACAAAGACGGAACCATGCGTTGGGTAGAGGTTACGGCTGCCGCAATCGAATACAAGGGCGAGACAGCTCAACTCGTCAGTTTCCAAGATATAACTGATAGAAAACATGCAGAGCAGGCTCTGAAAGAGTCGGAGGCGAAGTACCGAGCACTTGTAGACCAATCGCAACTTGGTATAATCATTATCCAAGGCGTGCCATCGCGAATAACCTTTGCCAATCCAGCTATGCTGCCAATCACTGGATATTCAGCAGAGGAAATCGTTTTAGCTGAATCAGATTTCCTGAGAACCCTATCTCACCCTGATGACTTGAAACAGTTCGTTGATACCGCTCCCCGTGGACCCCCGCGAGTGGAAATGAGGGTCTTTCACAAGGACGGAACAATCCGTTGGGTAGATGCGTACGGGAAACTAATTGAGTATCAGGGACTGCCTGGTATGCTAATAACATTCAATGATATCACTGAAAGAAAACAGGCAGAAGAAGCGCGTCGAGAACTAGAAGAAAAGTGGAGGTCTATCTCTGAGCACTCACCAGACTATATCCTACTACTGGATGAGGAGTTACGAATACTGTTTCTCAACCGAAAAGTAACCGAGCAACCGATTGAAGAAGTAATTGGGACAACCCTTCCTAGCCACCTTCCTCCAGAGTTCAGAAAGGCAGCGACTCGCTGCTGTCGCAGGGTATGGGAAACCGGTGAACCAGGCAGATTCTACTCAGAGTTACAAAGATCTGAAGATGATATTAGACACTACGAATCACGTGTTGGACCAATCACCAAGGAAGGGAAGGTTGTTAGTCTCCTAGTCAATAGCACTGACATCACAGAGTTGAAAACCTCTGATCTGGCACTTCGAGAATCAGAGGCACGGTGGCGGTCACTTGTAGAACAATCACCAGATACCATCGTGCTATTGGATAGAGAAAACAAAATCCTATTCGTCAATCGCTCAATGCATGGTCGCAGGACTGAAGAAATAATTGGTAAAGAACCCGCTGATTTCATTTTCCCTGAGCACTTGGCTGAACAGAAAGCAGCTTTGGAGTTGGCCTTTGAGGTGGGTAGGCAGAGTAGCTACGAATCTGCAGGACCAAGACCAGATGGAACTATCGCTTGGTACCATATTCACATCGGACCAGTTATACAGGATGGGAAGGTTGTTGCAGCCATTCTCAGTGTACGAGATATTACTAGTCAGAAAATGATTCTGGAGGCGAGGCGCCAAACCGAGGAGAACAACCAAGCCATTGTGGATCACACCCTGCAAGGGATAGCCATCCTTCAGGGTGAACCTGGAAAGACTCGCTTGGTGTTTGCCAATCCGGTGATGACCAAGATAATGGGCTATACACAGGATGACCTCCTCAAACTAGATTTCGTTGGCATTTCAGCCCTAGTCTTTGAAGAGGACAGAATCCGGTTTGCACAAGCCTTCTGGGATTATGTCCAAAGCGAAGGTAAAGGTGAGCCACCTCGCTGTGTCGTACGGGCTATTCACAAGGATGGCTCTCTTGTTTGGACAGATGTCACAGGAACACCCTTTGAGTACGGGGGGGAGACCTCGTGGATGGTAACCTTCGTGGACATCTCAGATCAAAAGGAGGCAGAGGTTGCTTTAGAAGCTAGAGAAACGCAACTAAAGGTTCTCGCTGAGAATGTTCCAGGAATTGTCTATCGTTTACACATCAACGAGAATGGTATACGGAGAGAGTTTGTTAACGATAAGTGTACCAGTATCACAGGCTTTAAAGAGGAGGAGCTAGAAGGAGGGCTGTGCTGCCTTGGGCGAATGATTCATCCAGAGGATCGAGCCCAAGTACTTACTGAGATTAAGAATACCCTTGAGAATGGTGCAGGCTTTGATCTTCAATATCGTATTATACACAAGGACGGTAGCACCCGCAACGTCCAGGAAATAGGTCAAGCAGTTAAGGATACTAGCGGAACCCCTTGCTTCCTGGATGGTGTGATACTCGACAAGACAATGGCGCAGCACGATGATGAGATTAGCTAGTATGGCTTGTCTCTTAGGAGCTGGAATGGAATGGCACATCGATTTAGAATCAATCTTTTACTGGGCACTTTGTGCCTCCTATTTGTGGGTCTCTTGAATTCTTCCGGTATTATGGCTGGAAACCTCGCAGCAATTAGACAACCCCCTCCCATTTACGGTTACGAAGTAGGTGACCATTACAAATTCTCCGATCATCTAATAGAAACTTTGGACGGACCTGAGGAAAGTCTCCTTTGGGAAACAAGACACGAAATCAATGTGAGGGTTCTGGAGATTGTAGAGAATGCCGGTGATTTCACAATCAGGATAACTGCCCAGGTCACTAACTTGTCAAACGGTTTCACCAACTACTCAAGCGAACAATACTTCGAAGGATACACACCCATTGTTGCAGGACCCCGTAATTATTTCACTCACAACTACTGGGAAATGCACCTCATCGACTGGAACATGGATGTGGAAGCCTGGCAGACACTAACAGGATACCTGGGATACAGAGAGCAGGACCTAGACACTCGCTACTTCCACTGGAACTTCACCCAGTGGGTCAACCGCTCGCTTTCAATAATCGACATCGACAACGACGGAGCCACCGACGGGTATCAATCATATAATTGCTATACTGCTCAATTTGACTCCACTGGCATCGCCACGCTCCGACGTTACTACACAGCCTTCAACTTTGAAAACGGAATTCGATATTCACGGCTTCGCCAGGTTGAGCAGCTCTTCACTACAGATGTAACCGACACGCCCATAAACATTCAACCATACTTCACAATCCTGATATCAGGCATCATTGTGATGTGCGTCCTATTGGCAACCATTGTGATAATTCCCCGTCAGCGACACATCTGATTTCTGAGTTCCCCAGAGTTCGGTTAAACTTATCTAACATTAGGGAGTAACAAAGAGACTAGTTCAATTTGGAAGGAGGTAATCAATTGGACAGGACATCAAAAATAATCATTGGTGTAGTTGTATCTGTAATTGTCTGGTTTATGGTATACTTGGTAATGAGTATAGCGATACCAGGTCCCTTTGCCGCTGTCGTGGGGTTCTTCGGAGTGCTCGCATTTTGGGTGCTATACGAAGGAATCCGTAATTGGTTCAGGTAGTAGTAGACAATAGCAGGTTAACAGTTAGAGTTTGCGAGTGATTGCTCTTATCACTCAGGATTGCCGGAGATTGTACAGGAGCTGAAGGTTCCTTCGAAAGGCTTCGTCACCACCAGGAGTTTCTAGATTCATGGGGTGATGTTTGAAGCGAGGGTCATTGACTAGAAAGCGGAAGACTTCAATACCAATATGCCCCTGTCCGATGTTCTCGTGGACATCATGGTGGCTACCTAGCTTTGTTTTTGAGTCGTTGATATGGAAGGCCTTCAACCGTTCAAGCCCAATCTGGTGGTCGAAGCCTTCAAGGGTTTCCTCAAAACCAGCCTTTGTTCTTATGTCATAACCAGCTGCGAAGACATGGGCAGTATCAAAGCAGACCCCTATCCTGTCAGGCTTTCCAGTTTGATCAAGAATTTCTGCCAGCAGTTCAAAGCTGCCTCCCATAGATTTCCCACCTCCAGCCGTTGTCTCCAACAAGAGGATGCTCCTGTAGTTCGGACGGGCTTCTAAGCTCTTCTGGAGGCTGGATGTTAGGAGTCTGAGCCCTTCTGAGCGTGAGGTTCCCCTGTGGGATCCAGGGTGGATGACGAAATAAGGTATGCCCAGTGCCTCTGTGCGGTCTAACTCGTCCTCAAATGCTGTCACTGACAAAGAGTGGATGCGGGGATCGGGGGAGGCAAGGTTTGTGAGGTAGCTTCCGTGGACCATGACCTCCTGTAGCCCCTGTTCCTTGACTCCTGCTTTGAAGTCTTCTATCTTCTCTGGCTCAAGGGCTTTGCTTGCCCAGCGCCGGGCATTTCGGGTAAAAATCTGCATCGTTTCGCATCCCAGCGCTGTGGCTCTGAGGGGGGCATTCTGAACACCTCCGCTAATGGAAACATGACAGCCTAAAAGTCCCATCCCACTTCACCTCAATGTCCCAGCTAGAAACTCCTAGTACATCACTGGTATCGCGGCGGTTGCTTCAACTAACTCGTCTAAGAGTTCCTCAACAGGGTCTGAAAAACTGAGTTTCACTGGAGCAGCTTTGAACTGGCGGCAGCCACCGGCATCATTCACAATCTTTTGGACTATGCATTCCCGTTCTGGTGGTAGAATCTCGTTTGCGATGGCGTGGATCTTGGAGAGAACCTCAAGTTCCCGCTGACTTAGTGACGTATTACTCCAGCCAGGCCCTGCTGCCACCAAGCATAGGTTTGTCCATTTCCTAGAACCTTTCAAGCACCCATGGCAGAGGGAGGGGATGAACCTAGTAGCCCCGCTGATGAGATTCACCTGGAATATCGCATCATAAGCCTGGAGGGTGGCAATGCTACCTTCGGTGTCGAACCCGCCAGCCTTAACTGATTCAACTAGTTCAGTTGAAAGAACTCTTGAAGTTCGTGGCGAACTAGTTGGAACAGCGGCTCTTCTTTCTTCCACCAACTTCTTCCAAGGAATGTCTAATATTCCAAGGTAAAATGGTGGAACACCGCTAGAAAACCTGGAATCACTGAACATCATGTTCGCCAGCTTGTCTAGAACTTCCAGGGGGTTGACAATACCAAGAAAGTCTGCCTTTCTCATCTTACGTTTAAGCTTCATCAAGTGGCGAGTTGAGCCGTAGAAGAGGAATATCTCTGGAATGCGCCCACAATAATGCTTAACATCCTGCCGTAGAAAACGAAGGGACTCCAGATTTTCAGCATTGACAACATAGATGGCGGCGTGGCCCCCACGAAACATGGTCCTGATCGGAGCCCAACGCGCATCAGAGACAGCTATGTCCCAAAGCTGCATCCTGATCCTTGTATCATTGACCTCACAGGAATGAACCCCAAGACCAACCCCAACGCTACGCTTATACTCACCTGCAAAGGTCTTGATGCTGGCTCGTTGACAGAAAAGCTTAGTGACAAAATCCTCTCCTCCCAGAAGTAGGGTTTTGAAAACATAACCGCTTTTACTCGTCGGGTCTTGGCAGTACTTCATTTCCTGCTCAAAAGAGGCTATTGACTGGAGTTAACTTAAGGCTTTTGGAATTACGCCTACTCAGCAATTGTTTGACTAGGAAACCCAAAAGAACCAGAACTCAAAACACACTTGCATTTATAGGAAACCTTATCTGAAGGAGCAGGCATTCCTACCTACTCTAGCCACCAAGCTGAAGCAACACACAGGGAGAAGACATGACTTGGCGGATCTAATTGCACGATTCTTCGGACTCCAAAACGAGTCACCACGAGTCAAATACCTAGCCAAGGTTGCCGCAGTCTTCATGCCACTCGCCGCTGCGAGCTTCATGATGAGCACCACCTTCTTCGCAGTCTTCGTCGCCGAAAGCCTAGTGGGACCAGCCCTATATCTGACTCTAGGTATGGCATTGGTCGGACAACTAGCCCTTGTAGGAAGCGTAGTCCAGCTAGTCCTTGATTTCCCCACCGGAGGAATCGGCGACTGGATTGGTCAACGGTGGATTCTGTTGTGCGCGTTCATCGCTTTTGCCGCTTCAACTTTTTTCACAGCCTTCGCTACAACCTACATCGACTTCATCCTAGTCTATGTCCTTAGTGCCTTGGGGGCAGCATTACAATCTGGGGCTATAGCGGCTTGGTTTGATACAAACTATCGTGCGGCAGCCAAAGACCCTGATAGATCAGCCTATTCTGTGGCTCAAGGAAGGATGGGCATGTTGTTCCAGATATCTGCAACCGTTTCACTCATTCCTGGAGCTGTTCTAGCAGACTTTATCAGCCGACAAGGAGTCTTCCTCATACAATGCATCATCTGCCTTATCCTAGGATTTGGCTCTCTGATTCTATTCAGGGATTTCCCAGAAGTCGCTGAAAACCGACCCAAACGCTCTCTCCGCGCATACTATTCGCTCCTCAAAGAGGGGCTCAAGTTTACAGTCTCGAGCAGGTTCATCTTCTTCTACATCATTGGAGCAGTGCTCTTCTTCAGCGCGATAAATGTTTGGGGCTCGTTCATCCTGATGATAGTCTACTATAGCTTCCTCTACGAACAGAAAAGCGTGGCAATTTTCAGGACCATCATCTTTGCATTCGGCATCTTATGGACGGAGCGGGCAGGAGTATGGACTCGAAACCTCTCTCCCCGGAGATGGATTGCTGTGTTCCGCTACCTCCAGATCTGTGGCCCCTTCTTCTTCATAGGGATTGCTGCCATCTTTGTCTTCATGCCGCCAACCCCGGGAATACCCTTTCCCTTCACGTTTCTACAGCTGCCCACAATCCTCGTCTGCCTAGCCTTCATCCTCGGAGGTTTATTCGGTTCTGCAGCGAATTTGTTGGTTCAGCGGCTGCTCTTGGACATGATTCCTGACAGAAATCGTAACTCGCTATACAGTTTGTTCCCGACGCTCACTCTCTTGTTAGCGACACCTCAGCTAATCCTCTTCAGTGGTCTCCTGCCGGTTTATGGGGTCGCGGTCGTACTTGTGGGGTTGTGCTTAGTCAGCATCCTTGCTTGCGTGTTAGTTGCTCACGCGTTGCGGAAGATTCCCGACGAGATATTGGATGGCACACCTGTGCCCCATCCCCTCACAACCGACGTTGACACAAAACCCACAGAAACCGAAGCCTAGCCACTAGTAGAAAGTCTCCTAGATGACGAACAGTATGTGTATGGTGTATCCAGTTATTACGAACACAAATCCCATAAGGAAAATGAATGTTAAAACCATCCAATCTTTCCTGCTTATTGTGGGAGAGGGGGGTTCCTCGTGGGGTTGTGAACTAACCCTTCTTGAAGCTCCAGGAAGATACTGGACCTGCCCTGTTCTATCGACATGGAATTGAACCTTCCTACTCCTGTGATGGGAGTATGATTCACAGCAGAAGACTAGACCCAGGATGATGAATATACACCCTGTGATTAACATGCCCAATGATAGAGTTTGCAGAGAAAAGGTGAAGGTGATCAAGAAGCTAACAACAGCGCCTGTTGTGATGGCAAAGGCGGTGACAATCCCTAAACGCTCAATTGTGGATAAAGTCAATTATATTCCCTGAGTAATCCCCCTGGTATAGCGTTCTTAAACTTTTACATCCCTAAGCGAGAGCTGCAAGGATAGCTCCGTACTTAGTTAGGTGGAAGCGGGTTTCAGTACTGTGCCAAGGTTCGCTAGACTCCCTAGACGAGTCAAAGCTAGCAAGCCCGCTTTTCACAAGGTGTCCTACAACCAGCTGTGTCTCTTCTGGGTTCTGATCAATCTTCTCCGACAATTCTTGGATAGTGAATGATTGGTCAGGGTTCTTCATAAGAGCAAGAATAGGCTCTCTCCGCACCAAGATATTCAGTGTATACATAGCCCCTACATCGTAGACAGTTCCTTTTCCGCTATGTTTGAAGCTGCTGATGTCACGAATGTGCAATCTAAACCGGTGTGTTGGTAGATTACAAATCTCGTGTGATTTCAACCTAGCGAGTGTGTCCTTGTCAAGCCGGTGAGTCTGAAGAATCTGGATTGTTGGATACGCTAAGAGTTCTCGGTTCTCCTCTGTTAGCAGAGAGAGTATCTCCTGTGAGATTACACCACCAATGGGACTGAGACGCAGTAGTGCTTCAAGTTCAAACCCTCCCGATTCATGACCATAGCGTTTTGGATCCTTCAGCTTCTTTATCAGAGACTCGGTGAAGTAATGATGGTAAGCTTTCACCCAATTATCGTGGGATTCTGATAGGAGAACGGCTCCTTGGTCGAGAGTCTGAAGTATGTGAAACCTGTTGCCAGTAGTTTCGATGCCATGACCCCACATGGACTTTCTCAAGCGTGTCCACCACCTCTCAGCTGCAGTTTCCGCTCTCTTTTGTAAATTCGGTTCAGTGACCAGTCGGAGAGTAGTTGTGAGGGCGCTTAGCGCCGCAGCTGTAGGTTGTGCCCCGAAATCGGTGAGTATTTCGGAAAGAAAGACTCCTTCTCCCACTCGCCAGTTTTTCGCTTCCTTGTCGAGTTTTTGCCAAGTCCTCTCGAACGCTTCAGAGTCAAGAAGACCTGTTAGTAGTGCTTGGGTTTTTTTCCAGTAGCATTCTGGTGACAGTATCATGAAGCGGTAATGCTCTTGAAGACTGTCGAGTTTATCCTCCTTGGAGGGTTCTGTGAGGAGATGCATTTGGTCTGTTAGGTCTTCTATCCACTTTGGCAACCGCTTTCAGCTCCTTCTTATTCTAAAGACACCCTTTACCATATAGCCTTTCTCCCACAACTGTTCGTCCTACTCACTATTCTTTGTTAGAGATAGTCACATGATGTGACCTCTTTTTGTGTGCTTTCTTGGTGAGTCCGCCTTATAACCGTGGAAAGTGGCTAGTTGGATGGAGAACCTCCTAGAAGTGTATCACGAGGAAGGTCAAAGACATGTCAGATAGACTTGCTCGGTTTTTTGGTGTAAAGGACCAACCTGAACGCGTAAAAGCCCTAGTTAGGAAGTCGGCTCTATTCAACCCTCTTTTCGCAGTGACTTTCATGCTGTCGAGTACCTTCCTTGCGGTACATATCGCAGAGGTACTAGCCGGTCCAGCCTACTACC
The DNA here is from genome assembly GCA_016840065.1 of Candidatus Hermodarchaeota archaeon. Classification (GTDB taxonomy): domain Archaea; phylum Asgardarchaeota; class Hermodarchaeia; order Hermodarchaeales; family Hermodarchaeaceae; genus YT-063. The sequence continues at coordinate 4,608 of JAEOTB010000079.1, read as the reverse complement.
TGACACTCGGGCTGGCCCTGGTAGGGAACCTGGCGTTTGTGCAGAGTATCGTTCAACTCATCCTAGACTATCCTACGGGTGGATTGGGGGACTGGATTGGGCAGCGGTGGATTCTGCTTACAGCGTTTCTGTGTATCGGTGTGGCGTCGATTTATACCGCGTTTGCGACAACGTTACTGGAATTTCTATTGATTTATGTATTACAGGGCATCGGGTTTGCGCAGATGTCTGGGGCTTTTGGAGCATGGTGGGATACGAATTACCGGGCTGTGGCTGATGACCCAGATAGATCTGTGTACAGCGTGATTATGGGTAAGGTCGGTATGATTTTCCAGATTGCCTCTACCCTATCTTTGATTCCAGGCGCATTACTTGCCAATCTTATAAGTCGTCAAGGAGTGTTCATCCTTCAGGGTGGTCTAGCTATATTCATTGGAGTAACCTGTCTAACTTTGCTTCGGGATTATCCCGAGGTTGCTGGAAATCGCCCCCGCCGTTCGCTACGGGAATATTATGGGGTTTTGAAGGAGGGGTTGAAGTATAGTGTTTCTAGCAAGTTCGTGTTCTTCTTTCTTCTCGGTACTGTGCTTGCCATGAGCACATTCTCTGTGTGGGGGAATCTGATTCTATTTGGCGTATACTACTCCTTCCTCTATGACCAGACTGCAGTCGCCATGTTTCGTACGCTTCTCTACATTGTCGGTGTCATCAGTTTAGAGCGTGCTGGAGTGTGGACTAAGAAGTTGAGTCCTACTCGGTGGATTGCGATCTTTGCCTTCCTTCAATCTGGCGGTGCGGTGTTCTATTTCGCCTTCGCCTTCATCACAGCCTTCTTGCCCTCACTGCTAGTCAATGGAACCGTAGTGCCCTTTCCCTTCATGTTTTTCCAGCTCCCAGCCCTTATTGTCTGTTTGACCTTTGTGATAACAGGCATCTTTGACGGCGCTTTGAATGTGCTTCAGCAGCGATTGGTACTGGATTTGATTCCTGATCGTACACGGAATTCCCTCTACTCCCTCTTTCCTACCCTCACCTTGATTCTTGCGGCTCCGCAGCTCATCTTCTTCAGTGGTATTCTCCCAATTTTTGGACCACCACCCATCCTCATCGGGCTTTGTCTTGTTAGTACAACAGGGTGCTTGTTCATTGCCCTTGGGATGCACTTTAGACCAAAAACCAAGAAAGCTGAGGAACCGACTTTGGAGGAGCCTACGAAAGCGGGGCAGGACATTGGAGAGCAGAAGATGGGAAGTCCCCGAGAGGATTTAGTTGAGCAACCAGAGCACTCGGAGGAAAGACCAGCGAAAATAGAACGCCCCTAGCGAAGTTAGGATTTGAGGAGTCTCTACGGGATTGGGGGCATAGTTTTCTACTCGTCTCTTGGTTGGGACAATCCCTAAACAATCAATTGTAGATAAACCAACTAGTTGAATTCCAGAATTATCCAATAACTCGAAAAATTGTTGTTTCATACATCACCAGCTGGAACAACTAGACTCAATATCCCGAGTCCTTGAGTAAAGAGTTACTATAGATACCTAAGTACGAGTTTCTCAGGGGAAGCATCATTAGTATTTAGATAAGCATCCATACTAAGAATTAAAATAGAGGAGAATGGTTCTATTATTCTAATCCAAACACTGGGTTAGGTAAGGATTGGTTTCAATTATTTACAATGGTGTGAAAACATGAGGAGGAGTTCATTAGCAGTAGTGTTGTTCGCTTTCGTGATCATCATTCAGTTTAACCCGTGTTCGATTCTACCAATTCAGGCTCAAACCGGTGATGCATGGTGGAACGAAGAATGGAGTCATCGCAAGCACCATGTTATTATTGGCTCAACTGCTGGTGAACAAACAAATTATCCGATTCTAATCAATGTCTATCGGGCAGTAGGAATAGATACTGGCGACAGTGTCTATGTCGGAGCACTGTGTGAAACTAATTTTGCGGACATCCGATTCACAACTGACGGACAATCGCCCGTTGGGCTAGACTACTGGATTGAAGAAGAAATATATGATTTCTCAGCGAAAATATGGGTAGAGATTCCCCTTATTCCAGCCAGCCCTGGTACCACTTCAATCTACATCTACTACGGTAACCCACACGCTCTAGAGGTAAGTAACGGAGATGAAACATTCCTCTTCTTCGACGACTTCGAAGACGGGACCCTCGACCCCACGAAGTGGGCAGAGCACAACATGGATGTAGGTGCTTCATTTAGTGAATCTGGAGGCAACCTCATCGTTACAGACGTCTCAGTAGAAGACGACACCTGGATGCTGTACCAGGGGCTGATGGCCCAATCCAGCGGCACGCACTGGAATCCACTCGACCACTCGTTTAAAATCACCCTAGAAAGTGTCCATTGGGACAGCGCAGACCCTGATGCAAGTACGCCCGTAGGAAGATGGGGTGTTTCACTTTCTGGCACAAATGGTGCAAGTGATCCACCGCGAGGGGATTTATCGTTATACATGAGTGACGCTTGGGGTGAACGAGGTGGGAGAATATATTCCAATGAGGACGATGGCGAAACAGAACACGAATCCGGAGTGGTACCCCATGAAGCCACGTATGATTTCTTCCTTTACAAAGACGACGACAACACTGTAGACACGTATTATGACAACAATATAGGCCTGTATAACATCGAACAGATAAATGAGCTAAACTATCTTCTAATCCAATATAGCGGCGATGAAACTCAGAATTACCAAGAGATGGCAATAGAAACATTCATCTTCCAGAAATGGATCGACCCCGAACCCAGTCATGGTGTGTGGATTGGTGAAGGTTCCTCTACAACACTGCTATTATTAGGCGGAATCGTAATAATCATCATTATAGGGTTGGTCGCTGCAAGTCTCTGGATACGCCAACGCAGAGTAAAGGCAGGAGTCCCATCCCCCAAGGGGAGGGGGTCACGGGCAGCCAAACAGGCAAGAGAACCACCAACCAGCCCAATACAGCCCAGCCAAGCCACCACAAGCACCCTGGGCGACGTCTCCCAGGAGACACCATCAGAATTTTTAGTATCACCCGAAATGGGACCAGAAGAAGCCGCCCTAAAACAACAAGCCCGGCAGGAAGAGAAACGGGTCATGCAATGGATGCGGGATGCCATGACCTCCTTTGAAGAGGGACGATACCGCCACGCCGCCGTCGACGCCTGGACCGTCGTCGAGGCGTTACTAAACGTCGCCTACGAACAATACTTGGGTGAACCGAAGCCCCAGATCTCCTATCACAAGGTGATCCAAAAACTCATCCCCCACCTACCGGGTGGAAGGTTGACCGGTTGGTCATTGCAGCACGCTCGGAGGTTGCGGAACAAGATTCATCCTGATTCGCCGGAGCCCAGCCCCGTAGATGTGGAGAGAATCATCGTCGTGGCCCAGCAGATGTGTTTGTGGTTGGGGTTGCCGCTGAGCCAGTTGGTGCCGCCCAGTGTTCATATCCTCAAGGAGGCTGCTTCTGAGCCATGTCTTGTGTGTTCCTTGGAGTTGCGTGTTGGGCAGCGAGTGATCACTGCGCCCTGCTGTGAAGCTGTAGTTCATTACGAGCACATAATCGAGTGGGTTAGGGCGAAGGGGCATTGTCCTAAGTGTCGGACGCTTCTCTCCTATCGTAGTGGGCAGATCAGAATCACATGAGTTATACTTAATTCGCTCATTCGGGTTTTTCTCGAACAACCAAGCGTATGCCATCCAGGCGGACGATTTCCACAGCCCTTCCTGCTTTGATTGGGGGTTTCTCTGCTATAGCTGACCAGGTTTCACCAAGGGCTTTTACTCGCCCCTCTGGGTCAAGGTTGGTTTCTGCGATTCCTGGTTTCCCAACAACCCGCTCGGCTTCAAGTTCGCTCTTTAGTTTCCGAGCTTCGGCTGCCTTCATTATGGCATAGCTGAATAGTACCGCGAACATCAAGGCTACACCGACTGAGATTCCCCAGAACATCCACATGGCCTGGGCTGTAATCAGCCACTGACCAGGAGGTAGGAAGAAGATTCCTCCGAGTACAAAACAGACGATTCCACCTATACCTGCTGCTCCGGCAAAGCCCACATCCGTTTTTGCTTCGATTACGACAAGTGCTCCGCCCAGTGCCATCAGGAGAAGCCCTGCCAATGGGATACCTATTATTCCTATTCCAACAAGGGCGAGGATAATGCAGAAGACGCTTATGATCTCACCCGTGTAGCCAGGGGCATTGAGGGAGAATACGAACCCCCAGATTCCAATTTGAAGCAGAATAAAGTTGACCACGGGATGGGCTAGAAAACTCAGTAGGACCAGTCCGATGTTCGGCTGGTAGGTGATTCTTGTTGCGCTAGCTATCCCAGAGAAGTCCCTGCTTTCATTAAAAGTATAGCTGCCTAGCTCGCTTGTTAGAACCACTCGGAAGGTGGGGTCACCCGCTACTAGTTCTCGCTTGATGAGCGTATAGTCCTCAAGTTCGGTGAGGAGCTCAGGGAGTGAGTCTGCGACAAATTCGGTGACATTGCTGGTTTGAGCATCTAAAGCGCCTAGGTTCAGGTTCTCAAGAATGAATTGCCCTGCAACAGTTTCATTTCGCTCGTGGAGGTGAGCATGCTCTGTCAT
>JAEOTB010000078.1 GCA_016840065.1 Candidatus Hermodarchaeota archaeon | reverse complement strand
TTTATTACGAGACTAGCGCGAAGGATGGAAAGAACGTAAACGCGGCGTTTCGTCAAATTGCTCAGCAGGTAGTACAGAAGGATAGTTGAGCTGGTTTCGTTATTCGTTTTCTGTGAATTCGGTTAGCCGTCGTGTCGCAGTCTGATGTATGTATTTGTAGCATTGTTGTGGTTCGATTTTTCTGAATTCGAGTCCAAGTTGTTCTAGAAGTCCTAGTGTTCCTTTTGTTAGGCTGGGTGCTACTAGAATGCCACGGATATGTGTGTCTGTTTCTTTCTGGAGGCTTTTAAGGTAGCTTTGGAGTTGGAGGACGGCTTCACGGCTGGCGCGGCGGCATTTGATTTCAACTATAACCAGTCTTCCTTCTGAGTCTCTAGCGTAGATGTCGATGAAACCCGGTGCAACTTGGCGCTCTCGGCGGATGATTCTGAGCCCATTTTCGATGAGTTCGGGATGGGCGCTAAGGACGCGTTGCATCTCCTCTTCGGTTAAAAACATGCTAAACTCGCCGGGGTCGTCAAGGTTGCTGGCAATGATTAGAAGTATCTTGGTGAATGTGATGCGGACTGTTTCGCGTGGTTTGGCACGGTTTACGAGAAGGACGAGTTTTCCCTCTTTTACTGCGACTTTGAATGTTGCTCCTGAGGGCTGCCAATTCACTGGCTCAACACCGCTGGGTTTGTGAACGAGGAGTGTACCATCGCGTTTCAGGATGATGAGGCGCTCACCTTCTGTAAGAACAGAACGCGCACGACCCTGATATTCTACATGGTTTTCTCCTAGGATTTGTATGAAGCGTTTCTGGCGTATCGCCTGCTCGAGAACAATTTTTGCCTCTTGAGGACTAGCTAATTGTACAACCCAGACCTGTTGATTCAGATCCAATCCTATGTGCTTCATGTCGAATTCACAGCGCTGATGGTCAATAGGGATAAATAGCTTTACGCTGGCTTGATACTAGTGGTGTCGACTTGTCGAAGATACCGCTGTATAACGAATCTGCATCTGTATATCACAGCCGTTATTTTCAGATTCAGCGAACGAAGTATCAGATTGTTGCACAATATCTTCATGAAGGACTCGTGATAGATGTTGGTGTTGGAACAGGAATTGGTCTATCATCACTTGTGAGTCAGGGTCTTGTGGTGGGTGTTGACGGCTCTATTGGGATGTTGCATGTCGCTCACAAGATGGTTAAAACTAGCAAAAGATTCAGTGAAAAGGTTTCTTTGGTGTGTGCAACGGTTACAGAGCTACCTTTCCGACCTGAAATCTTCCCTACTATCGTGAGTATTACTGTATTACAGAATCTTTCGGATGTGAAGCAAGGTGTTGAGGAGCTTCTGAGAATTAGCAGACAAGGTGGGCTTTTGGGATTGACCATATTAAGAGATCGATTTTCAAGAGGTTTGTCACTCGATATGTTATCAAAGCTTGTAGAAGGGAGAACAACGCAAATCGCCGAATTACACGGTCTTGCGGGTGAGGATGTTGGTATCATTCTCCATCGGCTATAACAACCAAATACATCTTGAGAACCCAAATTGAGAAACAAACTAGAAGCTCGTACTATAATCGAAGGAAATCCTTTATTTTCCAATATGTTTAAGAGTCGCATTCTGTTTAGCGCATATATCCTCAGGATGGATTACAGTGGAAAATCAACCAATCAGAATACTACGGAAAGCTATTGACGGTATAGTGCTTATCAAACTCAAGGACGGGAAAGAATACAGAGGGCGTCTTAAAGAGATTGATGTCTACATGAATCTTGTTTTAGAAGGTGCTGAGGAACTAGAAGATGGCAAGCCTACCTCGAAGTTTGGTGAGGTTCTCATACGAGGAAATAACATTCTTTACATAAAACCTGATTTATCTCAAATAATCTGGGAAAGCTAGTATACCGTAGTAGGTTCTGGTTTATTTTCCCTGTCGGCGTTCTTGGCGATATTTCTCAACAAGTCGCTCAAGGTCCTCCGCAGCAGCTTCCCGTTCCTTCTCAAGATATATTCTCTGCCACTCGTCAAGTCGTTCTTCGAGCTGCCCAATGTCTACCATACCAAATTCGTCGATGATTGTGATTTTCAGTTCTTCTGCTTCTAGGACGGGTATTTGTGCAGTATTGAACTGGCGCAATGCTAGATGTGACATTTTACCCTTTGAAATCACGATTTTTACACCGAGTTCGATTAGTTTGTCTGCGGTAGTAGCGCCACCCCCGCTAGGATCAAGAATACATACAAACTTGACCCGTCTGGGTCCATATCTTTCTCGAAGTAATCGGGTTTCTTCTTGGGAAAACCTTCGAAGGATGTGAACAGGTTGCACTTCGCCTCGCAGTTCTAGTCGGCGCATCAGTGTCATGTTCATCATAGATCTTTTCATTTCCTCTATTTGGGTACGAAATTCACTAACTGTTTGGCGAAGCCTCTTGATTTCTCGATCCTTTTGTCGGAGCCTTTCATCCATGCGTTGTTCTCTGCTCTCAAGGCGTAGAACCTGATCAAGTTGCCTCCTCGTTGTCCTTAATTCATCTTTGTGAAGTTGCTGGGCTGTAAGACTCTCTTGATATTGTGTTTGTTTATATTCCAATTGGCGTTGTAGAGAATCTACTTGGCGTTGTAGTCGTTTAACCATCTGTAATAGTTCATCCATCGAAGGGGGTTCTTCCTTTATTCTAGAAGTCTTTTGTAAAGTAACAGGCTCTTGAGCTGGCTCAGTTGCATCTAGTGTCTGTTGAATCGCATCATGAACTGAGAAATCACGTAAAATCAAAGTGGCTGCCTCCTCAGCGAGTTGGAGTCGGCTCATATCCATAAGCCGTTTCCTAAGAAGGTCAAGTTTGCGTTCATAAGCCTGAAATACTGCTGCAACTGAAGCCAATGCGTCTCTCTGGTGAGAGTTACTAGGTTTTAGCTTAGAGGATGCAGCAAAGGCATTGGCGAGTTCGCGTTTTTCAACAACGGAAAGAACCCGATGGGGTGTGAATAGTGGTGTTTTCAATGATTTGCTCAATTTCTCTACAAAAGATGGTGCTGGTGTGACATCGGTGGTGATGAGGACAGGTGAACCCATATCTATTAGGCTACGTATAACCTCGCCGCGTGACATGCCTTTGCCGCTTTGAAGGGTAAGGAGTTTCCCAGTTACATCCGCTACAGCAATACCGATTGTAGTCCCTGCATCAATTCCCACAACTAGCCGCCTTCTAACTTTGGAATCAGCTTCCTTATTAGTTGAAGATAAGTATACAATTGATTTGTGTTTAACTGGTGAGATTTTTACCAAGACACCGGATATTCGATTGATATGAGGTTGAATAAGCTTCACAATTCGTTCAAAGGAATCGTAGATGTAGAAGATACACCGGGACAAGCCGTGTGCTGTGGCTGTTTCGTAATAGTCGTAATCTAGTTCGTTTTTTGCGAGTTTTTCTTTAAGGCCTCGAGAAATTTGTAGAATTGCTCCATGCATACGCCGCTGTAATCGTCCCTGAGAGAATCCTCCTGCTCTTACTGTTCTGGCTCTCGAAACAACGATTTTCGTTTCACGGGCTAGTACTGCAATTTCAGTACCAACACCCAATGATGCTAGCTTGGCTGCTAAGACCGCAGTTTCTGTAGGATTTGGATGTCCTAATACTGGCAATCCGTGGCGTTTAGCTAGGGTAGCAAGAGGAATCATTCCGTGGACTGGCGATCCTGTGACTTGGATGACTTTTGTTCTGGCTGGAACTTTGGATAGAAAATCGATTACTGTCTTTTCTGTCGGTGCAAGCTCCATGATATTGTCTGTGGCGACCACGGATGGTATATGTTGCCTAATTATCTTGAGCAATTTCTGGCGGCTCATCGAGCCGAATGTCTCAACAGATTCGCCCTTAATCACTGCTATGGCATATCTGGGTTGGGCTTTAGATGAAGGTGAATGTTGAGGAAGTATGTCAAAGCCAATGAACACTTGGGAATCTGTGTCGCTCATTCTTTTTGCACCAGCCCGCTGTCATGTATTATCTTGTGATAAGCTTCTTGAGAATCGATAGCAAAATGGAACCGTCGTCTGAAGAAGTTAATAACGTGAGAAATGTCTCGTCTGAGTATTGAAAGTGCATTTGGATGCCGTGTTGAAACCCATTGAGGCCAATCAAAAAGTGTTATTTGATTCTCCTCATCAATTATGATATTGTATTCACTTAAATCACCATGCACAATCTTGGCATGCTGAATGGCGTTACGAACCTGGTCGAGGATTTGGTTCAGCACTTGTTGTGGATGTTTTAGGTCTCTTACTTCAAGTAACAAAGTACCTTCCATCCGTGCCATAACTAAAACATGGCGATTAATGGCTATTGGTTTCGGCACTTGTACCTTGTGGAGAGTAAGTGTGTGGAGTGCTGTAAATTCCCTTTCAGCTGCATGCTTACAGTAGTCAATCCAAGAAGCACTAAAAGAAGTGGGGAGCTGACGTAGTCGCCGTGCTTGACGGAAGCTCGTACGCCCCCAACGTAGGAGTTTCACCGCTACTTCTTCACCTTCTGCATTGAGAGCACTGTATACGGTTGCTTCTTTCCCAACACCGAAAGGTTGGCCAATTGAAATGATGCTGTCTTGTGAAGCTAAAGTGTGAAGTGCTAAAGCATCGTATCCTGCAATGACAAGCCTGTATCCTAGATAGGGTTTGATCCGACGCTGGACCAGTTTCTGTTTATTCAGAGAGCTAAGGTGAAAGAGTATGTCATCAGGGCTTAGTCCTGTCTTTTTCCCTACTTCCTCTAGAGGGATGTACTCGAACCGTTTTGACAATTCTTCAAGGATGCGAAGTATTGCGATTTCTTCTGTTCTTAGTCCCTTTATGAGTTCAGCGACTCGTTGCAAAACAATCAATGAAAGAAGCGGTTAAGCGTGCTAAAAAAAAGTATTGGCGACGACGATAAAAAAAGAGTTGGTGAATGACGCAGTACGAATTCTATACTCGCTTGAATCGTGTACTTTATTACTTAACATATTGTCTGAATCAATATACGATTACTTTTAAGAATATTAATTAGACACCCAAAAATATTAATAGGAGAATATCCGAACTTTCTTATCAATATAATAAAATTTGATAGAGGCTAAAAAGGTTGAAAGAACGGTTTGAAGTTCCCGATGAAGATGTTCCACAGGTAGCTAAGGCACTTTCCAGTCAGACCCGCTGGCGTATTATTTCTCTTCTCCGTGACAAATCAATGGATGTTAGCCGCATCGCTGAAGCTCTCAAACAAACAGAAGCCAACATCAGTGCTCAGGTTAAGATTCTAGAGAGGGCTGGATTACTAAAAAGCCACTACGAGCCTGGCGAACATGGAGTGCGCAAGGTCTGTGAGCCAGCAGTGAAACAAGTTATAATTAATGCTGTTATCTAACTATCGATTTCCTTCTTTGTCAAATCTCTTTGCAACGGTTTCAAAATCATCGCCAAACCCTGTTTCTTTTGTTAGCCTGGGTCTAACTTTTATGAAAACTGGGAACCTTGTTCCCTGACCCACTACAAGAGCCTCGCCAACACTTAGACTGGAAATTGAAGCAAGAGTAGATCTTGTGATCTGCTCAGAGCTGGATTTGAGATGATCCAGATCATTCGGGTTTGTGATTCTAAGGAAAATATTCGTTCCACATTGACTCAGGACCGTCGTTGACAGGCGGACGGGGCGTTGGCTGATAAGGGCAAGCCCGAGATTGTACTTCCGACCTTCCCGTGCGACAGTTTCAAGGATGCCTTTCGAATATGCAAGCCCTCGCCGTGCCTCTGGGCAGAATTGGTGTGCCTCCTCTACAAGTACAATGGTTGGAGGTATTTCATTCTCCCGTCGAAGGTAAAACAGTTGCTGTATTATTTCTGCTGCGATTATCTGTTTCTTCCGGAGACTAATGGTGTCGCTCATATCAAGGATTACTGCTTTTCCAGGAATCATAATCTTTGACCAATTAGGGGTTGAGGTCCTACCAAACAGTCGCAAACGATGTAGATTATCGAGCCAACCTAGTAATGCTTCTCGCGTGCGAACATTACCAGAGGGGTCGTTTTCTATGGCTGCTATTAGGTCGTCGAGACCATAGGTTTTTCCTTTTCGTGCTTTGCGGAGCGTTCGTATTATGCGTGTTAATTCACGGACTTGGATTCCACTCATTTCAGGCGAGTATCGCGCAAAATCAGTTGAGTTCAGCTTCGGTGTAGCCAACTCGATTAGGGGGCTACGGATTACAGTGATTTTGTCCTCAAATTTAGCTCCGCTAGATGAGTGAGATTCTTCTAATCCACTGTATTCTCCGTGGACATCTAGAATGAGGATGGCTGGTCGTCCATCTTCTGACCTGCGTAAAAGTAGCTCCTCAATCATTACAGCTGCAGTATAGCTCTTCCCCGCCCCGCTCATTGCTAGTAGGGCTACGTGTTTCTGAAACATCCGCGTTAGATTGAAGATAGCGGGAATGTCATGAAATAGAAGTGAGCCTAGATGCAAGCCTTGAGCTGAAAAGCCAAGGAAATCAGACAGTACTTTAGTGTCTGGTATACGAACTTGTGCTCCAGGGGATGGTGGATAGGTCAGTCGTTGCACTCTTCCCTCTTTGAAGAGCCCTAGTGGTTTGGCTTCCGCAAGCAGATATTCCCAGCGATCAACTGGAAAGATACCACTAAAAGGCTTCCCTGTTCTAGTGAAATCGCTGACAGCATCAATTTGTGAAAAGTATCGGTTAGTTTTTTGAACTTTTTCTACATGGGCGATAATAAGTCCTTCATCAGTTTTAACAGACACATACTGTCCAATGTGAACAGGTGTACGTTCTTCTTGAAGGTCTAGTCCACCCACTATAAAATAGAATTTTTCAGTGTTCGGAGTACCGTCTTGGTGACATACTATCGTTCCCAAGATATCGCTTATTATCATATCATCACCATTGCATCTAGTGGAATGGCATTCGCTCCCGCCTTTGTTTTAAGAAATTTGGTGGGTGGCCTATGCGTTGAGCAAGCTGAGTGAATATGAAATCCATATCACGTTCAACTAGCCGTGCTTGTGAATCAGCCTCGATTATGACTGAAGGTAAAGCGAGTGAATCATTATCTGAGGAAAGCATAAGGCTTACCTTTGTAACCACTTCTTCTGGATTGTAGTGTTTGGGCACTAATACCTCTACTCTGAGAGGATAATCGTATTTTGCCGTTCTAGTGTAAAAACCAACGACAGTTCTCTTCTGTACAGCCTTAATTCCTTTCTGAGCTTTTAACTCAGCAGGTGTAGCTTCTTCTAGACGGAAAATACAGGATCGTTCACCTGGTTCCAGTATCCGGAAAAAGAACTCGCTGTCATATATACTTCTCAAGGCTGTGCGGTAATCACACTCTTGAAGTGCTGCTAGTTGCGGATATCGTTTCATTAGATGTGGTAAGAGTTCACCCAACAAGTTCATGAAACGGTTGCTCCGACTATCTTTTACAATACCTGCTAGTAAGGTTCCAGTATCTTCAGCCTTTGTGTATAAACCGTCATAAAGTGAACGAATTTCTTTATGTTGATTTACTAAGGTTGAATGGGATGATGGCTGGTCAGTGATTTGGGGCAGAATTGACCCGTCAATTAACAGGAGTTCAGAAGGATGCCGGTCCTGCACCCGAATGGCTACTTGTAGTTCTTCCTTCACTCTTTCGAGAGAGGCACTAATCTCAGCTTCTCGTCGTGATATCGGGTATAGATTTGCTTTAATTCTTGGTAGTGCCCCCTCCTGAGGCCAATATTTAGCAGAGACATGACCCGAAGGGCTGTACTCGAAGATTGTAGCAATTGCTCTTGTAATCACAAGCTCTATCCCGCGTAGGGATTTCTTCAGAAGTCCACCATCTATCCCGCAAATTCGTAACCCCCCTAAATCAGTTGGTGGTAGCTTAACAGCTAGCTTGCCTTCGACAAGACTATGCTTTGCAAGAGGGAGTTCAGCACAGAGATCAATGTCGAATCTAGTTGAGTGAAGAACTGAAGTGAAGGCACTCCGCTTCTCTTCCAGTGCCTGAACCTGATCTGCTATTTTCTGAAGAACTTCATCAAGTTCCCAAGGGTTGTGGATACGACTCACTTCCATCACAGAAAAAAATTATCGAAATATCATCAGTGTACCATTACAATGATGCATAAAAACCTCTTCGACTGCTATAAAAACAGAATGCCGCGCCTTATTCCTATCCCTAAATGTTATCGAAATCTCCTAGAACATTATGTTTATGATAAGAGGGTTTTGAAACATTGTTTAGCGACACAGAGCAAAGCAGTATACATTGCAGAAAAGATATCACAATACATTGAAGTTGACATAGCTCTTGTTAGCATTGGCGCTTTTCTTCATGACATTGGGCGTGCTCAGACTCATGATGTCACACATGGTATGATTGGTGGTCTGATTCTCCATAAGGAAGAATGCTCTGGGGAAGTAATACGAGTGGTTGAACGTCATGTGCTTGGAGGATTTACTGCACTGGAGGCAAAACTCGTCGGCCTGCCACACCGAAGTTTTCTACCCGAAACATGGGAGGAAAAAATTGTTTGCGTAGCTGACAAACTTGGTTTGTATCACTGGGGCGGTATTAATTCGTTATCACAATGGATACCAAAGGTACGGAACCGAGTCTCTAAATTATTAAACAGATACGGGGAAGATGAGCCCTACAAAGCATCTATGCAGCGTGTACTGCAATATACTAGGTCACTGATAAGGAAAATAATGGAAAGCAGTGATTGACTAGGGTATAATGCTAGACAGTAAAGGCGGATGAATAATAATCGCTGTGCATAAGATGATTACCGTTGTTAAGAGGGGAACGGTAATGTTATCGGCGCCTGAAGGGCTTACACCTTCAATCATTGTAGCTGAAATACTACAAGTAATTGTCAAGATTGCTATCTGAAAGAAGTCATATGTTGGTATGCCACCACTAGCGAACCAATCAAAGAAGAAGAAACAAAGGAGTGCTCCTGCTATCGTAGCGAAGAATACAACAAGAGAACCTTCAACACTCCGAGTCGATTTACCGATTGTATATCGATGCTTTCCGTATTTAACGCCAATTATTGGTGCTAAACCATCGCCCAGATACATCGCTGTGAGGGCCATGGCAGGAAAAATAAAGAATTGGGTTAAGCTCGGAATCAGAGTGAAAATTGATACTAGTATTGTTATCGAGATTGCATAAAGAAAGGGTCCCCATATGTGACCAGACAAGTAGTCTCCTTCGCGTGCCATTACCTCAAACATCGCTCTTAAGCTGCTCACAGGACTCTTCGGCGAAGCAAGAAAGATCAGTAGTACGAACGAGACAGCAACAATAATCGCTGTCCATGCATGAGTGTAGAAAGGAACCGTAAAAACTGAAAAACCTGCGCCAAGGTGGATTATCTTCCGCGTTAGTGATGGCGAGTAACCACGTAGGCGGCGAAGGAGTTCACCAATTCCGATTATGGTGAATACGTAACAATATGCTATAACAAGTACAAGAAGATCGATTGTTGTTGGAAAGGTAGTCTGCAAGGCACTTCACCTATTGGAGTATCAAAAGCGAGGTGTTTCTTCATCTATAAAAGCGTCGGTATCTTCCGGCATACTATTTAAGAGCGATTGGGGGTTCAGTGGAGATGATGGTATCAAAAATGAATATTCAAGCTCTGCTAAGGAATATCGCCGGGGAGATTTCCTTGGCTGAAAATCCTGGTCGAGTTATGCGTAAGTGGCGAGAACAATTCAATGTCTCTCAAAATGTGTTAGCTGAGTATCTTGGCATCTCTCCTTCTGTAGTCAGTGATTATGAGAGTGGACGTCGTAAATCGCCACGTGTTGATACTATTCGAAAGTTCGCTGAAAGTCTAATCGCTATTGATGAGAGGCGTGGCGGTCATATCGTTCGTGCGTTCATTCGTCTTCTTGATGAAGAGATTCCATCTGATGTTCTATTGGACACACGTGAATTTTTAGTTCCAATTCTCTCTAAGCAATTTATCGATTTCTTGGATTGTGAGGTGGTTGTAGAGGATTCTCTTCCTTCCCGGGAAATTTATGGGTATACAGCAATCGATAGTCTGCGAGCAATTCTTCAGCTTTCACCAGAACAAATGCTAAGGTTATATGGAGCAACGCCTCATAGAGCAGCGATTTTCACTAATGTCAGTACAGGACGCTCACCAATGGTTGCTATAAGAACTTCTCAAATGGGTTTAGGAACTGCAGTGCGTCCCTCGATTGTTATCCTCCATGGCTTGAAGGAGGTTGACGAGGTAGCCAGAAAGATTGCTGAAATGGAAAAAATCCCTCTATTTCTCTTAAAGATTGAAGATATCGATGTCCTTATCAAAACACTGCGAAGATTCCAAGTTGAGATGTGACTCTGATGGTACATTCACTTTATTTCGTCGGGACAGCGGGAGCGGGTAAATCTGCGCTCACAGGCGTTTTCGCTCAATGGTTACAAGACGCTAAAATCAGTGCAGCTACTGTTAATCTTGACCCTGGAGTTGTTTTGTTACCCTACTCACCTGATATTGATATTCGGGATTATGTTTCTCTTCAAGAAGTGATGGGAAAATATAATCTTGGTCCAAACGGCGGGCTCATAGCTTCCATAGATCTTATGAGTGCACATCTAGACACGCTAAAGGATGAAATAGATGATCTTGGTACTGACTTTGTATTATTTGACACTCCAGGTCAAATAGAATTGTTTGCCTTCCGTGAAACAGGCCCAATCATAGTATCTTCTGTGGGCGGTGAAAGAAAGATGCTTTTATTTCTCATCGATTCTGCGCTAGCGAGAACGCCTGCGGGGTTCGTCTCTTCTTTGCTCCTGTCTGCCTCAGTGCTTGTACGCTTTAACTTACCACAACTAAATGTATTATCTAGAGCAGATTTGTTATCAGAAACTGAATTGGAACACATAATGGCTTGGCTTGATGATGTTGATCAGCTTGTTTTCGATGTCGAGAAGTCAAGAAACCAACTCCAAGGTGAACTAACTAGCGAATTATATCGTACACTTCAGCGAATATTTGCCGAGTCAAACGTCACCCCTGTTTCCTCAAAAACAAATGGAAACTTGGATATTCTGTTCACCCAGATATCTAATACTTTAACTGGCGGTGAGGGTTTTGAACATTTCAGGTAGTTGCCTTCCTTATTCTTGAAGTAAATCTTGTAGAGCAATTATCTTTAATTAGGCTTAAGTGTAGGAGCAAAAGATTTACTTCATTGGTGAATACCTTGTCCAAAACCAAGGAAATAATAGCAACCGCAAGAGCCGAAAACCGTACCTTCCTTCTAGAACACGAGTCAAAGGCCATTATGCAGGAATACGGGATTCCAGTCACAAAGTTCGGTGTCGCAACTACTGAGGAAGAAGCAGTACAACTAGCATCAGAAATAGGTGCTGTAGTGCTAAAGGTGCTGAGCCCTGATATCCTCCATAAAAGCGACGCAGGTGGCGTGTTCCTGAATCTGCAAACAGCTGACGAAGTAAGGGCTGCCTACCAACAAATTCTCGCTAACGCTGAAAAATACAAACAGGGTGCTCGTATCACAGGAGTAATCGTCCAGGAATTCGCGAAACAAGGCGTTGAAATAATAATAGGTTCTATAAAAGATAAACAGTTCGGTAATACTTTGCTTTTCGGATTAGGAGGGATTTTCGTTGAGGTTCTGAAGGATGTAAGTTTTCGCGTTGCGCCTATCATACCTTATGATGCGAGAGAGATGATTACAGAAATTAAGGGCTATCCTATTTTGACAGGTATTCGTGGAAAAGAACCTTGTGATATTGATGCCATTGTCAACATCCTCCTTCAAGTGTCAAAGCTGGTCACCGATTATCCAGAAATCAATGAACTGGATCTTAATCCAGTTTTCTCCTATCCAAAAGGCGCTAAATGCGTCGATGCTCGGATAATCCTAGAAGAAAAGACGTGATTTGTCTTTAGGAATTCATTTCAAGGAAAAGAAGGGTGCAGCGCCGTTAATCTTAAAAGCATTAGCCACAAAAGACCTTTTCACCCGTTGAACACCCTAGGTGGTTAATTATTGGCTAGTAAGGCTGAAACTAGCAAGACTGAGGATGTTGTACTTCGGCTTGCAGAAATTAGTCGGCTTGCAGACCAGCTCCGAGAAAAACGTGACCAGCTCAACAAAGAGGCACAAGAGCTAGTAAAGGAACGTGATCGCCTTAATTCTCTCGTAGCAGAATGGCTAGCTAAAGCAAGGGAACATCGCGAGAAACGGGATGAGTATAATCAGAAGGTAGCTGATTTCAAAATTCAACGCGATGAGGTTCACCAAAAACTTAAGGCAAAGATTGGTGAGCGTCAGGATACTGAAGAAGTGGCTGAAAAAATCAAGGACGTTGTAACAACTCCAGTGCATGTCCTACGAAAAAGGGTACGAGAGCTCGAATGGACTCTACAGACATCTGTTTTAGATTTAAAGCAAGAACGGGAACTCATTGAACAAATCGCTCTTATAGAAGGGGACTTGGAGATAGCAGAGCAAATGCTGTCGAAGAGACAGGAAAGTGTTCGTGCGCGCGGTGAGATAGAGGACCTTCGCCTTCTTATGAACGCTCATCATAACTCTGTATTAGAATTTGCTCGCCAATCACAAGAAGAAAATCAGCACATGATTGAAGCTTATGCTGAAGTAGACGTGTTAAGGAAGCGTGCTGATGAAGCCCACCGGCGCTACTTAGAAGTCCGTCGTGAGGCTGACGAGTCGCACCGACGCTTCATTGAAGCTAAACAGGAGTCGGCTCGACTTCGAAAGGAGATTGGCGAGGTTCGTCTGAGACAACGTCTAGAAAAGCTTCAAGTTATGGAGGAACGCCTTGAACAAAAGGCAAGTACTGCTTTGGAGAAATTCAAACGGGGCGAGAAGCTGACAATGGAAGAGTTCTCACTTCTGATGAAGCGTGGACTTCTATAGTGATTAACTAATCTTCATTGGGAAGACATGATCAGCTGCGTTTTGTAAACCGTTATTTGGAGTGTCACCTATTTGGATAAGGTTGATTTCTTTTCCTAATTCTTGTGCCTTAACTAGAAGTGGGAGCAAATTCCTATTTTCTGTAACGATGACAATAATTTGTATCTTCTCATTATAGACGAGTTCCATTGCCTCTAGTGCAAAATGAACATCCAAATCGTCGTGTACAATCACAGGAAGAAATCCGTTTTGGGTAATTTCTTCTGAATATTCTTGAGCCTGTTCTTGTAACAGCACTACCTTTGCAACTTTTATACGTCCTATCTTTTCCTCCACTAGAATCCGAAGTTGTGGCAATAGCATTGCACTTGATACTGTTATCGAACTATCAACGAGGATTGCAGTTGATTTCCTTCTTCCACGTGGTATCTACATCAGCTCCTATCTACCAAAACGCCGCTCACGTTGTTGTAGAGTCCTTAATGCTCGCCAGAAATCAATCTTTCTTATCTTTGGCCAAAAGATGTCCGCGAAATAGAGTTCCGAGTAGGCAGATTGCCATAATAGAAATCCAGACAAACGCTCTTCTCCAGACGTACGAATTATCAATTCGGGATCTGCAATACCTGCAGTGTAAAGGTGTTCTTCTATTGTTCCAGTTGTAATGGTTCTAGGGTTGATTTCTCCGGTTTTAACTCTCTCGGCAATTCGACGCACAGCATCAACAATCTCAGTTCTACCGCCATATCCAATAGCCACATTGAGTTGGAAATTCTCGTAGGCTTCTGTCGACTCTTCTGCTTCTCGTATTGCAGATAATACCTTTGAAGGTAAAAGAGAAAGACGACCAATTGCACGTACACGTACTTTATGCCGATGAATACTCTCTGAACCTGCAGCCCTTAAGAATTGCTGGCATGCTAGTTCCATTATTTTCTCTATTTCTGTTTCGTTCCGATCAAAGTTTTCCGTTGAGAATACATATATTGTGACGATTTCTATTCCTGCATCGAAGCACCAATCCAGCACTTCATCAATCCGCTTGGCGCCTTGTTCGTGACCAAATCCTGCGTCTTTATTCTGTTCACGAGCATAGCGGCGGTTTCCATCAAGAATTATGCCTATATGCTTTGGCATGGGCGCATCTTTGATTTGTCGCCAAAGAAGCCATGAATAAATATGATAGAAAGGTCCCATGATATTTGGCATAGGCGGCTCCTATGGTAGTGCGAATGGTGCACAATATTTAACCTTTCCTTAATAAACAGGTCAAAGGAATGATTAGGATATGGAAATTACAGATGCTTGGAAATTTTAGCAGCTGCTTGTTCCATTTTAATGAAGACCAAGCCTAGACCAGTGACAGCACTGATAGTCGTACTTGCCATAAGAACTGCATCTTGTCCAGCAGCGACCATAATTATTGCACCAGTGGCACCTTGAGCAAAGACTTGATGAAGGTCGCCTTTCCCTAAATCGGATGCGGCACGTTCTCCTACAGTTAAGAGGGCAGCGCTCATAGCAGCTACTAGAGTTTCATCAAATTCTTCTGGTAAATTCGCTGCGATTGGTAATCCATCTATGCCAACTACTACTGCAGCTTCTACGTCATCTAGTGACTTGGTGAGTTCTTCAAGGATTGCCTCAATTTCCGGTGAACTCGATAACATCAATGTTAACTTAACTCGCTGATGCTTTTGCTGGAGCTTGGTATACATGCTGCATTAAGATATCTCGGGTTATTTGTCGGAAGGTTCGTTTCACGTTTTCTCCAGACAGAGCGCAGGTAGTGAAACATGTTACATTGCCAAGGCCTAGTTTTGCTAGCATGACATCTTTTTGCATAGCGTTTGGTAAATCCTGCTTATTGAGCATAACGAGAAGGAGAACCTCATGACCCAACCGAGGCCCAAGTAATTCGCGAAGCTCGTTCAGGCTTTCGATATTTGCTTCCATTTGGTCAGGAGATGAATCCGCTACGAATATTATGCCATCAACGCCTTCTAGAATTACCTTACGCTGTCCTGCGTGCCGTTTCTGACCAGCAACAGTATATATTTCAAAGACTACTTGCTCTGTTGCTTGAACCGGAGTATAATCAAAGAACAAAGTTCGACCCGTGTGGTCGGCTACAGATGTGAAACTACCTTTCTGTAACCCCTCAACGTTATCGTAAATCCATCGAAGGGCTGTTGTTTTACCTGAAAGTGAGGGTCCCCAAAACACGATTTTAAAATGCATTCTGCCTTGTGTGTCTTTCCTCACTGGGTGCTCCTCCTTTGTTGGAGTTCTTCTTATCCCCTTTCCAGTTCTCCTAGTGCCGCTCGGAGTTCCTCTCTTTCAGAGTCAGTTTTACCAGTTTCAACTGATGGTTTCTCGGACAAGAATTCTTCGAGAACTTTAGCTAGTTCTGTTGCTGCTTTTTTCATCACCATTCTGATCATGCCAAGATTGACTTCTTTGTCAGTAATAACACACAGAACGCCTTTACCGGCACCAGCAGCGAAGATTTTTCCATCATCGAATTCTGAAGTAACAATAATTAGATTACCTACATCCAAGTTCTTACCCTGCTCTTCACTTGCACAGAAAACGGCACTAGCGATAGCGCCTATTCCATCAACATCGAGAGGATAATAGCTGAACTTGGAGACATGGGCAATCGTGAGTCCAGTTCTGTCTACAAGGATGCACTTCTTGATTCCTCCCTCGCTTTTGATGACATCAGCGAGGATTTCGTCAAAGGTTTTTACAGGGTGCATTTAGATAGCTCCTTTCCACCAGGGCTTGTAGTTTTAATCATTTGATTGGCGACTTAAATTCTTTTGGGGAGTAGGTTTCAGAAATACAAATTCCTAAGTACTCTTCAATAATATCAAAATATAATCTTCTTCGGGGGCGACCAATATCTCACTTTCAGGTGTTGAAATAGTAAGAAAATTCATGAAGTTAGCTCCCAACTCTTCACCCAATTCATCCACAACCCGTTTTGCCTTCCCAATAAGAGAGGTGATGAGGGCAGCTATTATCTCAGTTTTTTCAGCACCGAGAGTCGACTTTATGGGTAATCCTTCCATATTCGTGATTATTACACCACGTACACCTTCATGAGCTTCCAAACGCTTAAGAGTATCTTTTAATGCCTTTCCACCTATCATTAGGAACCCACACTTTGCTTCTAATTAATCAGTCTCCTGATTTAGTTATAAAGGTATCCTAGTAATCAGAACATGCTCTGTTGTTATTGGAGGGGTCAAGTATTCTGATTGAGAATAATTCCTGATTCTTATCGATACACCCGAAGGTGGTTTGTCTCCTTGAATGTCTTGAACTCTGCTTATGACTAATCGTTCTCCTAAACTAAAGAGAACAGTTTTTATCTTCTAAACACTTATCTCAGAATAGGGCATCGTCTTAGGTATATTAGAATCGTGAGCGTGTCTTCAATGCCTAACAAGGAAGCAATTGAACAAATTCTCAGCCAAATTATGGATATTATACCTGAAATCGAAGGCTTAATCGTCGCCTCCTCCTCAGGGAAAGTAGCTGCAGGTCAAACACTGACAGAAAAGGATCATTCCAAGATTGCCGCTAGTGTTTTGGCATTATATAATGAATCAAAAAATGTCAACACTGCTGTTAACCAGGGTACATCGCAGGTCCTTTACATCGAGTCAGAGAATGGTTACACAATAACAGTTCACGGCATGAAGACCTTTGCTGTAGCGATTGCAGGAAAAGATGCAGCCCCCAGCTTAGGCCTTATTATCAGGAGTCTCCGAAGAGCGGTAGAAAAGATAGAACAAGGTTAAAAAACACTAGGGATATTACCCGCTCTTATATGTCAGGCTTCCTGACGGGAAGCCTATTATTAAAATTAAATTCGAAAACTTGGCGAAGTTGACGGGGATACTCTCGTGGCTCATATCCGGCAATTACAGCTTTCAGGGTTCAAATCATTCGGGGCACGAAAAGTGACCTTGAATTTTAACAAAGGCCTGACTGTCTTTGTTGGAAAGAACGGCTGTGGAAAAAGCAATATTCTCGACGCAGTGTGCTTTGTTCTAGGTCGATTGAGTAGTAAAGCTCTCCGAGCAGAAAACTTCGCCTCATTGTTGTACAATGGCGGTGAAGGAAATTCTCCTGCAAAATTCTGTCGTGTGACGATGGTTTTCGATAACAAGGACAGGCAACTTCCGATAGACGCTGATGAGGTTTCGGTTAGCAGGGAAATTGATACAAGCGGTGTTAGTGTGTATCGTCTTAATGGGAAACGTTGCACAAGAACAGAGCTTCTAGATACAATAGGTGCCGCTGGATTGCATCCTGAGGGGTACAATATCGTCCTCCAAACTGAGCTATCAAATATCGTCGGCATGTCATCTACTCAAATCCGTCAAATAGTTGAAAACATCGCTGGCATTTCAGTTTATGATGAGAAGAAACGGCAAATCGAGGAAGAGCTCAAAAAAGTTGATGCAAACCTGGGTCTAGTTCAAGTGCGTACAGAAGAAATCCGTCAAGAATACGAACGATTAGAACGTGATCGAAGTGATGCTCTTCGCTGGCAAGAAATAACTGAAAAAATCGGGCTGCTCCAACGTGAGTTAGCATTCGCTGAGCTAGCCCGTGTTGAAGAACGTCTAAATGATTTACAGAACGCGTTCTCTGCTTTATCCAAGACCATAAATCAATTTGAACAACAAAAACAGGAATCAAAAGAACAAATCATTGCTCTAGAAAGTGCCGCCAAGACAATTGAGGTGCGGATGAAAGACCTTGAAAGCTCGAGCCATGCTAAAGAAGTAGAAAAATCGCGGATTACCGAGAAAATTAGTGGGCTTCAAATCACCTTGAGCAAGCTTAGAAGCCAAACCGAATCCGTTTCCGCTAGTATAACTCATCTTCAATCTTTGGAGAGAAGCGAGTCGGATAACTACTCTAGTTTAGAAAAACTAGTATTGAAACTTGAGGGTGATGCAGCTGCACTGAAGACAAAAATCACTCCTCTTCGTAAGGAATTAATGCAGATTTCAGTACAACTCTCTAAACCCGACACTGACTATCTAGAGTCGAGAACGAGTGTCCTTTCCCTAACAGAGACTATTGAACAGAGAAGGGGAAAGCTAGGTGAAATAAAAGCTATGTTCCGTGTAGCTAAACAGAACATAGCTAATCTACAGCAACAAATCGCAATGAGTTCCTCATTAGTCTCAGACCAAGAACAAGAAATTGAAGAAGCACGAAGATTACTTGAAGAAACAGAAGTTGATGTTCAACAGAAAAGAGATTCGATGATGGAAATCCAAGAACAACAACGAGCAACAAGCACTTCGATGCTTGACCATAGACGAGAACAAACTGAACTTGAACAGCTAATTCAGAGGACAAAAGATGAACTGTTGGAGGCGCGAACCCGTCTTAAGACTATCCGTGAACTTGGGAAGCTTAGAATGTCACGGCAAGCAGCAATCAATGCAATTCTCCGTTATGCAGAAGAAAAACAGATATCTGGAATATACGGCACTCTTGCTAGTCTAGGGAAAACCTCAACAGAATATGCTGTAGCTCTGGAGGTTGCAGGTCGAGGAAGATTGGATTTCATTGTCGTTGACAATGAGGATACAGCGGCTCGGTGTATAAGATATCTGAAACAAAGCAAAATCGGTCGCGCGTCGTTCATACCTCTTGCATCAATCAGTCCTAATCCCTCCACCTATGAGAATAAGTCTCCAGGTGTTATAGGCAACGCCATTGACCTTCTGTCCTTTGACGAGAAGTTCCGTTCTGCATTTGAGTTTGCATTTGGCCATACAATTATCGTAAAAGATCTGCCTATTGCACGATTGATTAAAGCTCCAGGATTTAGGAAAATTACAATCGATGGTGATGTTGTTGAGCCAAACCACATTCTAACTGGTGGTTACTACAAACGCTTACCATCTCTATCTTTAGAAGAAGAGAGTTTGATTCCTGAACTGCAAAGAAAACTGAAAGAGTTGCGTGAATTACGCGAATCGTTGAATCGGGATTTTGAGAAATTAACGCGTTCCAACAATTCACTCAGTGAACAAATCGCGGTCGCGCAACGAAATTTAACAAAAATAGAGCAGCGTTTTAGTGATGCAAGGGGTGATTTAACGGATAAAGAGGAATCACTCACTGCATTAAAAACGAGTGTCATAAAACTTGAAGAGAGCTTACGGGAAGAAGAGCTAGCTAGAGATGATTTAACTCAAAAACAAAAGCAAGAAGAAGAGGGAATAGCCCAGCTAGTCACAGAACGCCAAGGATACCAAGAGAAACTAGCAGAGTTAGAGAGGAGTAGTACTGATAGTACTATCAACCGCCTTCGTGGAGAACTCGATGCACTCGAGGCGCAACTTCGTGAAGTAGAACTCCAATTGGCTGAGAAGAGTAGTGAAATGCGTTTTGCCCAAACTGAGCAGAATCGTTTGCAGAAGGAACTATTACAATTGAATAATGAGTTCGAGCGCGTTAAGGGTGAACTTGGAGATTGTGAGAAGGAGAATGAAGCCGCGCAAGCCCAAGCAGATGCTCTTGCTCAAGAAGTAATTGATTTGAAAAACGAGCTTGTAACTCTGGAGCAGCAGCTAGAAGAGAACGAATCTGAACGACGGCGATTGGCTGAATTGGTAGAGGAGTTAACTACTAGAATCAGCGAGGAACGGAATGGGTTATCTAAACTTGAAGTTCGAATTGAGAATTGGGAAGAACGCTTGGCAACACAAAAGGAAAAGGTAAAAGGAATGAAGCCACCGCTGGCGCCAATATTACCTTCTAGCGTCTATAGCTTACGGAAACAACTTACTGAACTGGAGCAAGAACGAGAAGAACTTGGTTTAATTAATCAAAAGGCCATTGAAAGATTTGAAGTTGTTAGACAAGCCTACCAAGAAATATCTGAGAAGGAAAAGAGTATTCGTGATGAACGCGAAGCGATACTTGAAGCAATGCGAAAAGCTGAAGCAGAGAAGTTCAAGGTATTCATGACATCTTTTACAAGCATTTCAAGGCACTTCGCTGAGGTCTATAAGCAGCTGGCAGACGGAGAAGGAGAGCTAGAACTAGAGAACCCCGAGAATCCCTTCTTGGGTGGGATTCGCATGAAAGCAAGACCTGAAGGAAAACGTATACAATATCTTGATGCACTTTCTGGGGGAGAAAAAGCGCTTACAGCTCTTGCCTTTATATTTGCTCTTCAGCTTCACCAACCTGCCCCTTTCTTCTTCCTAGACGAGATTGATGAATCACTTGATCCTACAAATACCGAGCGCGTCGCAAAACTACTCGATAAACTGGCTCAGAAATCTCAATTCATATTAATCTCTCATAACGAGATTACCATTCGTTGGGCCCACACTTTGTATGGCGTTGCGATGGTCGATGGTCTGTCTCGTGTCTTCTCGATAAAATTCGAAGAGGGAGTCTTGATGGTAGAGAAGCCGACTTCTAGAAATTAAGTGTGTTTTATTTTGTGCACTGTTAGTAACTCTCGGTTTAATGGTTGGAGAATGTTCCCTTCGGAGCATTTATGTATCAATTATCAGGTGAAGGAAGTATCTACAGTGTGCATTGCGGCCTTTCTAAAAATAATGTGGGCAATATACCATTACAATTACATAAAAAGTGAGGTTATTGACGACAAGAAGTCAGGACCCTTTCTGGCTCCATCAACCTTGGCGAATCCTAACTGACATCTTAGAACTCCAGAAAGTCAGTCCTTGGGAGATTGACCTAGCAGAGTTAGTTAATGGATTCATAGGTCGTCTTCTTGTTGGAGATTTTGATTTCCGTATATGCGGACGGGCCCTTCTTTCTGCGGCGATTTTACTCCGCTACAAAACAGAGTATCTTCTAGAATTTGGTCGTGAGGAGGAGGAAATCACGGAAATTGAGGAAGATATTTTTCTTCCACCAATTCGTCCTCCCTTTAGACAACAGGTCCGTCCTGTTTCTGAAACGGAACTCGTAGAAGCACTGCGTGAATTGGTGTTCCCTTCTACTAAGCGAAAACGAAAACGTCGCATTACAACACTACCCCAGCCTGAGGCGTTTGGTCGGAAACAAGAATCTGATTTCGAATTCGGGAAATGGATGCACAGCATATTTGAGCAGTTACGTCAAGCTAGTCGCAAGAAGAATCCTGTTTCTTTCTTCGAATTTGTACAGGGTTTAACCCGTATTGATATTATCCGTATATTTCTTACTCTGATGTTTCTAGTAGCTGATGATAAAGTACTCGTATCACAAGATACAGATTATGGAGATATTCTAATCCGATTCTTAGAGGTAAATGGAGACGAGGTTGAAATTGATGCAGGATGACAAAAGACTTGTTGAAGCAGCTCTGTACATTTCAGGACGCCCTCTCTCAATTCATGAAATTCAAGATGCTACCCAGTTGCCCACACTCAAGCGTATTCGCGAAATACTCAATGAACTCGTTGACGAATATAAAACCCGGGGAGGTGCTCTAGTCCTAGCTCAACTTCCTCGCCAACGTTTTGTACTCCAACTAGACCCTAATCTTAGCGAACGGGTTGCTACTCTAGCTCCTCATGGTCTTCTCTCATTAGGTGAATTGAAGACCCTGCTGTACATTGCTCTTAAACAGCCAGTACTCCAATCCCAAGTCGTTGAGTACCGTGGGTCACACAGCTATAAGCACATCAAACAACTTGAAGGATTAGGTTTCTTAGAGTCACAACCCCAAGGACGATCCAAAGAATTGACTACAAGCCAGATGTTCGCAGACTACTTTGGTTTTGACTACGATCTTGAGAAACTCAAAATCCAACTCCGCAGGATGATTCGTAGGATACAACAACAAGAAAAACAGCAGGAATCAGTAAACTAGTGACTAGATTAGTAACTCCTTTGTATTCCAATTTATGAGTTTAAATTCATACTTGCGGTTAGAGCCATATCTGTTGAGGTTTCTGATTTGGCTCGCTTCTATACCACTTCACCAAATCCAGCAGTAGATAAGGAAAAGGAAGAATATAGAAAATCTACTGGCATTCATGCTATTTTTGTTATGCGCGAATCAGGATGTCCGTTATTCTATCGCATCATCAAGCCCCACAGCATGAAAACTGATCCATCAATTCTTTGTGGTCTTTTTACAGCTTTGAATATGTTCGTGAGACAGGTAACCTCAGGAGATTGTATTGAACGGCTTGATGCAGGGCGATGGAGGTTCACATTCCAGTCATTACCAAATGCTCTCATCGTTCTGTGCAGTGCAAAAGACTGTAATCCATTACTATTAGAGTATCTTGTAAAACAAGTCACGAAGTTTCTTTTGACCGAATCTAGAACTAGGCTTCAAAGTAAGGAGCCTGTTACAGTATGTGATAATTCAATATTTTGGGAACGTATTGAAGAAATTTTAGCAAAATTTTCGGCTAGCAAACGCGTGGAATCGCTTCTGCCCAAGGTTGTTGGATAATTCGAGTGCCTCCAACTTTTGTCTTCATAAGAACCAGCCCTTGCCTGTCTTCTTTTGCCTCACCTAATATTTTTGCATTAACACCGTAACGGGTCTTCTGAATTGCGTCAAGTACTGTATCAGCTTTTTCTCTTTCTACAGCAATAATAGCAGCCCCCTCACATGTTACTTGAAGTGGGTCTAGTCCCAACATCTGACTAGCCGCCTGAACTTCGCGTCGTATTGGCAATTTCTCTTCTTCAATCCAGATACTCACACCTGACTTTGTAGCTAATTCATTTAACGCTGAAGCTACGCCGCCTCGTGTCGGGTCTTTCATTGCATGAACACCACCTACTTCTAGGCACGCTTTAACAGTGGACCATAAAGGTGCAGTATCTGATTTGAGTTCGGTGCCAAACGTAAGCCCATCTCTTTCAGCAAGTATGGCAATACCATGATCTCCAATAGACCCTGTGATTATGATTTTGTCGCCAGGCTGAATACCGCTATCAACTATAGCTTTTCCCTGTTCTATAATACCTACACCCGTTGTGCAGATTACAAGCTTGTCAATTGTATTTCTTGGCATAACCTTTGTATCACCTGCGATAACTGCTACCCGCTCCTCAAGTGCTGTAGCTGCTAAAGAACGAAGAATACGATGCAAGTTAGTTATTGAAAACCCCTCCTCAATAAGTAGGGCGCAGGTCATAACAATCGGGCGAGCCCCCATCATTGCTACATCATTTATAGTACCAGCGGCAGCCAACCTTCCAATATCCCCTCCGGCAAAAAATAGTGGGGTAACCGTGTGACTGTCTGTTGAAATAACAAGTTCCCTGTCACCTAGGGGAATCGTAGCCCCATCATCAGCTGACGGTAAACCAATCCCACCGTCAATCTTGTTTAGTTGAAAGCATGGAAAGACGATTTCCTTTAGGAACTTGGTCATCGCTCGTCCACCTGCACCATGAGCAAGCTCTACTCGGCTGAAATCATCATCTGACATGAAATATCCACCTCAGATTATACCTAGGAACAGCTCTGAATGATGCCTTTAGCTCTTTGCAATTCCCGAAATGTTTAAAGCCATCTGACTTGGTCCAATGCAGCTAGAGGTTACTGTAATGCCGTTGTGGCAAGGAAAGTCTAAGAGATATTCAACTGGTGCCCGTCGAAGGTCATCTCGGAAACATCGGAAATACGAGCGAGGTAGTCAGGCCACCGAAACAATAGTGGGTGAGCAGAAGCTTCGCTTTAAACGCGCTCTAGGTGGAGGCAAAAGACCGGGTCTTCTTGCTGCTTCTCATGCAAACGTAATTGACAGGCAAACAGGTAAATCAGAGAAACTGAGGATTATTCAAGTCTTAAAGAACCCTGCTGATGTGGACTTGGATCGGCGTGGAATCATCACAAAAGGTACGATTATTGAAACGGAAAAAGGTAAGGCAGTTGTTACGAGCAGACCGGGTCAAACCGGCGGCGTCGATGCACTAATGCTAAGCGAATAGTGTTCAGTCAGAGTCGACAACGGCTTTGATATCCTTAATTACGCATTCCCGACCCTGAGTAATTTCCAAACTTTTACTGTCGCATTTATCACAGATCAAAGTGGCTAGCAGATCATATATCGGTTTTTGTTCTTCTATCACCTTTTCTGTGCCACAATTCTTACAGAGAGTCTTTACCGCTAGAACCTCAATCGAAATCTCAGCACCCTCTAGGATGGTCCCCTTGGCAGCTATTTCAATGCCAAATATCAACTGATCATGATTGAGCATTGATAACGGTCCAATTTGTAGGCGAATGGCGATTATCTTGGTTGCTTTGTGTGAACCTGCTGCTCTCTTCACAGCATTTACAATACCTACTGCTGTCGAGAACTCGTGCATAGTATACTCGGCACACTCTAATGTTTTTTAGACTTGCTAAATTATCACAACACGAAAAATTTATTGCGAGCGGATAAGTGTATAACAATGATTTTGTATGAGACAATCAGGATTTTACTATGTTTATCCAGCTTATTTCGAGGCAGGACGTTCCCGCAGCTCCGGGCGACGAATTCCCAAGAAATTAGCTCTTCCTAGTGTGGATGTCGAGTTAATTACCCTTGCAGCTCGTCGATTAGGACTAGAATTCAAGGTAAAAACAGAAGCGCGGTATCCAGCAAGTTGGTGGGGAACACCTGGCCTAGTTCTCATTAGGAAAACACCAGAACGCTCGAAAACACTTCTACTGAAAGAATTAGCAAGGAAAATGAAGACCCTTAAGGGAAAGACCCGCTCGTAAAGAACTGAAAACCTAGACCTTTTCAGGTATTAGACTCGATTTTTCGGATAAGTAAACACGAATCGAGTGTGGTAGAGAACATAGTGTAAAGACAATGCTTCGCGATAGAAAAGCAAGAAAACCTTTTTAAGAGACAGTGCGGTTCCAATCTTCTATCCCAACCAGATCTTCGCCTCCCAGGAGTCGATATGCTGCTTCAAATAGGCGCGGTTTTACATTTCTCTGCGCAAGGTCATATTATTGCGCGGGTAAAACAAGCTATCCGCCTAGGCACACGGCTATACACAACTAAATCGAAACTAGTTGGAACTATAATAGACATTTTCGGACCTATTAGTAGACCATTTGCATCTATAAAACCAGAGTCACAAATCACTGTGGATTCATTGCCTCCAGGGTCGGCTCTTTTCCAGGCGAAGGCCAAGTCCAGAGGAGGCAGAAGTAAACGACGAAAGAAGTAAGTGCTCCCACAATATCGCTTTGCCCAGACTGCGGCGATGACAAGTTAGTAAAGGATTATCAGAGAGCTGAAATCGTCTGCAGAAACTGCGGGTTAGTCCTAACAGATCGCATCATCGATGAGGGTCCTGAGTGGCGGGCTTTTGATCAAGAGCAACGAGAGAAACGCGCTAGAGTTGGCGCACCCCTGACATATACAATTCATGACAAGGGGTTATCGACAATGATTGACTGGCGGAACCGTGACAGCTACGGAAAGGACCTTGCCCCCAAACGCCGTGCCCAAATTTACAGGCTTCGTAAATGGCAACGTAGGATTCGTGTATCTGATGCGACAGAGCGGAATCTTGCATATGCTTTATCCGAACTTGATCGTATGGCATCAAGCCTAGGTCTTCCGAGAACGGTTCGTGAAATTGCAGCAATGCTCTATCGACGTGCAGTAGAACAGCGTCTTATTCGTGGTCGATCAATTGAAGGTGTTGCTGCAGCAGCCCTTTACGCTTCATGCCGACAATCTAGGATTCCCCGAACTCTAGATGAAGTCGCGGAAGTATCACGAGTGGGTAAGAAGGAAATCGGTCGAAGCTATCGATTTATCGCTCGTGAACTTCAGCTGTCAATTCCACCCACCTCGCCAATCGACTATGTTCCCCGCTTCGTTAGCGAACTCAAACTCGTCGGTAAGGTTCAAGCACACGCAGTAAAAATCCTAAAAATGGCTGCAATCAAAGGGCTCACAAGTGGACGTGGTCCAACTGGGGTGGCTGCTGCTGCTATCTATGTAGCAAGTGTTCTTGAGAACTCACGTCGTACACAACGCGAAGTTGCAGCTGTAGCGCGAGTAACAGAAGTAACTGTTCGTAATCGATACAAAGAACTAGTGGAGAAACTAGAACTCGAAGTCCCCCTATAACTTGTCCTTGGGGCGATAGTATCGCCCCCCGCTCCTCTTTTTCGCGATTAGTTCTACTGAAAGATTTTTTATCCAGTGATACCACCTTTCAAGTGAATAATGGAATCTCGTGCAATCGCTCTTCTAAAAGAGGCAGGAAGAACAGGCCTCCTCCTCTCGGAGCTAGTTCAAGAATTAGAACAAAGCGCCTCCGATGTTAGAAATATGGTTGAGTCTTTGAAGAGGCAGGGACACGTCAAGGAAGTTGAAGACCAACATAATGGCGCCTTAGTGACTAGACTTGTTTGGCAAGAGAACCCCGAATGGAACACACTCAAAGGGTGTCCTTGTTTCACTTGCAAAGAGATTGAGCAGTGTGGCGAAGGGCAACCAATAACTTCTTGGTACTGCGTCAAGTTAAACACGTGGCTTGCAGAGCGCCTCAATCCTGTTTAATGGGCGCTACTCGGAAGTATTTTGCAATTAGATAAATCTCTGGGCTCCTCTGAAGTGAAGCTTTTGGTTTGAATATTCTAACAAAATCAAAACAAGATTTGGCAGCTAATACCAGGTCTTGAGTATGCTCAGATTGAAATATCTTTGTTACGAAGTGTCCGCGTTGAATCAATATCTCGCGAGCCAGTTCGAAACTTTTCTTTGCTAAATACCATTGCCGTTCACGGTCAAGCGTCTTATTACCAGATAATTTAGGTGAACAGTCACTTAGTACCAAGTCAGCCAATCCATCTAGTTGCTCTCGAATACGGGAGGCGAGGTCGGGTGTATCGATTGAACATTTGATAAGCTTTTCATCCTTTACTGGTTTCGTAGGAGCAGTATCCACGCCTATTATTTTGGCATCGGTTTCTTTACAGTGCTGAGTAACCACTTGTAACCAACTGCCTGGAGCACAACAAAGGTCGACTACTCTTTTAGCACCTTGCAGTATTTTGAATCGCTTCTCTATCTCTAGAAGTTTATAGGCTGCTCGAGCGCGGTAACCTCTTTCTCGGGCTTGTCTCCGAAAGTGCTCTCGTCTATCCCATCTAGACATGATGTTGTTCTCCTTTTGTGCAGTGCAGAAGTATCTGACGAAGTAATCGCGCAGAAGCACTGGTGCGAATTGCGTGTGGTGAGAAATGGGTACGTGAACAGAACAAGCCTTTTGCTCGAATAGCATCAATGATGGTCTTGTGTGAAGGAATTGGTATCTCAAGCTCATCACAAAGCTTGTGAAGATCAAAATACATGGGAGGACCGTCCAGTTCTTCCAGTAAACGTTGGAGTAAGCGAGTCAGCCGCCGTTTTGTTCCTAGAGGTTTTCGAAGCACCTGCTGTAGAGTTGCGTCAATGAAATCACGACTTCCAAGGTGTTTTGCCCAAAGCGGGCCAGCTCGCTGGGTTCTTGCTGAATTACACTCAGGACATGATGATTGAAAAAGCTGTATTGTGCTAGCTAAACTACGGAAGCCACATTCATCGCAATGTAGGAGATGGCCTAGTTGAGAAACTGCAGTCCATGTCTCGTCATCACCCTTCGAAGCTTCACAAAAAACTCGTATGTAATGATCGGCATAGATTGCGAGTAAAGGCTTGAGTCCAATATCTTGGGACGCAGCTTCACGAACAGCGCACCCTAGAAGTAGACGGATAGCGTGTTCGTGTCCATAATCTGTTCTAGCAGGTCTTGCAGCGTATCGCTTAACACAAGCCCTAGGACGAATACCCACTAGAACAGGCATATCTGTTGCTGTCAAACATAGAAGACTCGGTGATTTCAGTGCTCCAATTGCAGCTGCTAGGAAACTACGCGGTGAACCAAATGGGTCGATGTCTATAACATCGAATCTTAGTTTATGTCGATGGTGTTGAGTTAGTAGAAGATTGGCATCACTATGATGAACTTCTATAATCTCAGAAACCTTGTTTAATTCCGAATTTCTCTTGACGAGTTCGGCAGCATTTGGGTTACAATCACCTGCAACTACGCATTTGATTCCATCCACCTCTTTTGCAATACGAACAGCACGTATTCCAGTCCCTGCAAGAGGTGTACATACTCTTGCTTCCATTTTTCCATGACTGTTTAGGAAAGCTTGGATTGCGCTGATAGTAATGTCCCTGTTTAGTTCTGATTGTGGATTGTAGAAAACAGGCATACTCGTTGTTGGAACCTTCTGAATCCGTGGACTGAGAAAGGTCACCTGCCCCTCTTTGTATTGCTCGAACACATTAGGTTCCTCGGCGCTCCTGAATCATCGAAATAAGTTCGTTCGGATTTTGGATGGACATTAGTTCTTTGATAGTAACTACTGGGATTCCATCTTTTGATTTAGTACTGGTTTGCTCAGAAGTAATAATCACTGGATGTTCCTTAAGAACCTCTGATAGCCTAGCAAGGAATATCAGTCGACGATTGTCTATCAATTTGATACTCTGTTTCAAACAGCTCAGTACAACACTGCTTTGAAGTGATGTTAGCATATCAAAGGGCGCTTCTGAAGTTGCGGTGGAATCAAGGCCTAACCGTGAAAACATTAAATCTACTTCTTGAGAAAGTTGCGTTGTCTTTTCCGAATCACTAATCGTTGAATCATCTTGAGTAGTGGTATCGAATTTCAGAGGATTAATCGGTTCAATTAATTTAGTCTCTAATAACTCTTCAAGACGTATCGCAATTTCAACTGTAGGATTCATCATCCCTCTTTCATATTCATAGATTGCCCGCCTTGAAACCCCAACTTCTCCAGCTACATATCCTCGCGAAAGATTTCTAGCTTCGCGCTGCTCTCTCAACTGTTTGCAGTCAAGCTTTACATAGATCCCTCCCTTTCGCGTCCTCATATAGGGTAGAATCTTTTCAACAAGCATTTGTTGCAACGTTGCTAGGTTAATCGCCGCAACATCTCCCCGAGAGTAAACAATACCATCCTGAATTGGTTGCTTGCGTGTCCGTTCTCCTACAATCAAAGGAGTACAACGTAGGATATATCCTATCCTTCGTAGTTCCAGTAGTGCCTCAGGCCATACATTATCAATTGTGTTGCTAAACTTGATGACGATTCGGATTTTCTCGTCTTCATCACTGATTATTGAATCGAAACAGTAATTGTGGTTAAATGACGTTGCGTGGTTTCGAACAGCAGTACCTATAACTTCCCGGATTTCTTCTTGATATTTCTCTCGTACCGACATATTACAAGCCGAATCCTAAAGTTGTTATTGTAGGCATTTTTCTTCTTAGAAGTGATATCTCGGGTGGATAAAGGTATTTGGGAAGTGAAACCTCGCGCCAAACTTCGAAGGTGGCTGTGACCTTATTGATGATTCGAAGTGCTGTGAATTGTTCAAGTTTTGTACCGCCAATTGTATGAGCACCTGGGCCTAATGACGTACGTCGAAGAATAGTAAAGGGAAGCATAATCATTGAATGAAGTCTCTGCGGTACCAGTTCTGCTAGTTGCTCTAACTCTTCTCTTCGAATAGTGCTTATCTGTCCGTCTCGAGTAAGAAATGAAGGCTTCTGCTCTATCAGTAATTGTTCTAAGGGTTTCTTAGTTCGCGGCATGTGATTATTTAGCTGTGCTACTTCGCGTTCAAGTTGAGAAAGAAAACCAGAGAATTTAGTCAATTATATCGCCGCTAAAAATCATGCTAATAAAAATATGGTCGCTGGAGAAAGGTTCTAGACTAATACGATCCACGATTGTGAATCCTGCGTTTTTTAGTTTTTGTTCCTCTTTCAGGAAGACATCGCTTGGTTTGGCTACTACATCAATGCTCCTTGCCTTCACAGCTATATAGGCTGTACCTCCAGGCTTTAAGAACCGTTTTGCATTTGTAATGAGAATCTCGGCTTGATCTGGCTGAGCAACATCTTGGTAGATAATATCTACCAATTCCGGTATCTGCATGTAGTCTTCTGGGTGATGAGCATCGGCTAGAATAGGGACCATATTCTCTCGTGTTGTGCATACTTGGATGAGATTTCGCATGACGCGCGGCGCGAACTCGACACAATATACAATCCCTTCATCACCAACAAGGTCAGAGACATGGCTAGCCGTTGTTCCTGATGAAGCGCCAAGATAGAGTACACTTACTCCCTTTGAGAAGGCGAATACTGATAGCCCATGAACAAGTGATGCTGCTAGCTTACTTCTGTAGGGATCCCACACCCTCAATTCTCTTCCCTCCTCAGAAATTACTTGTTCACCGTATACTAGCGTTCCACTTGAAAGACTCACAGTAACGGGGCGTTCTACCCCGTCATCGAAACGAATCCAATGAAGCTGTTGACGCTTCGGGTCTGCGCGGATTCGAGTCAACGTTCTGCCCTCCTCTTTTCTCGTGCCGGACGTCTTTTGGGACCAGTCTTTTGAGAGTATCTTTTCCTCCTAGAAGGTGCCCGTTGTTGTCTGTGAGGCTTCCCCTCAATCTTCCTTTCCTTTGGCCCTGTTGGGTATTTCCTCCTAATTTCCTCTATCCGTTTAGTGACACTATGTTTCAGTTCCTCTGCTAGATACTGTCCACCGTAGAAATCAATCCGTGCTGCAATAGCAATTTTACCTGCCAATACTCTCGCGATTTTACCTCGTTGCCACCAAGGTGCAGAATGAATTAAGGTATGCTGAAAGATGACACCATGTTTGGGGGGGCGAGCTCCAGTTTTTAGTGCCCGAAAGAGTGCTTTTTCTGCGCCAAGAACTTGAATCGTGCTTGCTGGAAGTCGTGCGAGTTTCTCAATACTTCCCGCCGAACTGATTAGTCTAGCTCCTAAAATTGGGCCAATTAGGCCTCTAAGGTTAATGGCTACTTCTTGCATCGCTTTGTCTAAGTATTTTTCTATTTGTTCTCTATAATTGTGGAGGTTGATGTACTGTTGTGCTAATCTCTGAATAATCGCTATATCTGAGGCACCAATCTTAGCGCCCATTGATTGCTGTGCTGTAAGCGTTTTTCTTGTTGTTTTCGGTAGCGTCGCCATTAATTCCGCATTCTCACGGATAGAAGCGCGTTGTCCCCCTTCAACTATAAGTCGTACAAGACTGTGCGCGTTTTCTAGACGCTGTGCAGCTTCAGGAAAGTGCAGACCATAATATTCGCGGAGCCTCGATATGAAGAGGTTCAATGTTCTCTCGATTTCGTCTAACGTACCCATTGCTTGTATGATTAACTGATCCTTTCGCTCTGAAGCTTCTCGGATTGCACTTCTTGAAATTTCCAAGGCGATTTCTCTGAGTAGCTGGCGATGTTTAGAGGTTACAAGTGGTGATAGAAGCTTGCTTCTAACTTTGCGCCATAAAACAATGTCCTCTGAGTGAACAGTTTTGATCCCATAGACTCGTGCCATTTCCTCAGCCAAGTGCCTTGACTCAACTAATAGCCGTGTTATGTTCTTCTCGGCTAATCGGGTGAAGAATTCCTCTAGAACAGGATCCCTTTCACCATTAAGAATTCTTTCAATACTTGCAGAAGCTTCGTCAACCTCTTCACTAAACTTGACTTTGGTGATGAGGTTCATGTGTTCGTCTACACAGCATACTCCGTGAAAACTCAGAACTAGGACTACGTCCATTAATTATACACCAAACGAATCCTACCAACCAAATCTATGGTAAAAAACTTCCTACTGTGGATAAAACGGAAATCCTTAAAGCTTGACGAGTAAACACCGAGGTAGTGATGAAATATGCCAGGCTCCCACGGATCTTTAACTAAAGCTGGTAAGGTAAGGAGTCAAACTCCCAAGGTTAAAGGAAAGGTACGCCGAACTCCTATTCCTCGGCTACGAAACCGACGCAACTACATCAAAAGAGTTCTTGAAGATGTAGCAGTAGGTCAACCTAAACCCGAACGAATGAGAAGAAGATAGAGGTACGAAGTAGCAGCCCACTCGGTACTATCGCAGTTTTTCTTTCTCTACAAGAGGCTTCAAATCTTAATGGTGAATGCTGAATTGCAGCAGGTAGCGAAAGCAATAATTCGTGAAGTACTGAAAGGTCGTGTTGGTAACAAAGAGGAACTCCAGAAATTAAAACGACGCCTTTGTAGACGTTACCATTTACCCCGATTCCCCTCTGATGTTGAGATTCTTTCCTTTGCTACCGAAGAGGAAAAACGTGTAGTCGTCAAAGTTCTACGAAAGAAACCAACTCGAACACTCTCAGGAGTCGCCATAGTCGCTGTCATGGCAAAACCAATGAAGTGTCCAGGGCAGTGCATCTATTGTCCGACAAATTTGCCTACGGCACCGAAGGCGTACGTAGGGGAAGAACCGGCGACCCTTCGAGCGAGACAAAACGAGTTTGATGCTTATCGCCAGGTAGCCAACCGTCTAGAGCAGCTACGAGATATGGGGCACAGTACGGACAAAATTGAATTAATCGTGATGGGCGGCACCTTCCTCTCCGCCCCTGAGGTTTATCAACACGCCTTTATGAAACGATGCTTTGATGCCATGAATGGAAGGGATGCCTCTAGTATAGAAGAAGCTACAAGATGGGCAGAAGTGGGTCCCGTTAGACCTGTGGGGATAACAATAGAAACTAGGTCTGATTACTGCAGCACAAATCATGTTGATATGATGCTGTCACTCGGTGCTACACGCGTAGAAATCGGAGTCCAAACCATCTACAACGATGTCTACGAACGTATACAGCGTGGACACACCATCTCGAGTGTGATTGATGCTACTCAGATAGCTCGAGATGCAGGTCTCAAAATTTGTTACCACATCATGCCAGGATTGAATAATTTTTCTGGAATATCTGATTCACTGGATGCTTCTCTAGAACGTGATCTCCAAATGTTCAAGACATTATTCCGGCGTCAAGAGTTTAAACCCGATTTACTCAAAATCTATCCCTGCCTTGTGTTACGTGGGAGTGAATTGTTTGAGATATGGCGAAAAGGTGAATATTCACCTTATTCAACCGAACAGGTAGTTGACCTCCTCGCGGAAGCAATGCCGCACATACCCCATTATGTACGAATTCAGAGAATGCAACGAGATATACCTAGAAGCCTCATTGTTGCTGGACCTAACGCAGGTAACTTGACTCAGCTTGTCTTCCGGAGAGCTGAGGAGAAAGGCTATCCAATTCGCACAATTCGTTATAGGGAGGCTGGCTACAAAGCGCGTACCAAGTTCCTGTGTAGTTCGATTCTCGACATTGAAGCATTGGAACTCCGTGTTGACGAGTTCTCCGCTTCAAACGGAACTGAAATCTTCTTCTCTTTCGAAGAGCCTGAATTGGACATGCTAGTAGGGTATCTCCGCTTACGAATTCCCAGTGATGATACTCATCGGTCCGAAATCCAGGGTCTAGATGCGGCCTTGCTTAGGGAGTTGCATGTCTTTGGACTAGTAGCTGAAATGGGTAGAAAATCTGGAGATGCATGGCAACATCGTGGGCTTGGAGAACATCTTCTTACTGCTGCAGAGGAATATGCACGGAATCAGGGTTCCCGTCGCATTGTATGCACAAGCGGCATTGGTGTCCGACAGTATTATCGTCGCTACGGCTATGAATCTGAAGGACCCTATGTGGTCAAGCGGTTAGAGTGACTAGTTACTTGCATTCACTACAAATATTTAACTGTTATATACGTAAAAGCAGTTAATTTTATTAAGAGTGAAACCCTAGACTAGGGTTATTCTAAGGTGTTCAGTGTGTGTGGTATTATTGGAGCAGTGCTTGTCCAAGGTCTAGTTGCTCCACTTATCAGGCAATCACTGAAACGACTTGAATACCGTGGATACGACTCAAGTGGAATTGCGACTGTAAATGCAGGACGTATCTATATCAAGAAGGACAAAGGAAAAATTGATGATATTCATAGACGATTGAACTTCGATGCTCTACCAGGAGTAATTGGTATCGGCCACACACGTTGGGCAACTCACGGACCTCCTTCACGTCAAAACGCTCATCCACACATTGACTGCTCGAATCGTATCGCTGTTGTGCATAACGGGATAATTGAAAATTACCAAGAACTCCGCGAATCATTAGTTGATCGAGGACACATTTTGCTCTCCGAAACTGATACAGAAGTACTTCCGCATCTCATCGAGGAATCTCTACAAACCACAAAAGAACTCGTTCAGGCTGTGGCAAAGATCCTTCCCCAAATAGAGGGTAGTTATGCTATAGCGGTTTTGGATACAAGTGGCACGGCACTCGTATGCGCACGAAAAGAGAGTCCACTTCTACTAGGACTTGGCACCACTGGTTTCTATTGTGCGTCAGATGTTCCAGCTTTCCTACCAATGACCCGGAAAACTCTAGTATTAGAAGATGGAGAAATCGCATGCCTGACAGCTCAAGGTGCAGTTCTTTATCGACTACTTTCAACGGGAGGCCTTGCTCAGCTCCCACCGAGGCAACCGACTACTGTTCAATGGACTCTCGATATGGCTGAGAAGGGTGGTTATCCTCATTTCATGTTAAAGGAAATCCATGAACAGCCACGGGCTCTCCTTGATACATTGCGCATACGAAAGGAAAAGCTACAGAAATTCGCTGAAGAAATTAATAAACACCAAACGGTTTGCGCGGTTGCTGCAGGAACATCATACCATGCAACACTAGCTTCAAGATACATGTTTTCTCAAATTGCAGGGCGATTCATGCACAGTGTTGTAGCCTCAGAATCCCCAGAAATCATCGATACTAGTCTGGGCAACGACGCAGTTATTATTGCAGTTTCGCAGTCAGGAGAAACAATAGATACGCTACATGCTCTTAAGGGTTTAAAGCGGCAGGGTTGCACTATTCTAGCAATTACAAATACTGTTGATAGCTCTATCACTCGTTTAGCCGATGATGTTCTCTATACACAAGCGGGGCCAGAAATCGGTGTTGCTGCCACAAAAACCTTCGTTACCCAACTAGCGTGTTTGGCTAGTCTTTCTATTCACCTCGGTGAAATAACTGGTAAACAAAAACATAGAGAAGCTAGTGAACTATTCTTGAAATTGAATAAAATTCCCGATTTACTCCAATCTATCATTCGAAACCGGGAGAGTCTCGTCAAGGAAACTGCACAGCAATACGTGGCAAAACCTAGTTTCTTCTTTCTAGGTCGCGGGATAAGTAGAGCTACAGCAATGGAAGGGGCATTGAAAATTAAAGAACTTGCTTATGTTCACGCGGAAGGTTATCCTGCTGGCGAGTCAAAACACGGACCTATCGCTCTTGTTGAAGAAGGTTTCCCTGTTGTTTTTGTAGCCCCCAATGATAGAACTCGACGCTTTATTCTCGGTAATATCATGGAGATGAAGTCACGTTTAGCTGAAATTATCACGATATGTTCGAGTGAAGATGAGCGTCTTATTGAGTTAAGCGACAGAGTTGTAGCAATGCCTCCTACGTTATCAAATATATTTTCACCAATAGGTTACGTAGTTCCACTCCAATTTCTAGCATATTATGCTGCAATTCAGCGTGGATTCAGCCCTGATCAACCTAGAAATTTAGCGAAAGCAGTAACTGTGCTGTGAAATGGTTTTCATGTCAAGACTAGACATTAGCTTGCTTTCTTTTGAAGACGTTTATAACAACAGTTAAAGCAACCGGTTCAGTAGCTCTTCTAAGAAAAAGGTGATTACAAATGGTGCGTTGTCCCGAATGCGCGTCTCCCAAAATGAAGTATGATAGCCGATCAAGCAGATATGTTTGTCAACGATGCGGACTCGCCCTTTCTCGTGGAGAGCTAGACCGATCTTGGGATGAACAGCGGGATGCTTACCGACGTGAAGACCAAGATGACGCTAAAGCTCAACGTCGTCGCGATTATTTAGATTGGTGGCTAAGCTCGAAGGAAAAAGAGAAACCAAAACGAAGACGATAGCGGTTGAATCTACGCCGATTCTTCACGAGAAGGAAGGCGTGGGTACTTTGTTCAGTTGTAACTCGGTGTGGGTAATCTTTTATTAGCTGTCTTTCACTTTGAAATTAGATGTTAACACAACATACGGTAGGGATAATACTTGTGTTCTGATGATGATTTAATTGAAAGAGCCTTATTGAGTGCTACAGTGTTTAAGAACGAAG
The DNA here is from genome assembly GCA_016840065.1 of Candidatus Hermodarchaeota archaeon. Taxonomy (GTDB): domain Archaea; phylum Asgardarchaeota; class Hermodarchaeia; order Hermodarchaeales; family Hermodarchaeaceae; genus YT-063. The sequence goes on along the minus strand of JAEOTB010000078.1, from coordinate 4,652 downwards.
AAACGCTCCACCCCGCGTTTATACCATCCAAACTACCCAATAGAGAATCACAATTAATTCGTCTTAGTCATACTTTCAAGCCGCTACTGAATGATGAAGGTGCTTATGCAGTAAATGTAGCAGTCGTAGGACGTCCAGGAACAGGAAAAACTGCTTCAATTAAATTCTTTGGGCGTGCGCTAGAGAAGGTAGCAGCAAAACGAGGTACATCAGGCGGGGTGAGGTTCGAATACTATGATTGTTTCATGTTTCGTACAAAGAGTGCTATTCTTCGAGATCTCCTAACAGAACGGTTCAAGGTTACAAGTCGAGGGTTCTCAGATGAAGAGATTACGAGTATGCTCAACAAACGGCTTCTACGCGAGAACACACGGTTAGTGCTCTGCCTTGACGAAGCGTATCTATTAGGACAGGACTTGTTGAGTCTTATTCACTCAAGTGAAGTTGCGAATCACGGACAGGCATACATCTCTACTCTAATAGCATGTCGAACAACAGACTGGCAAAATAGTCTAAGTTTTCCACTTTCAGGGAGACTAAACGACCGTATTGAGATGCCTCCTTATAATGAAGAGGAACTTTATCAGATTCTAAAATACAGAACAGAACTAGCCTTCCATGGTAATATTGTCCCCGATGACATTTTACGAATGGTAGCTAATATTGCTGCGGCAACTAAAAACGCTCGTCATGGTATTGAAATGCTACTGTGGGCTGGTAAAGCAGCTGATAGGTATAACGTTCGACCTATTACCCCCGAAATGATACGAAGAGCAAAGCAGGAAGTATTCTCCGAACTTCGCTCAGATGTGTTGTACAGTTTGCGTTACCAAGAACTGCTTGTTCTCGCTGCTGTTTCTCGTCAACTGAAATTAGAAATGAGTCAAGCAACAACTTTTCTTAAGGTATTTGAAAGTTACCAAATTATCTGCGAAGAATATGGCGCTACAAAACAAGCAATGCCTACTTTCCGAAAAACAATCGATGCGCTTGCGAGATTAGGTATTATCGGAAAAGTTGTGGAAAGTATAGGTGGTGGCCAACGAGGGAGGCGGGCTCGGTTGACACTTATGGATATTCCCGTTGAGATATTTGATGAAAGAGTAGGTGAAATCCTCCGCCGTCGACTTGCTGAAGACGGTGAACCCGAAGAAAAGTGAAAGTACCTAAATGGATCGTGAGATGATGACAGTCAAAACAATGTATGACGATATCCTGTTTGAATTTAGAAATTCCTTGGTAACTGTAGTTGTTCTCGAAGATATTGGTGAATTCACGGTTCAAAATATTACATACGGTCCATTTCAAAAGGATCGTGAAACTGATTTGCCTCGATGGATTGTTGGAGTGCTGTTATCTCAAAAAAAGGTTAAGATTAAGGACACTGAAATAGGTCCATCTGAACTTCAAAAAGCTCTTTGGCGTGAGACTAGTGAACCAGATCTCCAGCAATTAACACCGGATTATTTTCTCATTATAAAACAACGCATTACTCAACTCATAAAAGAGAACCAGCAATCACCCAACCAAGTTCGTCTTGCTGCACAAAGTAAAATGGAACGCCTCTTGAGAGATCTTGTAACAAGCCGCCTCCTGAAATTAATGAAAATATCCTTACGTGAGGATCGTCTTGACGAGATAAAGAATAATATGACGGAAGAGGAGTGTTGGCTAGTCGACCGGCTCACAAAGCTTCTCCGTAATTGGGAAAAGGTAGTATTAGAGGTGGAAACTGGTGGCTGAGGAAATCGATTTTGCAGCTCGAATTGAAGATTTCCTTAATTCCTTCAAGACTGTGGAGGGAGATACCCCGTATCGGGACGCTATTGAACGGCTTGAGACCAGTGACAAACGTTCTGTCGTCGTCTACTTTGACCATATCGCAGGTCATGATCCTGAACTAGCTAAGGCGCTCCGTGAACACCCAGATCTTGCAATCGAGGCTGCCTCGACGGCAATCCACCGCATAGCACGAGTTGTTATCCCAGATTACGCACGAACCGTCGAAACATTCCATATACGCTTCAGAGAGGTACCTGACAAAGTCTCTGTACGAGAAATACGATCCGAACACATTGGCAAACTCATTAAAGTAGATGCAATGGTGACCCGTGTAAGCGACGTCAAACCCCTTCTTGTTGAGGGGGTTTTCAAATGCCGCCAATGTGGAAATGTAATGGTAATCCCACAACCTAGTCAGTACACACCACCACCTTTCTGCTCAGATAAAGCCTGTGGAACTCGACGAGGACCCTTTGATCTCCTCGCCGAAAAATCCAAGTTCACTGACTGGCAAAAAATTCGCCTGCATGAAAAACCCGAAGAACTCCCAGCTGGCACACTACCCCGTGCCCTTGACTGCTTCCTCCAAGACGACCTCGTCGACCTCGCCCGACCTGGTGATCCTGTACGAATAGTAGGAGTCCTAAAATCCTCACAAGACATCTCCGCAGTCCGCCGCAAGGCAGCACCCACCTTCAGCGTATTCCTCATGACAAACTCTGTTGACGTCCTAGAACGCGAAGCAGACCGCCTAGAAATCACCCCCAAAGAAAAAGAAGAAATCATCAAACTCTCCCAAGACCCCCTCATACACAGAAAAATCATTAACAGCGTCGCCCCCAGCATCTACGGACTAACCGACATCAAAGAAGCAGTAATCCTCCTACTCTTCGGAGGTGTCGGAAAAGAACTCTCCGACGGCATCAAAATCCGAGGTGACTCTAACATCCTCCTCGTAGGCGACCCCGGAACAGCTAAGAGCATTGATGGCTCTGAATCAATTTACATCGGTCAATCAACTGATAATGGTGTCAAATGGACACGAGAGAAAATTGGGCGCTTCATTGACACTCTAATGGAATCTAATTTTGAACGAACCATTCTTCAAGGCGATACTGAAATCTTGTCTCTTGACGGCGAATCACCCTTGTTCACACAAGCGATGGACCCGCTAACGCTTAAGGTGCACCGAGCTCGGATATTCGAAGTCAGTCGCCATAAAACTAAACACCTAGTTCGGATTCAGACTCGTTCTGGAAGATCTGTTCTTGCCACACCTGACCACTCATTTACAACAATTGAAAGTGGGCAATTAAAGGTAATCACTAGCCAAGACCTACGTCCAAGCATGTACCTACCAATTGCTCGAAATCTAAGTTTCGACGAGGAACAAGCTGCCATAGATTTGACAGACGAGTTCCCTCAAACAGACATAGTAAGCACAGAGACAATACAGTCTCAAATCTCTCTAGTTAATGCTGGATTGACTTGTGCACGAAGTGCGGCATCTGTTGCGAACGTTACACCAAATACTATGGGCGATGTAATTCATGGGCGGATTCCAATCCCTTCAGGCTCTTGGTTAAGAAGAAAGCGAGATACATCATGGTTCCCCCGCTGGTTACCACTAAGTTCCTCGCTAGCACGAATTATTGGAATTTATCTTGCTGAGGGCAACGTCCAAGACAACAATGTCTGCATCTCCTCATCAAGCAATTCAATCAAATCAGTGGTTGAAGAAGATCTAATAACAGTCTTTGGAAAAGCCTCCGTGTACAAACGAAGAATTTTGTACTGCCAATCCAGCATAGCCAAATGGTTTAAGCAAAACTTTGGAACTGGAGCAGCAAACAAGAGACTACCAGACCTATTCTTGACTGCCCCCTACTCATTCCGTTGTAATCTACTATCTGCATATTTCTCAGGCGATGGCACCGTTGATAAGAGAGGTGCTGCAGTAGCCGCCATAACAAAGAGCAAAAAACTTGCTTATCAGATAAGCGACCTCTTATCAACACTCAATATCTACGCCACTGTAAAGAGAAGAACAATAACAAAGGGACTCTACAAAGGACGTGTATACCATCAATTACGCATCCAAGGGGAGAATTTGCTCCAATATCACAAACACATCGGCTTTGTATCAACTGAAAAACAGGAAGAACTCGATCAACTAGTCGAACAACTGAAATCCCGAACACGATATCAATCACGAGACATTATACCCAACTTTGGTACTCTACTAAAACAAACAGTAAAAGAACTTGGACTCCGAGGTCCACGGGGCTCTTTGACCCGTAGCTTCTTGGGAGAACTTCGCGGCAAAACTTATCGACAACGGGTGGGGCGAAATTATCTCAGTAAAGTAGTCACCAAACTAACCCAATTCCAAACCAAAAACGTGCAATCACCCTCCCTGAAGTGGCTCGAAATACTTGCCAACTCTGATGTTTTCTGGGACCCAATCACCAAAATCGAACACATAAACGATGAGACAACTGTATATGACATCGCTACATCCGATGGCCACTTTCTTCTAGCACAAGGAAACCTCATCGTTCACAACAGTCAACTCTTGAAGTATGTCACTAGTCTTGCTCCAAGGGGACTCTACACAAGTGGCAAGGGTTCGACGGCAGCAGGATTAACTGCTGCTGTGCTCCGGGACCCAGATACAGAAGGGCTCACATTGGAAGCCGGTGCTCTCGTCCTAGCCGATCGCGGGCTGGCGTGTATTGATGAATTCGATAAGATGCGCCCACAGGATCGGACAGCAATACACGAAGTCATGGAACAACACTCTGTTAGTATAGCCAAGGCTGGTATTGTTGCAACGTTGAATGCGCGTACTGCGATTTTGGCTGCAGCAA
>JAEOTB010000077.1 GCA_016840065.1 Candidatus Hermodarchaeota archaeon | reverse complement strand
CCTGCTGTGGGTGGGCCTGCGGTTGGAGGTCCTGCTGTGGGTGGGCCTGCGGTTGGAGGTCCTGCTGTGGGTGGGCCTGCGGTTGGAGGTCCTGCTGTGGGTGGGCTGGCTGTTGGGGGACCTGCTGTGGGTGGGCTGGCTGTTGGGGGACCTGCTGTGGGTGGGCTGGCTGTTGGGGGACCTGCTGTGGGTGGGCCTGCGGTTGGAGGTCCTGAAGTTGGTGTTATGGTTGGCGTTTCAGCGGTTGATTCGGGTGTGGGTGCGGTGGTCTCTTCACCCAGAAGAATTGACTCAGCTAATCCAGCTGATGAAGCGGTAGTCTGTGCTTCACCCTCAACAATTCCGAAGATGCTTGTTGAATCTGGAGCTGTTCCTTCGGGTCCTGAAAGGAGGTGAACGCTCGAGGAACCAGCTGTTGGAAGGACTCTCGCTTCTTTGAGGTCTTTCCGGATTTTCTTAAGGCTCTTCTGAAACTCAGCTACCTGTTTTGCGACTTCCTGAATAGCCTCTCCAAGACTGTTGACGGACTTTGTTAGAAAGTCCGAAACCCGGATTAGAATCGCTTCTTTTTCTGACATTTCATGAATCCACTCATTTTTCACTGTGAATTATGTAATTAAATTACAAATTTAAACTTTGTTAAATTGTACAGGCTCGCGGTCTAGTACTGTTTCACAACTACTTATTTCTTATCTCTTCAGCTGCCGCTAGAATTCGTCGATGATCGAATGCCATGTTTCGAGGAGCTCGCTTGAATGTTTTCACATGAGAAGCATCACTACCCGCTCGAAGTTGACCACCAGTAGGTCTTGCGAGGAACGCTATAGATACCGTGTGTCCTCGAGGGTCCCGGTCAGGTTCAGAGAAAACACCAAGGAGTTGTACAGGCTCTACCAGTAAACCAGTCTCCTCCTCAACTTCTCGACAAAGTGCCTGCTCCACAGTTTCGCCCCGCTCGCAAAGTCCCCCTGGTAGAGCCCAAAAACCTTGGAAGGGTGGATTCCCCCGTCGAATAAGTACAACACAATTATCTTTCATATATATTACAGCGTCTACTGCTAGAACTGGGGTTTTCATTCCTAGAGCAGTCCATCGTCGCTGGGGTGATGATTGATTCTCTGATGACTCTGTGTGAGGTGGTAAACCAGTATTCATTGTTTGTCACCTGATATCAACAGTTAGATTAAAGGAATCCATACAAAAACATAACCGAGTAAAAAATATGATTTAACTCTTGGTTGATTGAGCATCAGAGTTTAAAGAAAGTACAGCAAGTAGAATGCTTTACCATGACTAAGGCTGCCAACACTGGTTACCCAATTGTACTGACAGCGGGTACCGCATTAATGGCAAACTACAGATTTGGCATTGGCTCTGGATACGCTTCAATGTTCCCCGTTGATTTGAGACCTTTCTGGAAGATGATGGGAATCTTTCAACTTCCTAGTGACAAGGCCGGAAGAATGAAGATGGCCCAGCTAGGAATTGGCAGAGTGGAGGCTGCATTGCTAGCTTCTGGGTTCAAGAGGGATGAAGTTATAATCGCTAATCCACAACAACTAGACCGCGTAATAGGGTCCGCAACAAGAGTAGTAGGGATTGGAGTCTTGGATCCAATCGGGCTAGCGTATGGAGCTAAAGTAACAGAATTTACGTTAAGGCAGTTCCATATTCCCTGTCGACACTCAACCATGTCCGCAGAATTCCTACAAGTAATTCGGAACTCAATTATTCAGAAACGTCGTCGATTGGGGCAACTCAAAGTTATTGTTGGTGGGCCTGGTGTCTGGCAGATTGCTGATACAGGAACGCAGGAACGCCTAGGCATTGACTGCATACTAGAGGGAGAAGCAGAGGGTGCCGTTGGTGATTTATTCCGTCTCGCACAAAAAGGAAAACCTATACCTAGAAGAGTGCAAGGGAAACCAGTCTCCGTAGAGGAGATGCCCAGAATGGTAACACCCAGCCGCTGCGGAATTGTAGAAATTACACGAGGCTGTGGAAGGGGATGCCGCTTCTGTGTTCCTGGGCTTTTGAAATTCCGCTCTTTCCCGCTGGAACAAATACTTGCAGATATTAGAGTAAACGAACGGGCTGGAATACGTGAGGTCTCACTCCAATCGGATGACTTCCTGCGATATGGTTCGACAAGCCTCAAACCTGTCAGAAAACCTGTTCTTCAACTCTTGCAGGCAGTGAAAGAAATAGCTGGCACAAAGTTCGGAGCTAGCTTTGTGTCAGCAGCAACAATTCTACAGGATGAGAAACTCCTTGAAGAAGTAGGAGAGATTATGGAGCTAGGTGGAAGTCGCTACTCAACAATCGAGATGGGAATCGAAACGGGCAGTCCCGAGTTACTGGCAAAGCATATGCCAGGAAAGATGAAGCCATTCAAAATGGAGGAGTGGTCAGAGATCGTAGTAGAGGCAGCCAATGTTCTTCACGAGAATAACTGGATTGGCTGCTACTCACTAATCATAGGACTACCGGGGGAGACTAGTAAAGATGTTGTGCAGACCATGGAACTCGTGGATCGGATAAAACACTTCAACTGCGTTATCACACCAGTAATTTTCGTCCCAGCAGGTCGTCTTAGGCGGAGTACCTTTCAAACCTTTGACCGAATGACCCCAGAACAGTGGGCGTTGTTCCAGCAGTGCATCGAGCAGACCCTTGAAAACGCCGTCCTATGGCTAGGTCGTGTCTCCAACCCTTTAGTCAACCTATTTATGAAAGCTGTAGTTCATCGTTTATTCATGTTCAGTGCCGGACTCTTTCGCAAGCGGCGATACAAACTGCTACGAAGCCTCGGTTGGCGGTTTCCCAAATGACGGAGGATGAATGAGGCACGTAGAATTCCAATCCAATAAGGTTGAGGTTAATTATAGTGTCTCGATGCTCGAAATGTTGTCTAACGCTGGTCCTGATAGCGGCAGGTGTGGTCATCGCTTCTCTCTTCATACCTCTCTTAGGTTACTATGTAAGCGAGATATTAGAAATAGCGTGGTTCTGGGTGTGGCTGTTTTTCGTTGAGTATGTGCCATTAGTGTTCTTGGTTTGGGGAGTGGTCTTTGCTCTTGATGGGTTTGTTTTCGGAATTGGATATTCGATAGCTCCTAGGCGACGTATCGCGGGCACAGTCATCTACGGAGGCGCGATGTTATTGTGGGCAGGAATGTTACTCTTCCTGATAGCTTATGGTGCATTTGTGCTATTCTTTTCATCCCTACTCGATCTTACGATAAAGTCAGTAATGTTACTTGGTTATATTATTGGTGTGCTCTTGCCTAGTATCTTAATCTTGGAAGGGTTCTACGATTTTAGTTGCTGGTATCGAGATTTATTACGAGAGCGCCATCAATACAGTCTACTAAGCTACTCCGTTGAACGGAAGGATAGTTTGACCTACATTCACATTGATACTTCCCGGTGTCAACCTGATTGTGTATTACGGATTGCACCGACCTTGGTGTTCGAGCAAGCTTTATGGGAGAACGAGTCTGCTCCTGTTCGTTCACCAGCCCGCTTCTTCAAAGGTGCAGTATTGACCCTCCTTACAGAATTTGTAACACATTTAACAGCATGGCCGAGGGCACGAAGGGCACTGTTCCGTCTGACCGGCGCAAAGATTGGAAAGGATTGCCACATCGCTTTATGGAGCCGGCTAGACCCTATGTTACCTGATCTCGTTGAATTTGAAGATGACTCGGGTGTGGGGATTGGCTGCACATTGCTAACTCATAGCATAATTGACACGGGAAACCGTATGACTTTCTATTATGGTCCAATCAAGCTGTGCCGCTGGAGTCGAGTGGGTGCGAACTCTACAATAATGCCAGGGGTCACCATCGGGGAAGGTGCTATTGTCGGTGTGGGTGCAGTAGTTACAGAAGATGTACCACCGTGGACTATTGCGGCAGGAGTCCCAGCAAAGGTGATCAAGAAACGTACTCCATCCACTTCATGAAGCATCATTACCTTCATCTGTGGGGGGTACAACGAATTTGTAGAGACGCCTAAGATTGACCCAGTGTGGGAGACTCGAAACACTAGAGAGTATTGCCTTGATTCGGAAAGGGCTGCTAAGTGTAAGAAATAGTTCTTTCACTAGATAACGAGGACGCAGAGAGAAGTCCATGAAAGCATCACGTGCGATATCTCGAATTCTTGTCAAGGGAGGCGAATCAGGAAAGACGTTCGCAGCTAATACGCCGCTCTCCCAGTATTGTTCTGGGTCAAGGTAGCTCTTTGTTATCGCCTCATCCCACATTGGAGCTCCAGGAGATAATCCGAGGATGTTGAACTGGGCGAAGTCGATGTCGCAGTGTTTGGCAAAATCAGTGGTGATTTGCATCTCTCTAAAAGTCTCGCCAGGACCACCAAGAATGAAGGATCCAACAATGATGTCTACACCTGCAGCCCGAGCGTTAGCAGCAGCTAGTCGGTTTTGGCGTGGCGTTGTTTTCTTTTTATAAAGATCAAGGATGCGCTGAGTACCACTCTCCATTCCGAAAAAAGCAAGGCGGCAGCCAGCACGGACCATCTCCTGAAACATTTCCCTCGATGCGGCATCAACTCGACCTTCGATAATCCAATCCATCTCAATTCGGCGTTTACGCATAAGGTGGGCAAGCTTGACTGCCCTACGCGGATTCACAGTAAAACTATCATCTGCAAAGAGGAAGTGATCATAGCCTTGGTTCTGGAGAAGCTCTAGCTCATCGGCTATATTCTCAGGACTGCGAGCACGCCACTGTCGCTTGCAAAGGATATGACAACAACAGAAGGTGCATACAAAGGGGCAGCCACGGCTTGAGACAACCGTTGTAAACTTCCCTCTTCGAAGAGCAATCTCACCAATTTTGATATGATAATCTTGGGAAAGAAGTGTACGGTCGGGTATCGGTAGAGAGTCTAGGTCCTTGATTAGTGGCCGATCTTCAGTAGATACTATGCGACCTTCACGGTTTCGAAGTGTTATGCCTTTCACTCGTTTGAGCTTTCTATATCCATTCATCTCAAGAGCATGAACGACTTCAACGATAGTCTCCTCACCTTCGCCGCGAACACACAAGTCTACATGGGAGTATTTGTCTAGTATCCGGTCTGCACAGAAAGTAGCATGGACATTTCCCATCAAAGTGTGTATGTTCGGGTTAGCTTTCTTGGTAAGACGTGATATTTCTGCAGCACGAAGTGCAGAGGAAGTTAAAGCAGAAACACCTACCAAGTCAGCTCCTGCTTGTAGTACACGCTCTGCAACCGTTTTATTCGTGAGGCCCTCTGCAGCTTGATCAATTACTAGGACATCGTGCCCTTTCTCAACTAAGCTTCCAGCGACATAAAGCAAGCCAAGCGGTGGCATACCTCCACTACTCTCATACACATATAGGTGCTTACCGATTTGACTTGGAGCAGGACTTACTAGTGCAATCTTCAATGAACAACCTCCCTCTCTTCAAAGGTTGGTGCATGTGTTATTGGTCTTGTTTTTTCTGTCGGTGAGGGCACTTCTTGGCGTCGGATTGTCCAACGCCATTTACGAATCTTCTTACGGACATATCCGAGGGCTACATGCATGGCGTCTCCAACTATTCGCTGCATGAATGGAGAGAAGCTGTGAGTCACGAATAGTTTAGCATTCTTTAGGACGAGTTCCATACAATTGAGGTAGAGGTCCCAATGTTCTGGGCTCATATTTTCGATTCCGAAGTTCTGGCGGCGGCGGAATCCCCCTGCAGGCATGAATATGATTGGGATTATCACAGAATTGGTGCTCTTGATATCGTCTACTAACTCGTTGGTTCTCTGAACATCATCGGGTGTTTCATCAGGCAGTCCAAGTATGATAGAGTAACAAACTATCCATTGATGATCATGGAGTTTCTGGGCTGCTGCGCTTACAAGGTCGGGCCACTCCTTTACCCTAAACGGCTTCACCTTACCAGACATATGGCGCTTCAATAACCTAGGACTTCCAGTCTCAATACCGACCTCAACTGTGCTGTAGTGGCGCCCTCCCAACTCCATATATTCAGCAATGGTGCTTAGAAGCTTTGGATCCTGCATGATTGAGGCTACCGAAAAGAAGTCAAAGCCAAAACGACGACCTTGAATCTCTCCTTTCACAGCTTGGAGTAATCGTAGCATTTTATTTGGGTTAGGTTTCAACGATTCCGAGCCATACCGCATCGCATCGTCACTGTGCAACGAAACCTGAGGAACGCCTCCACGCCGATTTAACCTTATTTCCTTGAGAATGACATCAATAGGGAAGGAACGGAAGGGAATTTGAGTTGGGTAACAGAAGCGGCAGCCGCGACCGCACCCCCGAGTAATCTCGACGATGCCACAGCGGCTGGGGGTCCGTAGAGTTGGAACCTTTCTCGGTGGGAGTGCTTCACCTCTTACACTCTTTGGTAAAGGCTCACCTGCTATTGCACTTAGAAAGAGTTGCGATGCTATCGACTCCCCTTCCCATTCGACAAGACAGTCGATTCCCAAGCTCTCCTGCATACCTGTGTCAGCGATTTGCCAGACACCAGGTCCTCCAACAATTACTCTCAAATCTCCTTTCTCTCGATATCTTTGAAGCGTTTTATCTCTGATTAGTCTCTGAAAGTGGTGTGCAATATAAGACTGGGAATAGGGAAGTCCAAGTTTCTTCATGAGAAAGCTTACAACCTTGACCCCGTATCCTAGGCCTAAGGGATCAAGGCATGTAATACCAACAACCTTCGTTTTAGGACCTATAGCTTTGTTAAGTTTGGTGGGATCGGCAACAACTACTTGCTCCCTAGCAAAACCATCTGAGAGCAACGCAGCCTCGATTTTACCAAGTCCGAGGTGGGTTTGGTTCATTCGACCCTCGTCATCACTCTTCAGTGTGAAGATTGGCTGAATGAAAGGGGTAAAGAGCGGATGGCTTGGAAACGCTGAGCTCAGTCCCATGCCCTGGTTTCCTCTGTAGTCGCTCATAACTGCGCGACTTGCAGTTAGGACAACTTCGAATCCTCTCGATGACGCCATTGTGGTCTGTCTCTCTATCCACTCTTTAGTAATAATCCTTCCCGTCCTTCAGCCTCCACTTTCATAAATATCTTAAACGGCGATAGTATATGGTGCTTGTATTCGTGGTGTTTGAGAATTGACGGTCAGAGCTGCTATTACCTTTGATGTGGAGTCTGACTGCCCTGGTATCGCTGACTCGTATCTAGGCATCAAGAAGGGTTTACCTCGAATACTGAAGATACTTGACGAAATGAAAATCCAAGCTACTTTCTTTGTCGTAGGTAGTCTAGCTCATGCCTTTCCTAAAGTTATCCAAACCCTTTCCTCACGTCATGAGGTGGCTAGCCATGGATTGACCCATTCCACTCTAGATGGTCAATCACCAGATCACGCGTCAGAACTTCGTAGGGTAAAACGTCTCTTGGAGGAGGTTACTGGACAAACTGTTGAAGGGTTCCGTGCACCACGTCTTCGTATCTCCTCGGCGTTATTTCCTTCCCTTGTAGCAGCGGGATATCGTTATGATTCATCTCAAGCTATGTGGCTGCCGCGTCATCGGCGACTCCAACTAGGACAAACCAGTATCGTAGAGTTCCCCCTTTCGATACCAAACGTTTTTCTTAGGTTTCCTGGTGGTTTACGATTGTACAAGACCTTCTTTCCACGAGGTAATCCTCCGCTCACCCTTTTTTTTCACCCCAGTGAAGCGGTATCAATGGTTCATCCCCTCAGGGCTGCTGGAATTCAAGCTGAGGGTCTTCTGATGCGGCCTGATCGATGGGTAAACACTGGTGTTCCCTTCGTGAATAGATTAAGGAAGTTGCTCAGGTTCCTTCGAAGGCGACGATTCTCGTTTGCCCCACTTCGAGATTTTACGTGAAGAACCTGCCTATACTAAGATGTTAAGTGGAGTAGGTATTCCATTTCTCAGATAAGCAATCTTCTCAAAGGGTGACTAGTATGCGGATGTCCATCCTCATTCCAACATTCAATGAGGAGACAATAATCGGCGATGTTTTAAAGAAAGCCAAGCAGCAGCATGTTAGGTTTCCCTATGAGGTTATTGTTGTTGATGGTGGGAGTACAGACAAGACCCGCACCATCGCGGAGGCTCTAGGTATACAAGTATTGACCTCCACTAGGAAGGGAAAAGTAGCACAAATTAATTATGCAGCACAAAAGGCGAAAGGTGAAATTTTCTGCCTTGTTGACGCAGACACATTACTGCCAAGAAATTACCTAACCAGGATCTGTCGGTTTTTTGACCGCCACCCCAAGGTCCTCGCGTGCGGCGCTAGATACAAATATTTCGGAAGGCGAGTGCGACAATGGAGGTTAGGCTCACGGACCTTCACGCTAACCAGCTATGAACCGCTATCTCTGATGATGGCAACGTGGTACTTGCTCAGGGATTTGTTTAACTACCCTGAATTGCCCGGTTGTAATATGTGTGTTCGTCGTGAAGCCTTCTTCGCTGTTGGAGGGTTGCCTTCAGTGCCTAGGAACTTGGGGATAGATGCTGCTTTTAGCTATGAGCTCCTCCGTCTAATACGCAAACAGGGCTGGGGTCGCATCAGGTTCCTCCTAAGCCCCGCGGTGTTAACTGCAGCCCGGCACCTCTCTATAGAACGCTCAGCAACGCGGTTAAAACAGATACAGCGGTACCTTGAGCAAAAGGAGATAGTTCCCGAGGGTTAGCTAATAGACTTTTATCATTCCTGTACTAATAGTGGGGAGTACAATCCATCATTGAAATTTGAGTGACAATCTAATGCGATTAGTACGGAAATTAACTCAAAGCCTCATCATCGCTGCTATTCTCTGGTATCTCATCGTCATCTTCGGAATGTACTCCTTCGTTGAACCACAGATATCATTTCTTTACTCTAACTTCTACAACCCTCTTGGTTTCTGGCCAATCAACCCTCAGCTACTCATAGATTCAATCTTCTCTGGCGCACTGCTAAACGCCCTTCTTAACCCAGTTTTCTTCTTGACATTCCTTCTGCTAACTCTAATGTTTATCGTATTCTTCTGGCATTCTTTCTATTTCGGTTACCTCTTCCTCTCATCAATGGGAATCGGTAAACCGCTCCCTCCCTACGAACCCTCTGTTAGCATCTTATTACCCGCCCTAAATGAAGAACGATACATCGGCGGCACCCTAGACGCGCTCCTCAGCCAAAACTATCCTATGGACAAGCTAGAAATCTTGGTCATTGCCAGTGGCTCAACAGATAACACTGCAAAAATCGCCAAAGAGAAAGGCAAACGCGGACCTATCAAAGTACTAACAAAAGCTCTACCACTGAAAGGTAAACCCTCGGCACTCCGTTTGGGTTTATCTCAGGCGAAACATGAGGTAATTCTGATATGTGATGCTGAAACGCGGCTGGAACCAGACGCGCTCAGCCACCTGGTTAGACCAATGCAGCTGGAAGGTGTTCTAGCAACGCAGGGGAGTAATCAGGTGGAAAATGCGGGTGTCAATAAATTGACTCGCGCACAAGCTTTGGCAAACGCTTGGCATGACGGAGGGGGTCTTTACCAAGAATTGCAGACAAAGCGCGGTCGACCATTTTTCTTGCTAGGTAAAAATTACTGCGTACGCAAGAAACTTTTAGACAAGCTGGGTGGATATGATGGCAAAGCCCTCACGGAGGATATCCGTGTGTCCTTCCAGTTGCTTGAAATGGAGGGTCGATTCGCATTTGTCCCCCGCGCTAGAGCGTGGGAGGATGTACCAACATCAATGGATGTGCTCGCAAAACAGCGTGCACGTTGGACAGCTGGCTGGAATATAGAGAATTCACGACGAATGGAGGTAACAAAGAACAAGCGAAAAGCCATCTTCGGAATGCTAGAGTTTCTGGTCATGGCTAACTTTGTCGCCTTCTATCCATTCTTCGGCACAATCATCGGACTCTCCCTCTTCCTGCTAGCCTACCTCGGACCATCATTTGGACTCCCTTGGGCTACTAATGGGTGGCTATTTGGTCTAATATTCATCGTGCCCGCAATATTTTGTACGCTGCTCCTAATGGTGTCAGCGCGGCGATACGCAAAACGAACAGGACTTATCATGTCATTTTACAGTTTCTTCAAGCTGTATTGGTTTATGTTTCGAACAGCTATGCGACCGCCTGAAGTTCCTGAGACTTGGGAGAAAACCGAGAAGGAGTGAATTTTAATGCCAAAATCTGAAAAAGAAAAATGGTTGAGTTACAAGGAATTCTTGGGGGCGTGGATCAAGGAACACGGTGCTCAAGAAGCCGTTGACCAGGCAGGAAAGGAGCCTTTCCTCTTCAAATGGCTCGGTTTTGCCTACAAGGGCGCCCGTGCCCTGGCAAGAATGGGCCTATCACCGAATCAGGTATCATACCTCGCTATTTTCACCTCCTTTCTTGCAGCAGCTCTCATTCTGCTGGCAGGATGGGCATTAGCACCGGTGACACCAGCTTTACTAGTGCAGCCAGTCTTTACTTGGCCGGAGATGTTCTTTCCTCCGATGGGATTTCTGCCCGCGGTAGGTTATGACACCTTCAAACCACAAATACTAACAGCAACGCTGCTGTTGTTCTTCGCGTTCGCTCTCTTCCTCCTTTCAGGGCTTCTCGATCAACTGGATGGAGCAGTAGCTCGCCTTACAAGAAACCAATCACAGTGGGGCAGTGTCTTCGACCAGGTTCTTGACAAATACGCCGATGCAGCAGTAGTAGGCGCACTCATACTCGCAGGCTTCGTCGACATCTTCTGGGGTCTTCTAACATTCTTTGGATTTGTGATGGTAGACTATGCAAGAGCTCGACACCAAGCCGATGGACTGCACCAAGTAAAGGTAACCAGAGGTGAGCGTCCCTATCGAATTCTCCTCTACTCCACAGCCGCAGGGATGCAGATTCTCAGCTACCTAGCCATTGTCTTCGACGTCGAAATTTTCGTTCCACTTGCTATCTTCCCCTTCTTCGTCCACCAGCTGACGATGGAGGCGATTCGCTACTTCAACTTCCTACTAATGATAATCTGTCACATCTCAGTAATACAGATTGTCTCCCACGCAAAGAAACACCTTTCCAAACGAACTAGTACCCGACGTTAATCCATGAGCTGCTACTCACGAAACATCCTTGGCGGTATTGTATGCCGCCATTCCTCCTCTTTTTCCTCATCCAACCAATCAAGTTCACATCAGAGAAGTAGAAGATTAAAGAGGCAGAAGATAATCAGAGGATGTTGAAATGCCGCGTGCTGTGCTAACTGCAGATTCATCAGCAATGCATCAATTCATCGGCGCTCTATACTCAGGATTCTTGTCAACTTTTCCTAGACGTATTGTGCAGGATTTCCTCTTCAAACATGTGATTTGTAGGTCAGTGCCTGCAAACGCTGATGGTACCACAGATTATCCTATTCTTTCTCTTAGAGCTGTTGAAGCTATTCTTCGAAATGACAGTTATGGGGAAGGTGATGTCAGAATCGCACACCCCCATCACGTGAGCCGAGTAATAGATTCAAAGACTAAAATTGTTGGAGTTTCAGCATTGGACCCATTGGGCATTGGGCCTGCCACAACATCCTGGGTTGCACTTTGGGGTGGGCAGCCGCAAAACCGCTTGAAGTTTGCAGCCCTGATGCACCGTATTCGACGTTTGAAGGAGCGCCATGGCTTCAAAGTCGTCTTCGGAGGTTCTGGCGCTTGGCAGCTTGAAGATCCCAATGTCCAAGATTATTATGGGATAGACCATGTCCTTGTAGGTGAGGGAGAACGGGTTATCCCTGACCTTTTCAATGAGCTAGAATCAGGGTCCTACTCAGGAGACCGTGTAATCCAAGGTCTCCCAGCCCGGGAAACGGAAGTACCTAGCATCCTTGGACCCACCAATACCTCACTCATAGAGATTACTCGTGGCTGCGGGAAGGGGTGTAAATTCTGCTCTCCTAGCGTGGCAGGTAGACTTCGCAGCTTTCCCCTTGAGAAAATTCTAGGAGATGCTCAAGCATATCTAGATCGGGGCATCAAGTCAGTGACCATCCAGTCTGAAGATACGCTCCGCTACGGCTCCTCAAACTTAGAGAGCGATGAGGACGCAGTCCTCACACTTTACAAAGAGCTTTTCAAGTTGGGCATAAAACGCGTGATTCTAACCCACGCATCCATGATTACCTTCGCCCACCAACCCGACTTCATCTCAAAACTGACTAAATTAATCCGAAAACATGGTCTGCCTGGTTATGGGTGCCAACCTGGGTTTGAAACGGGAAGCGGCCGCCTCATTAAGGAACTGATGCCAAACAAATGCTACCCACGTGACCCCAGCGAGTGGCCTGAAGTAGTAAAAGAGGCGCTTGATGTCATGCATAAAAACCGCTGGCTTCCCTGCTGCACTTTGGTCATGGGGTTACCTGGTGAGGATGAAGAAGACATCCGCGAAACAATTAACCTAATCAAGAGCCTAACTCACCATCTAGCATTCTTCTTTCCCCTTTCCTTTTTGCCAGTAAAACATACTGCTTTATCCCAATCGGCTCGCTGTGTTCGAGAGCAAATGACAGTCGCACATTGGGAGCTTCTAGAGGTTACTTGGAAGCACAATCTACGATTTTTCAACAAGGCTTTTGGATATGTCGCAGAGGGACGGTTCCCGCTAATGCGTGTTGGATTGCGGCTAGCCACTGGTGTTTTTGGGTCCTTTATTATGCAAACTCTGCGTACAAGGAAAAAAGAAGCAGAGAAAGCGGGTCGAAATTAGCCTAGTAGAACTCTGGAAAGGGAACGATATTGGTGGACAACGTTGAGAAGCTAATTCCCACTGACCAATGTCGACGTTGTGGTGCTTGTGTTGTTGCCTGTCCAGTGAAGGCAGTCACTCTAAAAGAATATCACGCTAAGGTGATTGGCTGCACCGGGTGCTCTAGCTACTCTGAGGGCCTTTGTGTAGAGGCTTGTCCTATCACTGCTGACTACAGCATTTTGGAAAAGCGGGTTTTTGGTCGCTTGCGAAAAGATGACGAGGGATTCGGTATATATCGAAGGGTCTACAAGGCAATCTCACTACATCCCATACTTCGCAAAGAAGCCTACGGTGGCGGCACTGCCTCCGCGTTAACTTATGCAGCCTTGTCTTCAGGATTTGTGGATGCAGCAATTATTTGTTCTTGGGGTGATGGCGAGCCCTGGCGTCCAGGACCAAAAATCATACGGGACCCCAAGGACGTAGTATTAGGTCTTGGGAGCAAGTACTTCCCTTCACCAAACTTACGGGCTTTAAAGGAACTCGGTGACGCAAAACGAGTGCTTTTCGTCGGATTACCTTGTCATATTATCGCTCTGAGAAAGATGCAGTATTCCGACAAACCATCACTTCAGAAATTAACACAGCGGATCCGGGTGATTCTTGGGACTTTCTGTGGAATCCCTGCAATGCTAACAGCAGAGAGTTTCGCGAAGTATGTTTCTGAGAAGGGTGTGCCACTAGATAAGATAACTCGTGTGACCACAGCCTGTGCATCCTTACTCAAAGGCATTCGGACCTACAGAGTTCACACAACTGCAGGACAAGTAGACTTCTCAGTTCTGATGTTATTACGGGACCTCCAGAAGGAACGGCTTCGATGCGACGAGAATTGCTTTGATTATTCCTCAGACCTTGCAGACCTCTCAGTTGGTGGCACAATACCACCTGAATTACCCCCAAGATACCTATCGAATGCTCTCTTTGTACGAACCACGGCAGGCGAAGAATTACTTGAAATAGCAAAGCGATCCCGATTAATAGGTACAAGGAAAATGGGTTCTCTTTTCCTACGTGGACTACGCCTTTTTCCTCCCTATTGGCGTAAACGGAATCGCTATCGCCAGTATCGCAAAGAGAGGGATGCGGTATGACAAAGCATACTATCCTCATTTATCCTGACCTGGCATATTCAGAGTTTCAGCGGCCTGCACCCCCCTACTCTGTGCTTTTCATCGCAAACGCTCTTCAAAAGGCCGGGGTCGATGTAGAGATATTCGATTTACGCCATGACACAATCGACGATGTAGTTCATGCTGCCGCTAAATCAACTCCCGACTACATTGGTCTCTCTGTAATGACTGGACCACAAATACGGAATGCACTTGAAGTTACCAAAGCCCTCCGTCAAAATGTACCTGAATCGAAATTAGTGTGGGGTGGCATCCACCCGACAATTTTACCCCTCCAAACCCTGCATCACCCCGATGTTGATTTGGTCATTCAGGGGGATGGAGAAAGAGCGTACACCCAACTTGTTCAAAACATGGCATGGAAGCGAATTCAAGGACTTGTTTTCAAACAGAAGAATAGAATCCACAATGGAGGGTTAGCACCCCACACTGATATGTCAACGGTAACGGTTCCCTGGGAGTTGGTTGACCCACGACGCTATATCACACGAGGACGCACAAGCGCTCTTACAAGCAGGGGTTGCCCATATCGATGCACTTTCTGTTATAATGCAATTCTTCGCCAGCCTTGGCGCGGCTGGAATGCCCAACAGTGTCAAAGAGAACTGGATCATTTGATTGCGTTAGGTGCAGATGACATCTTATTCTTTGACGATGCATTTTTCACAAATAAGGCGCGTGTCCGGAAACTCCTTCCCTATTTCCACAAGGAAGGATTAGCTTGGACTGCTGAACTCCGTGTAGATCAGTTAACAAGTAGCCTCGCTCGTGATGTTAAACGGGCGGGTTGCAAATGCCTATTCTTCGGTGCAGAATCAGGTTCACCGAGGTTGCTTCAGCTACTTAACAAGAAAATTACAGTTCACCAACTTGTTCGTAGTTCTAAAATTACTAAAAGCGTAGGAGTCAGAGCAGACTACTCATGGATGGTAGGCATACCCACTGAAACACCAGAAGACCGACGAGTGACAATCGCCACAATAAAGGGTATGCATCGCATCAATCCGGAAGCTGAATTCGTCATAAAAATCTTCACTCCCTACCCGGGAACACCATTATTCGAGATGGCACTAAAAGAAGGTGCTCGTTTGCCTCAATCGTTGACGGGCTGGTCAGGGTTCTCCCGTTATCGTGGGCTCAGTTACTTGCGGGATAGACGCCAACTTGAAACCCTTGCGTTGACTTCAGCCCTCGTAGGGCGTCAAATGATTCATACTTTGCGTGGTCCCCTAGCAGTAGTTCGTGCCTTCGCCCAGTTTCGATGGCAACATGAAGCCTTCGGTCTGTCTATAGAAAGTTTTGTCTTTAACATCGTTAGCAGCTTTCTAGAAGGACGCCGAAGGAGTTTTCGAGGCTCAACAAGAAGTAGAACAAAGTCTCTTCTTACTCAAGAATCGGAAGAAACTTTTGCCCGTTGAATACATGCGCATTTCCTAAAGTTTTTTAAGCGCCAATTTGTACGCTCACCAGAATTAGAATGTCTGATGAGAAGTGGCAAGAAGGACCATCTTGGACAGTTGACCGCGTACGGAAGCTAGGACGCAGAATCAAGTCTTTAGTAAGAACGAACAAGTTTGCGTCTAGAGTTTCGTCGATATTAATGCTAATACTGATGATTGAATTTGCCCTCTGGATGTACATGTCCTTTCCGATATTTGGAATAGTTATCCCCACAACAGAAACAATAAGTACCGCGTTTCTCGGCACATTCTTCATCACAATAATGGTAGCCATGGTGGTCTATGTCGTTGCCGGCAGTATTAGAGGTCGTTTGAACCACCTCCTTCAAGTTTTCAGGAAAGTAGGAGTAATTATAGGTACACTCTGTTCAGAATGCAATCGTACTGGCGAACGAACATGGGCTAAGGGTGATTTCGTCTTTAAAGAGGAGGGTACCTGCGCCTGTGGTGGATCTACCTACGTCTCCAAAATGTATCTAATGCCGCTCCCAATTAAGATACAGAATGAATGAGCCTACTCTAGGACACCACGAACACGAAGTGTATTGGCTCCTATCCGTTTCTGTTTTGTAATACGGAATGTCCCGAGTACTCCAGTACGTTCAACATGGGGTCCAGTACAAATTTCTCTTGACACATCGCCCACGGAGTAAACCGTGATTTGGTCACCGTATTTTTCACCAAAGAGGCCAATGGCGCCTATTTCAAGCGCTTTTTCCGGTGACATTGTTTCGCTTCTTATCGGAAGATTCCTCTGGATAATCTCGTTCACCCATTCTTCCACCTGGCGCAACTCCTCTTCTGTGAGTTTCCGGTCAAGCTGGACATCCAAGCGAGTACGCTCACTTGTGATATTGCTCCCTTTCTGCATTACTTCCTGTCCCACAAAAAGGCGTAGAGCCTGATGGAGTAGATGGGTAGCAGTGTGCAGCCTGATTACCTCCTCTGAGTGGTCGGCTAGCCCACTCTGAAAGCGTCCCTGAGATGCCTCTCTCGATATTTGTCGGTGTCTTTCAAACTCCTTTCTGAATTCAGAAGCATCTACTTGTTGTCCGTGCTCTTTGGCTATCTGTGCAGTCATCTCTAGCGGAAACCCATGGGATTGGAAGAGCATGAAGGCATCTTTCCCAGTCAATTCTCCCTTCTCTTTGAGGATTTTTTCGCACACACGGAGACCGCGACGTAAGGCTGATCGAAACCGCTTTTCCTCCTTGGCAATTTCGGCTGTAATGCGTTCTTGGTTTCGATGCAGTTCAGGATAAGTATCACCCAGTATCGCAAGAACTGTAGGTAAAAGTTCACCCAAGAAGGACTCGTTAATCCCCAACTGTAGTCCTTTTCGTATGGCAACACGTAGAAGCCTACGGATTACATAGCCATGCTCCACATTAGACGGCACCAATCCTTTGTCATCGGCCAACGCCATTATCGCAGAACGAGCCTGGTCGACTAGTATTCTCAATATTAGTATCTGTTCGGAGCTTGGTTCTCGAATCCGGGCAATCCTCTTAACTTTCTCCATTATTGGGCTGAGGAGGTCGGTTTCATATACGCTTGGGAAACCATTGATAACTTGGAGTGCTCTCTCTAAACCCATACCAGTGTCCACATTCTTCTGTTTCAACGGGGGATAAAGGCGCTCAGTTGTTTGGTTATATCCCATGAAGACTAGATTCCATATTTCGATGTATTTCCCACATCCGCAACCTGGGCGACACTCTGGCGAACAGGAATTCAGTCCCACATCAAAAAAAATCTCTGTATCTGGTCCACAAGGTCCAGAATCTCCTACAGGACCCCACCAATTATCTTCTCGGGTAAGAAAGTGAATGCGTTCTCTTGGTATCCCCATCTCTTCCCAGATATTTGCCGCCTCTTCGTCAGGCGGTATCTGGTTATCGCCCTCGTATACTGTGACTGATAGCTTCTCCTTATCTAATCCTAACCCCTCATGCGGGTCGATGAGGAATTCCATAGCCCATTCAATGATTTCTCGTTTGTAATAGTCACCCAAAGACCAGTTACCCAACATCTCAAAGAATGTTAAATGGAAAGTATCTCCTATCTCTTCGATGTCATCCGTACGAAAACACTTCTGGCAATTTACTAGCCGTCGCCCCTGAGGGTGGGGCTGTCCCATTAAGTAAGGTACCAGAGGATGCATACCCGCAGTAGTGAAAAGCACTGTTGGATCCATTTCAGGGATAAGTGAGGTTGATGGGATTACCGAGTGCCCCCGTTTCTCGAAGAACTTGAGAAACCGTCTCCTGAGTTCCTTAGAAATCATCTGCATCACTCTTCACACTACATCTTTTGGTCTAAACTTGGCAGGTATTATTCTAGATAGGATGTGTTATCCGTCTAACGGGAATTTTTAATCTTTGGCTTTTAGCGACGTATCCATTTCACTGCTTCGTCGTAGCCTGCCCACCGAGTACGCCGTGAAAAAAGCATGTACAGAACAGAGGCAATGATGAAAGCCGGTATGAGCAACCAAAGCAAATCGCCTGTCAAATCTACAGGAGCTGGTTCAGCGTAAGGTTCTCCACCGTAGACCCCGTTGCCAGCTTGAATGAATAGTGGGCCAAGAATTAGGTTGAGGAGTGCGGGTACAGCCATGATACAAATTCCTAGAAGTATAGCTACCACTAGATAGAGGGTTCTGCGTCTGTTTCTTCGTGAATACCTTTCTGTCACCATTACTCACCTTCTAATCAAGTAAATCATGAATATTATACTAACGTTTAGAACGCGTCTAATCAGGGACGAGAACGAAAGACACGAACCGTTTCATACCAACAAACTCCTGACGCGATGATGCCGAGTAACCAAGCAACAACATTAGCAAAGGTCAATGGCTGCGGATACATCACTAGGTAGGTTATCAGAGTTGCGCTGAAGAATACCGCATAGAATAAGTGTCGAGGTAGGGCTAAGCGGCCAATGAATATGAACTGCTTCAATACTCCTACCTGTACAACCTCTTCCACCGAGTAGACCCCGCGATCACACCGCACTAATCCGAATTCCACTAACTTGTCAAGGTGATATGCTGCTAAACTTGGGGAAGACAACCCGAGTTTTCGCTGCAGCTGACGCGGACCAATCGGTTCACGAAGTGATAACAATTCATAGTAGACTCTAAGAGTCCTACCTCGCAGCAATGATTCAAGGTCATATTTCTCTTCACGCATCACAAATCACCGCCACCTAGGAGAATACGTAGTTGTGATTCAGCGTTAATCCGTTCTGATGACTTATTAAACCAAGTGATTGGGCACT
Source organism: Candidatus Hermodarchaeota archaeon (assembly GCA_016840065.1). Classification (GTDB taxonomy): domain Archaea; phylum Asgardarchaeota; class Hermodarchaeia; order Hermodarchaeales; family Hermodarchaeaceae; genus YT-063. Next base: position 14,177 of record JAEOTB010000077.1, on the reverse strand, counting down.
AATCAGGGGTAAAAAGAGAAAGGAAGGTTCGTTGTCTAGAAAACTTAAGAGTGGAAGGTACTTCCTACTTCTCTAGATTTCATTCATCTCCATCAGGTGTATTTCATTATGACTATAATCAAACCCCCTGAGAAAGTAAGTGTCGGTCTCATCGGCGGCACTGGAGCATACGACCCTGAAGATATCACTGATGTCAAAGAGTACAAGATTTTCACACCTTACGGTGCCCCCTCCGATAATGTTACAATTGGCACTCTAAAAGGGCGTCGTATCGCTTTCATCCCCCGCCATGGTCGCTATCACACTGCTCCTCCCCATCTTGTCAACTATCGAGCCAATATCTGGGCCCTGAAATCTCTTGGTGTAAAGCGATTAATCACCACCGCTGCAGTTGGTAGTCTCCAAGATGATTACAAACCAGGCGAACTCGTCATTACCGACCAAGCTTTCGACTGGACCCGAACCCGAAAGAAGACCTTCTTTGAAGGAGGCAAAGTAGTTCATGTCTCACTGGCTAATCCATTCTGCCCGGATTTGAGGAAGTTTATTATCAAGAAAGCTCGTGCCCTCAAACTGCCAATCCATGATGAAGGGACATACCTTACAATGGAAGGTCCACAGTTTTCTACAAAAGCTGAGTCTCGCTTTTACAGGAGTCAGGGTTTCCATCTAATTGGGATGACGCTACACCCTGAGGTGAACCTTGCACGAGAGGCAGAGCTCTGCTTTGCAAACATAGCCATGATTACCGATTATGATGTCTATGCTGACCGTCCAGTGAGTGCTGAAGAAATTGGCCGCGTCATGTCTGAGAACATAGACAAGGTCCGCACACTCCTAGCTGAAGTTATTCCCAAAATGTCTGAAAAACAAGATAAATGCGGTTGCGGCAAAGCCCTCCAAGGCGCTGTATTCTAAGCGTTAAACTCAAAAACCAATTCCCACAGGGAATACTCCTCTACTATCAAAGCTAGTTGATTCAGTTAGGTGGTCTGTTATTGGATTTCATAGGATTTGGTGCAGTTCTCTGGGATTACTTAGTCTACGTTGATTACTCCCTCCTCAACGAGATTGGCATTGAGAAAGGTGGGTACAGAGCTGTTGATTATCCTACAATCAAGTCAGTCCTTGATAGAATAGAAACCGAAACAGACGAGAAGGTCATGACCGACCCTGGTGGAAGCTGTGCCAATGTTATGTCAAACCTGGCTAAATTAGGTTCAAAAGTGATGTTCATTGGCAAACACGGGGATGACCCTAAAGGTTACAAGTTCATGGATCTCCTCAAATCGGATGGTGCAAAAACCCACAGCGTACTTGATAAAGAGAAAAAGACTGGTCAAGTTTTATCGCTAATCACTCCAGATAGGGATCGAGCATTTCTTGCTTATTTAGGTGCAGCTGAAGTTTTGCCTGCAGAAGCCATTGATGAGGACTTGATTCGAAAAGCTGACATCACTCATCTAGAAGGCTACTTGGTTGCGAACTCTGAGCCTGCTCTCTGGAAAATCTTTGGAGCAGCGGACAAGATTAGTTTCGATTTAGCTGCCGCTGCCATTATCCAACAACATAAACCTGTCCTTCAAAAGCTGATGAAAAAACATACACCATATGTCCTTTTCGCTAATGAATTCGAAGGGAAAGAGTTCACAGGAAAGGAGGAGCACAGGGAGATAATTGAAGGCTTATTAGAATACGCTGAAACAGCGGTCCTAACCCTAGGAGACAAGGGTGCGATAGCTGCCACAAGGAAGGGAGACTATCACTTCGAGAAGGCTATCAAAACGAATCCAGTGGACACCACAGGAGCTGGCGACTCCTTCTGCGCAGGTTTCCTCCACATCTATCATAGAGAAGGAGATATTGCTCTCGCAGCTAAATATAGTGTGCAGATTGCTAGTGCCACTATTCGATATGTTGGTGCTCGCTCCTTCCGAACCTCCCAGCTGAAACAGCTATTCGGGTAATCACATCAGTTTTTCGGTGAGCTTCTTCTGAAAGCGCCGCCCTTCTGAAAGATGCTGGACTGCCAGTTCCTGACTTCGATGCGCTGATAGAGACAGTCAGGGCTAACTAGGAAAAATCTGGGATAATCCAGCGAGCGCTTAGGTCGCTGAAGCATTAAGACCAATAAACTCGATTGACTTCACTCAAAAGAGTTAATTGGCTGTCGTAACACCTTGTATTCTATGACGGCGGATGAGGCATTCCGACCAGAGGTCATCGACTGGTTGCTAGACCCAGCGAATCCGAGTATTCGTTTCTGGGCATTACAATTACTACACAACAAGTCCCCGACTGACCCTGACGTCCAGACCGCTCAAGATGCGTTAATGGAATCACTAGTCGTTAAAGCCATTCTAGCCGCACAAGAACCTGAGGGTCATTGGGGCAATCCGGGTCACAGTTATATCAAAAAATACACAGCTACCACTCATCAACTACTAATTCTTGCTGAACTCGGGGCGAAACTCACTCCAGCCATTGAACGTGGAATTAATCACATGTTCAAGTTTCAGCTTGACTCAGGTCATTTCTCAACGATAGTGCCCAAGACTGCGCGTGGTCGGGCTAGCAAAGCTAGCGATATGGTCTGTTTTGATGCTAACATTCTATACTACATGATTTACTTTGGCTACCTCGACGATTCACGAGTTGTCCACCTAATTGACTTCCTAATGGACCATCACTCATCAACTGAGGGTGGCTGGAAATGTCGTGCATTTCCCATAAACCCCGACTCTGTTTTCCCCGCAAATTGCTTCATGGGTATGTGCAAGGCGCTTCGTGCGTTCTCTCTCATTCCTGAGACTCAACGGTCGCTCCAGTTGAAGGATGCTATCAGGAAAGTCACTGAAGTCATTTTAGATAACAGAGTGTATCAGTACTTGAGGACATCCAATGGAAGTCGTAAGGCGAAGGTGGGCTGGACCCGATTTGGTTTTCCTCTCTTCTACAACTCAGATGCCCTAGAGGTTTTAGACACACTAGCTCGCTTAGATGTCCATGATGAACGCATGCAAGGCGCAATCAACCTTGTTATTTCAAAACAGCAGCCTGATGGTAAATGGCTACTCAAACATACCTTCAACGGTAGAATGTGGCATGACATCGAAGTCAAGCACCAACCCTCCAAATGGATAACTCTTCGAGCACTACGCGTTCTACAGCACTATTACAGCCGATAAGTTGTAGCTTACGGTCACCATTTTCCGAAGAAGGATGAGATGTCAAAGTAGATTTCGACAATCTGACCATCCGCTAGTTTAATGGTCATCAAGTCACCCATCCCACCTGATGGTAACTTGATTAGGGCCTGCCGCTCCAAAGTCCAGTCTTGTCCCCGCTTACCAAAACGTTCACTCAAGTAGACGTATTCGGCCCGCACGCCCTCGGTATTCGTTGTCACTCCTGAAATCTGAATGGGGTCATCTTGTGTTCCAGTTCCACTGTATGTTACTGTCATTAAACTTCACTAATAGGAACCGGCATAATTACTAGTAAAACTTTGCTGGAGCGGGTTAATGGCTAGAATATTTTTAAACTTCTAAGTCCATTCGGCTGATGAAACTACAGGGGCTGAATCTTGTGGTCAAACCTATTAATTGTCGATTCGTTTCTTGGCGGGAAATCGTGGACTGGACAAGAACCCTATCGGATATTGTTATGAGTTCTCGCTTCAAGCCTGATCTTCTTCTAGCTATCGCCCGTAGCGGCTTTGTTCCAGGTCGTCTCATCTCCGACTACACTGGTAACACGGACCTCTACGCTCTCAAAGTCGAACACTGGCTGGACACAACAGCTGAGCATGCTGATGAAGCCGTAATCCCATTCCGTGCTCAACTCCCCGTTAAAGGCAAACGGGTCTTGGTAATTGATGACCTTGTGGATACAGGAAAATCTGCCATCAACACCATCAAATACTGTAAAGAGCTAGGCGCGAAAGCTGTCAAAACCGCTGTAATGATCTATCTCACAGGTTCGAAATTGAAACCCGACTTTTTCTCAATAAAAGAAGAAGACTGGGTTTGGTATATCTTTCCTTGGAATCGAACTGAAGATTTGCGAAACCTCTCGATGAAACTCTTTGAGAAAGACAAAAGCAGAGTCCTACGTCTGAAAGATATCCGTTCTGGTCTAAAGAGATATTTCGGGCTCAAGGTGAACACAGAAGAACTCAAACAGGTTATACAGATAGCTGCCCGTATCGGAAAATTATCCTTCAAGGACTTTGACCATATTCGCCTCGCATAGTCACCACAAGCTCTTTACGCCGTCTATTACGCGACTCCAAAGGCGAGGAGAGTAACGTAGAGAGCCGCTGCAACAATAGCTCCGATTAGGCAGGAGACCACATTCACAATGTGGTTGTCAAAGAACCTTGTTCCCCGCAAGTACTTCGCGGGCTCGCCACAATGCTTCCTTTTCTCTGTCTGTTTGTGGCAGATGTTACACTGCCACATCCCCTGAATGGTTGCACCAAAGAGGCTATCGACAGTGCATCCTATAATGCCGCCGACCGCGGTAACAACGAGCATAGTGGATGGTGCAAATTGCATTAAACTAATCAGGTTTCTACCAATAAGAGAAATCCAGAAGGGGGCGGCGAGTAAAGCAGCGGCTCCTCCGATGAGGAGCGTTCCAAGAACAGTGGCGAATTCGCCAGCGAGAGAAATACCTCCTGATGTTCCAGGAGAAACTACCTTCCATGGTTTCGTAATAAGACGGGGAGGTGATGGATTTAGCAGTCCAATTTCTGTTGCCAGAGTGTCAGCTGTTGCTGTCGCTAATGCTCCAAGGAATGCAGCAAAAAAGACGCTTGTTATGGGCAGAGTCACCATACCGGTTCCAGTCGCTGAAACACCATAAGCAATGGTAGGGCTATAAATCACCGTGAATAAGAAACAAATAATGACAAAGCTAAGGGGCAATCCGCCATTGGCAAGGACATGAACCCAGTCTCGGGCCCCACCTTTTTCTTGGGCAGCTCCATGACGACGCTTGATCTTGTATTTATAGTGAGTAAACTGTGCTGTTACAAGGAAGAAGAGGAGCATCAAGAGAAACCAGGTCCACGAGGCTAGTAGCCAGATACTGATACCAAGAAGGTAAGCGGCGGCTACTCCGGATTTAGTGACAATTCGGGCTTTGTATGATACTAGGGCAAGAATTCCCAGAACTACTGCAGCAATGAGGGTGTTCACAAGATAAGGATTCATCATTACATCATCCTGTTTTCATTCGGGCTCTCTGCTCAGTTAGTATTCATTGAAATAAAGGATATATAGGTCACAAATCTCGGGAAAGTTGTGCTTGTCTTCCTTGTCCCAGTGGACTTCTGATATAAATTTTACCCTTGAGAGCATTGAAAATTCGTCAATTGTCGAAGCAATCTGTGCGGGTTTCCCATTTTTTCTGTCCAAATATCTCTCTTTGGCTTTGCATTGATAGTCACTTATTGTGACCACAGGCTGCGACCATTTCTTGTGAGCCCGCTTTATATATCGCCCGAGAGCTAGGTGGACTTGGTGTTCAAACCGTGAAGTTAACGAAAAGCGATCATCTCGGAAGAGAACAGCTTGGTATCGAATTAATCAAGCCAAAAGGAGGTGATGTCATGGCAAAAATTATAACTAAAAATAAGCGGTCAAAGGTTCCTCAAATGCAGCTAGGTGAACGAGCAACCACTGGATGCAGAAACCCACGTCCAACTCGAAACCACCGCCAGGCCTTTGCGATTATAACAAGTCGACACTAATCGGAGACAAAGCCGCCAGCCTGTAAAGAAGGATGGCGGCGATCGCTTATTCTTATCGAGTTCCCACTATTTTTGTGCGAGCGGTTTCTTGTGTTCTGCTGAACTCTGCTAGCGCTAGTCGCTGGGCTGGGGCAAAGACGGAAATGTTTCCATCGAAGTCCTCAAGAACTCCAGCGAAAAGCACTTCAAAACGTGTGACAAAGCTTGTTAATTTCTCAATCAGGGTTTCAAGAGGCTTAGTAACCACAAGAACCCCTAGAGTATGTTTTGAGTAGGCGAAGAGCATCTTAATGGTGCCTTGGTCCACAATCTGCACCTCCTCCTCAGTACCAATAATCTTCTTCAATACGGTCCGGATTCCAGTGATTCCGCTAGATGTCAACAATGATTCGGTATCTAGGGTGCTAGCACGCCCCTCAGAGAAATCGATACTCATTAAGCTCACACCATCCCTCGTGAGCATGAACAGCTCCCGTACCGCCAACCACCAATTAAACTCGTCAAAGTCGGTGATTTCAGGCAGAGTTGTTCCCATTATAATGCAGCCTGCTGCAATTACGAGAGCTCCAACTGTGTAGGAAACAGGTCCAATCAAATCTACAACAAAGTAGTCTGATTCGAACATGTACCCAACAATCAAAAAGACGAAAGAAATGAAGAACATTCCTACTGACCGTCTCATTCTTCCCTTAACCGTTCTTATGGTGAAATAAGTGAATGCTAAAAGTTCAATAACTACGGCTGGTGCAGTGACGGCAAACGCTATAATTCGTAGCATATCATGTGATAGCACTATTGATAGTATAACCGAGGCCAAGCTCACAATACTGATGAGATAGAACACTCGGTTGGCGAGTATTCGGTTCACAGCTAACGTGAGGATTAGTAGCCCAATTTGAAGTGTGAAGTAACCTAGTTTCAACCAGAATTCTCGCTCCATCGATGTTGGTGGTATCGGTTGAAAAACATGACCAGCTGTATAGAAATCTGCAATCGTAAAGAAAATCAGATGAATTGCCGCCATTAGGAGGAAGGTGCCCCAACCCAATCGGATGTCTTTCCAGTGACGAACTCGCTGATTTCTCCACTGGCTGAATATGATAAGAGAAAACTGCAGAGCAAACAACACCGCGGCTATCTGCGCTGCCAACGCAATATCTCGATACACATCAATTAACGCTAAGGACAATGGCTGCTTATCTCCTGTCTAACTCTTAGATGCTTCCAAACTCCTTGCACCTAGTCTCGGAGAGAACTATTACTCATCTACTCATTAGAATAGATAAAAGCTTAGCTGTGCTCCGAAAAAGATGGTCCTCCCTTATCCTGCCGTTTTAGACTAGGTTCCCTACTCAAGAGCAATGTAGCGAATATAACGAGGATTGCCCCAGCTATCTGCCATAGAGAGGGGAGAATTTGTAGCACAAAAATGGAAAGGAGGAAAGTGACCAACGGGGCAGGAGCAATCAAAGTAGTTGCTTTTCCTAGATTGATCCTTCGAATGCCCAGATACCAGAGATTGTGCGCCAGTGAAATCACAACAGTCTCAATAATCAGAATTCCAATTATCGAAGATAGATTAGAGGTTAACACAAGGGGGCTGTATGGGAGCACAAGGAGAAATGTGACTAGTAGGAGCAGTCCGCCACCAACTAGATTCCTGAAGGCTACGACAACCCAGGGAGAGACACGTGCTAGTGTTGGCTTCGCAAAGGTGTGACCTGCAGCCCAACCTGCAGGTGTGACAAGTAACAATAAATCACCCAAACCCAGCACGATGACCTGTGAAGATACTAGTACAAGTAGTACCCCACAAATTGTCAGAAGTATTACAACTGCCTGACGCAACGAGATGGTCTCTCGCAGGAAGAAGTATCCAAAAAGAAGCGCAAAAGCTACCTCGGATCGAAGGATGATAGCTGCATTATTACTAGTCGTAAATTGCAGACCAACAAAGAGACAGGTAAATGCTACAAAGGTCCCAAAGAAGCCTGTAAGGATAAGCCGAAGATAATCACCACGCCTAACAGTATCACTTGAAGACTTGGGCGAATTGAGGGCCAGCGGCGTTACGAGCAACCCCGCTAATGTCGTGGTCACTCCTGCAAAAAACAGCGGCGATAGATAGAGCCCACCAACCTCTACCACAACAGGATGAACCCCATACACGATTAGTCCGACGAGAATGAAAGCAGTGCCAACCTGCTCCGATTTCATACACTCCTCTCCTGTTTCAACAAGGAAAAATCAATCGCCTCCAACCACTAACAACTAGTTCTCTTTACCCAAACTTTATTATTATAGAAACTCAATCGTACAATACTATTCCCGTTCCTTCTAGGATCGAGATGTATATGACGACTTCCGCTGTAGAAATCCTAGCCCAAATCAAACGTGAAGCTGAGGAAACAGGGTGCAGCGAGAAAGAATTAATCAGAAAACACATTCAGCAACGCAACTCCAGAAATCTCAGCGCTTTCGCCGCAAAACCCTTTTCTGAACGAATATTATTACTCCCCCAATGCCTGCGCAACCCCGATTGCCCGGCTCCACAGAATGAAGAAGGCTATATCTGCCAACAATGTAGCCCTGATTGCCAAGTAAACAAGCTCTCCCAAGAAGCAACGCGTTTAGGGTACAAGAGCAGCTACATCCTCCCTGGGGGCAGCATGTTAAAACATATCATCGCTAAGACCCAGCCCAAGGCTGTCATCGGCATCAGCTGCGAAGAAGAAGCACTCCTAGGAATTCTACTTCTCGAAAAATACGGCATCGTAGCCGTCGGCATCCTCCTCACCCGCGACGGATGCTACAACACAACAGTCAACCTCGAAACCGTCCTCTCCGTTCTATCACTAACACAATAGGAGACAAGGCAGCCCTCCTTGAACAACACCCTGCCCCAAACTACTTCTCTAGCAATAAAAAATAAGAACCGCCCAGCCCCCACGAGGGGAGCCAGGCAGAAGGGACAAACTGCCGTTTGTATTTGTCCGTTGTCCAAAACTTACCCAAATAAGACACAGAGGGTCTGTATTGGTGTTTGGTTCCTGCATCATGGACGGGCACCACCCTCGCTAGGGTTGTAACCTCCCGCCTCAGACAGGCGTTTAGGGTCTCCGCCCAACTAGCGGCGACACTAGATTATTTGGCGAACTCGATTTTAACTCCTTGTATTACCCGTTTCGGAGTGAATACCCACATCTATAGGTATAAAAAAGAAAACGCCTGACCACCGAGGGTCAGGCAGAAGGTACTCAGGACAAAAGGGCAGACGCCTTCTGCAAAGCCCTGCCAACGACTCCTCAAGAACAAGAACCAACTAGCTCTAGAGCCAGTCAGCAATCTCGTTCGAAGCGCGGAGCACTTGCTTGATGTAGCGCTGGATTTCTTCCGTGGTTAAGTCGGTGTCAGCGGTCTCGATTGCGATAGCAATGTCCTTGTCGTCGTCGATTGTATACTTGCAACCATTGTATAGCCAGGACTCATAGAGGAGTTTCTGGAAGAATTCGCACCGCTTGGCTTCAGTCATTCCTTCACGCTTGAAGGGGTTGAGTGGTTTGCCGCCGCACTTGGGGTCCATTGGGTAGCCTACGATTGTTAGCCACTTCGCGTTCTTTGAGATTACAAAGTTGATGAGTAGGTCTTCCCATCGGTCGGTTCTCCAACCTGATTTGATGAGGCGGTCACTCTTTACTGTGTACTTGATTTCAAGTGCTTTGAGGAGTTTTTCAATTTCACCAGTTGTAAAGGTCAATTTTTTTTACCTCAATTTTCTATTCAGTGTGAAGCTTTTGAATTAGCTTCTCCATTATCCGTCTCTGTTACTCCTTTAAGGTTTTTGCCTAAGTACTTGGGCGGCTTTTTAGTGTCTGGTTAAGTGTTTTCAAGTTTTTCTGGGGTGTAAAAGGTGATAAAAGCTAGTTGTTAGATATTCTTAGTTATTCATTCAGAGGTATTTGGGTAGGTGGCCAGTTTGTTGAAGCGGAATGTGGCTGCGATTGTTTTGGGTCTTGTTAGTGCGTTGATTTTGATTGTGACGAATACCGTGGGAAGTCTTGGTTTTCTCCTTGAGATTCCGGGTATTCTCGTGAATTTTGGTTTGTCGGGGGTCCTTGTAGAGGTTCTTGTCTATGTTCTGTTGGGATTGAATTTTCTGGCGATGCTTGGGGGTTGGACTGTCGTTTTAGGATGTCTTTTGATTCTCTTACGCCGGTATAACATAGGCGCTTTTCTGATGAGTTTAGGGGCAGGTTTGAGCCTGCTTGCTCTGATTTGGAATCTGGCTCAGATGTGGATTGCCAGTACATTGACCGTAGTTGAGTTCTTGAATCGCTTCCAGGGGATTGCTTGGGCAGGGGCGATAATGTCTGTGATTGCCCAGGAGCTAGTGAAAATCCCTCGACCTAAAAACGATGACGAACCAGGCTAACCTCTGGGTCTAATCGGTTTCTTGCTTTAGTAGGCTGGTGAGGAGCCTTGTGCCATCGCTATCAAGGAGGGGTGGAGGAGGTGTTGGTAGGGGGCGAAAGGTGCGTAAATCATCGAGTAATTCAGGGTGGAATTGGAGGCTGAAGTCGCGGTGTTTTTGACCGGTTTTATGGTCTTGGTAGTAGATCGCTGTAGCTGCAACTTCGGTTAGAGGTCGAGTAGAGTCTGGGAAGAAGGTAGAGCAGAGAACCTCAACACCGAAGGGGAGATTGAGAAGCCAAGCAAGTGATGAGTTAGCTATGTCGTCTCTGTGGTTTTGAAGTTCCGTGTGAAGGGTGTTTAGTGCCCAATTGGCGAAGAGGATTGCTTCTTGGTTGACTTCGTCGGAGTGTAACATCGCGAGGTCCCAATCATCGATTCTGATAAGGTCTTCAATGATTCCAGATTCTGTGATTGCGGTTTGGTCATGAGCCTCAAGTAACGGTTCTGGAAGGTATTCAAGAGGTTGATAGGGATGAAGTCGTCTTATTCCGACTTCTCGTTGCTCATTAGGAGCTACAGCGAATCGTGTGTCTCGATATCCATTTGCGACAATGTGACCGTCTCGGCGTATTATGATTTGTTCGCCGAGTTGATGGACATATGTGGAGACTTTGTGAAACGCGTTACGCGTTATTTTAGGTAGATTATCTACACCCTTGAGCTCTGTAATTGCGCGTCTTATTAGACGGATAAGCGCCTCACCCACAGCTTGGTGCCCAAGACAAATGTACAAAGCTGGAGCGCTACCTGCCGTTCGGGAAAGGAGCAGCGCGTCTACTAGGCTAAGGAATTCTTCTCGAGGAAGACTAGGGTTATGGTTGAATGATTGAGAATCATATATGGAAGGACGTCCGCCTTCAACAATGATTGCTTGAAATGACCTAAGGAACTGGGCAAATGGGGTGACAGCGTTCAGCGACTGATAACCTGAATTCCAGAGTGAGAAGATAACAGATTTCTGCTTGGAAATCTCGCGCAAGATGTAGGCGACGTTATGGCTGGCTGCTACGGGCTCACCCAAAGGATTGGTTCCAACAATAGCATCAGGCTCTACGATTGCTACGCTGCTTCTGAATGTTTCACCACTTTGAACCAGTTCCTGAAAATCTTCCTTCGTTGCTACAACAATCATTGCTTTCGCCACCTCGGCGACTCTTTTGTTTTAACAGGTTTGGGCCACACCTCTCCCGGTTTTCCACGGGTCATTATTGTAAGACCTTCCAAGGCTGGATATAACTTTCTTAGGCTAGCCTTCACCTCCTGGAAAGCGTTTTCCCCCTTCATTGACCCAGTTTTCCCCCAGAAAAGATAGCAGTACCTGTCCACTATTACTATGGCAAGGATTCTACTAACCCTTTCTGCCTCCTTTGAATCACCAAAAACAAGATTGACTACTACCTTGCCCAGGTCAATGTCCTTACCTAACAGGTGTAAATCTTTCTGGGTCATTTCTCTAATGCAGCGAAGACGTTCTGTTCTAGCCCAAAATGTTCCAGTTACACCAGTAATTCTAATGACCTCTAGCAGGATTATAGACTATCCTCTATATTATAGGCTACCGTCAGTTTTTAATCATCTACCTGGTCAGGCACTATCCTCGCCATACGTAAATATGTAAATCGTCAATCCATCTAGTCTTGTAACCTCGTTTCCCAAACCACTGCTCAAGTTCCTCTCTTCGCTTGATATCATGCAACTCTACTAACCAACTCTTAATTTTTGACAAAGCTTGTTCCGATCCCTCAAGGACCTCCCATTCAGCCCCTTCCACGTCGACCTTAACTAAATCGACCAAATGAAACCTTGATATGAGCTTGGTGAGGGTTGTTGTATTAACTAACACATATTTCCCACCGTTCTGGAATTCTTTGAAGGAATGAAGCCATGAATACTCTCCTAGATAGAGGGGAACACCGACCTGTTCCTTATTGGAAACGGCTACGCGGAGCACCCGTATATTTTCTGCTCCCTCTTTCGCAATGTTTCGTTTAAGCTGCGTATACGTTTGGGGATGGGGTTCAACAGCTAGTATCGTTGAGAAATTATAGCGAAGCAGTAAGGGATAGTATCCGACATGAGCACCAACATCAATGAAAACATCACCTTTTAGGCTTAATAGTAGCGAAACTACCTTCCTCTCATGTGTGAACCTTCCCTGAGTCGTCATCGATGCGGGAATGTCCAGCTTTGTATAGAACCACTCCCTCAACTCGATGCCAAAAAGCCGCCTAAGCACCTTGAAGAGCCTATCTCGCATACCATCGCTTAGGATCAACATTAACCAGATACGAATGATAGTATAGAACCAATGAATTAAGCAATGTGTCCCACGGTTTTTCGCTGACATCACAACCCTTCTCCCTTGACGAAGGACTATTTAATATCTCGGCTGATAATAACAGAGATTACATTTCCACAATGCCATACCTTTTGTAGGCTAAACATGAATTACCTTAGAGGTTAACAATATGCCCAGAGGAGACGCGGTGCTCAAACGTACACGTTATGATATCTATGCCATGCTCATCCGAGTAATTATTGTTCATGGATACTGTCCTCTCACTCGCGCAGCCCGTTCAACCAATCTACCTGTGGACCGGGCAAAGAAAGTTATTGAATTTATGTGTGAACGTGGGCTTCTCGCAGAAGACGAAGAGGATGGTAAGCGAATGTTCCGCGTAACGGTTCGAGGAAATCAATACCTTGAATTATACAAGCGCATTGCTGGACTTGTAGGAATGCCAATTCCAGAACCAATTACACCCTTCTGATAACTAAATCAGTATTTTACAGTGAAACGATGACTATTTGATAGTCACAAATTGTGACCCTATTTTGTGAGTCCGCCTTTTAAATGACGGGGAAGTAAATTCACTTGAAGCGCACCGAAAGAAGGTATGAAAAATGCACTTCAAAAATGAAAAATGGATTCAACTGGGTAAGGTTCGCGGCGATGTCTTCATCGAAGACTGCGATGTCCTCGTTCCCCAAAAGGGAAAGGAAATCGTCGTAAAGGGCACCCTGATTGTTGAGGGTTCCCTTATTATAGAAGGCTCGCTCAGCTGTAAACATCTACGAATCAAATCAGATGATAAGGTCATCATTCAAGGAGACCTGAAAGTAGATGGCTCAGTCATAGTGAAGGAGCGACATCGACACTCATCTGGCCCTAAAGGACTGAAAGTCACTGGATCTGCAGTGGCCCACGACTTTGACATTGACGGTTCTTTACATGTTGGAGGAGACCTCGACAGTAAAACCGTCAAATGCGGCGGTTCTCTAAAAATAGAAAGAAGAATCCGGGCTGAAAGACTATCAGTTGGCGGCTCTGCCTCTTGTGTCTACGGTATCATTTCACGAGTCGATGTAGGAGGAAGTTTCAAAGCTTCTGGCACTGTCGAGATTGGTGACTTGGATGTTGGTGGGACAGTAGTTGTCGGTCAGGGATCAAAGATTATATCAATTAATGTTGGAGGGACTTTCAAGAGCCTTGGTGAAATCACATTCAAGAGTCTTGATGTCGGCGGCAGCGTGAAACTGGAAGGTGATGCGGCCGGTGAATCCATTGAAGTCGGTGGGGTTCTCAAAGTTTCGGGTTCCCTAATACTGTCTAGACGATTGGATGTAGGCGGTATCGCTTCAATCCATGGAGACCTCCGCGTTGGAGAGGAAATACATGTTGGCGGGATTCTCAGAGTTGGAGGCCAAATCGACTGTCCACGCGTCAGCGACGCCGGTCACTTCACGAGAATCCACACAGCTAGCTCAAGCTCATGGTAACAACTAAAAGTAAGAAGAAAACTGAAAGGAAAATTAAATGGGTGAAAAAAATGGGTGAAAAACAACGCTTCGAAAAGGAAAAACAAGTCAAAATTGGAAGAATCGATGGGGATGTTGAGATCCGAGATTGTGATTCCATCGTACCCCTAAAGGGATCAGAGATTGT
>JAEOTB010000076.1 GCA_016840065.1 Candidatus Hermodarchaeota archaeon | reverse complement strand
TGGATTTGTACTACGAACTCGGATCTGAGCACTTCCTATTCTATTCAACAGGAGAACTAGGCGAAACCGCATCGATTAGATTCTACATCGTCAAACAGAAAGACCAAGTCGTTGGTGCCTTTTACCTGGGAATTGACTTTGGAACCCTCGTTGTCAAAGAGTTATGGCTCCAAGACATTCAAATGATTCCACCAGTTCTCCGATTCTTAAAAACAAAAGTACAGGAACACAAATGCCCTTTGAGGATTTGTCCCCCATCAAGGCAATCACTAATGCCTCGCCTTGAGGGGCTAGCAGGAGCAAAATTAAGAGATACTTATGCTTGGTACATTCGTATTCCATCAATCAAGAAATTTCTAGAGCTAATTACACCAGTGCTAGAACAACGCTTGTCGAATTCGGAGTTCCAAGGATTGACCGATACTCTAAAGCTAAGTTGCTACAGAGAAGGCTTCGAACTGGTCTTTCGCGAAGGACGTCTAGCTGACATAACTGAATTGGCTATTCATAAACTCCAGCAAATGGAGGTAAGGCTTCCACCGTTAGTAATCAACCAACTCCTCATGGGTTACAGAACCATTACTGAACTGACGGAGATTTACCCTGATGTTCTCTGTTACTCAACTAAACAGGCCTTGGTCGAAGTGCTTTTCCCCAAGCTTCGAGCAAGCATAACGCCAAGCTTCTAGCTACACAATGGGGGCCTCAGATAACGAGGCTTCAGTATCAACAGAGGTTTCGGCTCCCGCAATGATAAGAGACACCGCCTCCAAAGCCCCAGCCTTGAAGAGAGGGGAGTTGTTGTTGCCGCACTTGTAAGAGTATGTACAGGCAGGACACCCATCCAAAGCAGTGCAGGCACAATCCCGTAAAATCACTCCGACACGACGAAACGCCTCCTCTAGTCTGTCGTAGAGCAGCTTAGCCAAGCCACTGCCGCCAGGGCTACCATCGTAAATGAAGATGGTGCCTGAAGTTCCCATAGATACGCCGCCAATACCTTGGCTTCCGCCTCCGGTTAACATGTTACTACTTTCTATGAGCGTGTGTTCTAAGGCATGAAACGCTCCTGTCAGTAAAACCGCGTCATCGACTTCTTGCTCTGTAACTCCGTTGATGGCTTTCAAAGTAGGGCTGGGCTGGTTCAATGCTGATACAACCGCCTCCTGGGGAACTGGTGCGGTAAAGAATAGTCCCTTGGTTTCGTATTCATACGCTAGGGGAACATCAAGCTCCTTGACTTTGAGGATTTTATCAGTATAGATGTCTTTGATGACATAGCCTGTGACCACCTCGGTCATTCGCAGATCTGCATAGTGGGCTGTAACTCCATGGACCTGACGAGTCTCCTGGATGGCGATAACCTCAGGTATTGTGTGGCGCATGGCTTGAGTCATTTCTCGGTGACCTGCAGGTACTGGCTTTACTACCGCCCGACCAATTCCTCCCTCAGACTTGAAACTCACAGATTCATAGGTGGTCCCTGCATGAAGGTAGTAAGCGCCAGGGTGAAGCTCACCTTGGGCAATTGGCATCTGACGTTCTCCGATGACCTTGCCCTGGTGAATGATCCTTACCGTATCTCCAATACCCCGGATGGAGTAATGTCGAATAGCTCTCAGGGCAGCCTTTAAGACTGGTTTAATCTGAGAGCTTTTCTCAACCAGTAATCCTTCCTCAACAAGCTTCTGAATTATATGTTGGAACTCAGGGAACTCATCAAGCAGTAGAGGTTTATCGAGGGCAGCTGCAAGCAGCTGATGGTACGCAACTACCTCGTTTTTTGGTTCCACAAAGGCAGCGTCTATGTCGGTGAAATACTCATCGGGGTTGTTCTTGTAGAAGCTGCTAATGGGGTCTTTATTCCGTAGCGCTAGCACTGCAACACTTTCTTGCCCTTTTCTTCCCGCTCTCCCTATTCGCTGAGTTAGCCTAGTGATTCCCACTAGCATAGAGACAACCCCATCCAAATCGCCAATGTCGATTCCCAGTTCCAAGGTTGGGGTTGAAACTAGGAGATCCAGTTTTCCTCTTCGAAAGGCGTCCTCAATCTTGCGACGGTATTCTGTTGGTAGCCCTGCCCGGTGAATTCCACTTGATATTCTGCCACGACGGGCAATGATGTTGATGACCTCTGCGTTGCGATGCGTGTTGGCGAATACCAATGTCTTGAATTTTTGTCGTACTAATTCTTGGGCAACACTGACAATCATTCGACTCTGACTTACCTGCTCTGGGTAAATCATCAAAAAGTGAATGATGCCCTTTTTTCCGGTTGCACAATGGATGTCTTTGACTGGTCGACCAAAGAGCAGCTCAGCAAATTCTCGGGCATTGCTCACCGTTGCGCTCGCGCCAATAAATTGAAGCGGAGGACAAAGACGCTGCAGTCTTCGGAGGAGAAAATTGACATTAGATCCAAAAGCTCCAACATAAATGTGCATCTCGTCAAGGACGATATGACGAACTGATTGAACTAGCTGGCGTACTGGATCAAAAGGCCGTATCAAGTGTACGTGAAGCATATCAGGATTAGTAATTAGAATATCAGGTGGGAAATTGTAGATTCTCTCCCTTTCTGAAGCAGGGGTGTCTCCATCGAGTGTAGCCACATCTAAATCTAATCCAGCAGCCAGAGCAGCTAACTTCTTTGCTTGATCACGGGCAAGTGCCTTTGTAGGGTAGATAAACAGAGCTTGAACAGCCCTAGTCTTGGGAGCCCGGAGGGGGCCCCAGCTAACACGACGCGAGGCGATCTTTTCCATAATAGGAATAGCAAAGGCTTCGGTCTTCCCAGTTGCAGTAGGAGCTGAGATAATGACATCTTGGCCTGCGAGAATAGCCTTGATTGCTTCTTCTTGGAACTTGAAGAATTGCTTAATTCCCTGCCGATGGAGAGCAGCTTTCAAACCTTCGCTGATAGATGCTTCAGCTACAGGTGACCCCAGTGGCGGCGTGGTTTCAGGAAACCGCTGGTACTTCACCAACCAGTTTGCCGAATCCATCAGAATCCTCTGCAATACTATCGGAAGTTCATCCACGGATGGTACTCCAGCTGCTCTCAAATGACGTTGCAATTCATCACGGGTTCTGAGGGCACGTGGTTCTGCTGCTCGTTGAATGAGTCTCTTTGTACGAGTCTTCACAACTGCCCTTTGAGACGACTGTTTCCCCTCAACCGCTTCCAGAAAACGCTGATAAGCAGCCCTATGACTGCTTACTTCGCCAGCCCCTGTCTGGTAACTGAGCCCACATTGTTTACAGCGCAGACGAAAACGCTTTCCAACTGGGCGAACCTCCACATTACCTGAACAGTGAGGGCAAACCTGATGTGACATCGCACGCTCCCAACCTCGAGTGTCCGGATTGGGGCTTTTAAAACGTTTAGGGAGTAGTGGATAAGTGGAGGTAACCCTGCAGCGGAATAGCCGACAATTTCCGTATGAAATCTAGGCTGCTTGGTCCATGATGAAGAGGAGTTCTTCCTCAATAGTCGGTGAATGCTTTGGGTGTTCTATAATACGACCAACCTCTACGCCATCCTTGGTGTAAATCAAGATAGTGGGAATCCGTGTTATCTGTAGGGTATCCACTTCAGGGGGACTTGGAGGCACTGCCCATTGACGGTCAGGATTCAAAGGGTCCGTCTTTACACCTCCGAGCACCATCACCATAATTTCCGTTTCCTCACTGATGAGCCAAAGGACTGGCATGTGTAACACGCAGTCCTTGCACCAGCTAGCACCAATGGCCACCACAATAAAGAGGTCAGAGTATTTCTCCAGCTCTTTTAGCGCTTCTTGCTTGGGTTCATAACTTGAACTACGCTCGTCATACTTTGCGCGATCTCCATCAGGGATGTCATCAAGGTAGTCGCGAACCGTAACGGCTCTTCTGAGCATATCCTCAAAGCCTTTCATGATAGGGTCATCTTCAGTAACTTTGTATTTTTCCTCTTCTTTATTTAAATTGTGATTACTTGAGTGTCACGGGGAACAATCACTTTTCCTGAATAGGAGCGACGGATACTGGTTAAGGCCTCACTGAGTTCTTTCAGCAGCTCCGGATAAAGGTGCGTTAAAACAAGGGTCTTGACCTCTGCTTGTGCCGCCAATGCACCTAGTTCAGCAGGGGTTGTATGGTTAGGTGCCATATCTTTCATCCTATCAGGTAAGGAGCACTCATGGATTAGTAAATCCGCATCTTTCGCCTGCTTGATGGTTTCCGCGCAGGGGCGAGTATCCCCTGAATACACGACGCGCTTACCCTCTGCTTCAATGAGAAAACCGTAGGCCTCCATGTCACCGTGCTCGACAGGGAAAGCTGTCACTGTCCAATCCTCGGTTTTTGATTGGTAACCAGGTGAAATCACATGAAGCTTGAGAGGTAGTTTGGGAATTAGATAGGGGAAGATTAGGCTAATACCCTGGAAGGCGTTCTCAAGGTGTTTCGGGCCATAGACGTTCAGGTTTTTATCATATCCTTCTAGCCACAAGCTCTGCATTAAGGCGGGAACATCGCTGCAATGGTCTACATGAAAGTGAGTGAGGAAGATATGTTCAATCAGTGTAAGATCTCGTAAACTACAAGACAGTCGATGCAGAACACCTGGTCCTATATCAAAAATCAATGGTTTGCCTGTAATCTCTATCATTAACCCGGCTAGAACCCGGTCTGGAGAAAGTAGCGAAGCACCGCTTCCAAGGATGGTGATTTCCACGATGGTCACCAAGTTTCTAGGACTTGGACTATAAGAATAACAACTAGATTATCAATCTAATGCATGGTGAATTCTACCTCTCTGCGGAAACTATAAATTCCCTCTTCGAGACTTCCCCTAGTGGGTCGGGTATCATTGATACATCATTGTTTCATCGTTGACGCAAGAGACAAGATAGTCGTTCATAAGAAATTCTGGATAATCACTGTAAATCTACGCACAGTTGAAGAGTTTGCCGCTCGCGTAAAAGAGTCCCAAGTTCTTCTCTGCGAGGAAATCGGCCCCACAAAACTCATAGGAAAACCCCTGGGGCGTGGTGTGGTCATCCTGTGTGCTGAATCCTTCGATGAAGACAACACACTTCAGGACAAATTAGAAACGGTAATCCAAGAATTCCAGAAGGTGCTCACATATCAGCTGGAATTCGAAGAGTTCATGGTAAAACTCGAAGACTATGTCGTCACAACACTCAAAGTCAGCATCATAGGCTACGGTGGTGTCGGAAAAACCACTCTTGTCACACTGATGAGTGGAGGGACTCCGCCAAGAACTTACACCCCAACAGTAGCTATTGATATTCAGAAAGTTGAAGGGGCTCGTATTGGAACATACGAGATAAGTTGTTGGGACTTTGCTGGACAAGATCGCTTCCGAAAGCTTTGGGAATTGTATTTCCGTGGTAGCCGCATCGTGCTTCTTGTTACTGATTCGACCCTTGAGAATGTCTTAAACAGTAAGGACATCATTGATCTTATTCGCCGTAAGGAAATCCCTGCTGAGGTTCTAGCCATCGCTAACAAGCAAGATCTTCCCGGAGCGCTCAAACCTTCTCTAGTCCAACGCATACTGGGTATTCGGGTTTATGGTATGGTTGCGATAGATGTCGCTAATAGGGGGAAGGCTCTAGATATCATAAGGGAGGCTCTGCGACGAGCTACGCCCAAAGCAATCGTGCAGGCAGAGCATGGTGACATGACTTTTTAGTCTCACTCTTCTGGTTCTGACTCGACACTGTCCTGACTGAGAAATTGTGTTAATTGAGGTCTCGATGGACGATATTCTTTGTCGATTTCACCACTGTCTACGAACGCTTTCAGTTTTAGGGCTTCTTCTACTCGGAAGTCAAAACCATCTCGCTTGGTTGCCTTGGACTCACAGATTATAACAACCTTGTCAAGGAACTTCTGCTCTCTAAGTACGGAAAGAAAAAGGCGCCAAGGTACACCACTCCCCTCGCCTAAGGGTGCATGTCGTACTTCTCCCCGTCTTCCTGCAACGATTCCCGAAATGTGAACAGGAAGGCGCCACCTTGAGAGGTCGATGTGTTGTTCTATTAGTTCGATTCGTCGAAGAAGGCCTGCTTCGCTGATGACATCTCCTCCTCGAGCAAAGTCATGTGCCACATCCCAGCAGAACAGGCATCCTGAATTACCTGCTACGGCACACACCTCTTCGAAGTCTCCAAACGAAGCGATTTTCCCTCCCACCTCTGGAGCTGGTACTGCAGTTATGTTCTCTTTTTCACATTTGACCATAACTTCTTGAAGGCGCTGTTGTACTCGATTCCTTACAGTTTGTCCTCCCCTTCTCGAACCTGCATGGAATGTCACATGGCTTGCACCCACCGCATCAGCTAGGCGTAGACATCGAGTTAGATGGGTCCGAGAGTTCTGTAGCATCTTTGGGTCTTTTGTTGTTAGCGATATAGCGTAGGGTCCATGGATGGAAAGCTGGAAATCCTCCATTAGTTTACCAATCTTGGTTGCTCGTTCCTTTGATGGATATCCTAGGGCACCACGGCGCCTTGATCCTAGCACGTTGGCTAGGCATAGAAGTTCTGCTGCTCGTAGGCCGTGTTTTCTGAGGGTTGTGGCTGCCAGTTCCACTACTGCTTCTGAGGTGAAAGTGGATAGCTGGAATGCTGCCATTCCTATCATGGCGTCTGGTTTGGGCATTGGGTTCGTTTGGGGTTTTGCTCTACTGGATTTAAGTTTGCATGTTATGGGAGGCTTGGTTGGTTTTGTTGTACAAGTTCGTAAGGTTTAAATACTTAAACGACTCTGGTCTATTACAGAACGAAAATCGTTTAGTAAACGAATATCGTTCACAAAACGAAAGATGGAGAAAAAAATGCCCAAAGAAAAAGAACGAAACCTTGACGAGCTAAGGAAACAGCTACGCCAGTTACAGGACCAGATGGACTCAATCCGAGTAAAACTGAACGATAGACAACGTGGCAGAGGACCAATTCCCCCTGTTCCTCCAGTTCCTCCAACCCCCCCAACTCCACCTCATCCAGACGATCATCGCACACGCCGACACGAAGGCAAAGGAGGGCGACGCAGAGACAGACATGCAAGACGCGAAGCCAGAGAGATTCGGCGCGATGTCAAACGAGAAGCCATTAGGGCTGGAAGAGAAGCAAAAGAAGTGGGTCAGGAAATGGCCCGACTTGGCAAAGAACTCAGCGTAATGGGCAAGGAGATGGGGCACTACATCAAAGCCGTTATTGGTGACGTGATGCGAGGGGTCGACCAAACACTACGAGCAAGTGTTTTCGTAGGCCCACATGGTCGTACAATCCGCATCGAAGACACCGACCTTCCAGATGGCACCGATCTCGAAGCAGGTACACACGAAGCAAAGCCAGTGCGGCCAGTTCCACCGGAAGAAGCTCAACAACTCCTCTCCCCCCTGGCAAGTGCCGAGCGAATCAAACTTCTCTACCTATTATCAGATGGTGCAATGTATCATCAGGACCTGATGCGGGAATCCGGATTAGCCCCTGGTACACTTCCCCACCATCTTAAGCAGCTAGAAGAAGCCGGGTATGTGACCCAAGAACGTGTAAGAGGTAGATATCTAATCACGATTCCTGGCCGAATGGCCCTCAAACTAGTAGAGTATCTCTTCTTCCAGATGCACACAGGCTTTGAAGAAGGCGATAAGGAGGAAGAATAGACATGTGGCAAGAACGCACCTCACCTGAAGGACGCCTAGTCCTTGGCACGCTAGCAGGACAGGTAACAAAAATCTGGGAACTCGCACGTTCAGAGAAAGCACTCATCCAAATCGATCCAGGCACAATCTACTTCCCAATATTCTCTCAAGGGAAGGAGGTTGGTGGTGTTTTCATTGGTTCTGGCTACTATCTCGTTGATTTTGTCGCCGAGACTAAACGTGGAGCCGTAGGTAGATCCTACGAATATTCCTGGAATGGCAGCCTTCTACTCCTATCACTGGACGGTGATTGGTCACCTCCACAAGTCAGTAACATAGGCAAAGGTGACCTAAAGCGACTCTACATAGAATCCGAAGGGGAGGCCAACTGGAGAGCGCAACAAATCCTTGAGCGCTTTGGAAACACAAGCGAAGAAGGAATGCGATACAAACCAGGACACCGGCGCGGATGGCTTGCCACAATCCTAGACATCCATTCAGGAAAGACCCTGCTCGTGTCCGTTGAGGACAAGCTGGTAATGAAAAGAGAAGACACAACACTCGCAATTCACGGCGAACAGCTAGTAAAGACGCAAGGACACCGCAAGGTCCTAGTTGTAGGAAAACGCGGCACAATTAGAATCGGCTAACGGCACAAGCGAACCCCTAACGGTATCCCCCCAATGAGTAAGACTCCTACCGGAGGTAAGATTGACAAGAAAGAGGTGATAAGGAATGAAAAGATTCGGAAAAGCTACGATAAACTTCACAAAGGTTCCCCTCACAGAACGAGCCTTTACTGGGTGCCGGAATCCCCGAGCAAAACCTAACCAGAGGCTCGCGCTAAACCTCCTGCTCTCACGACACTGAAGCTTATCAACATCGAAGCGTAGGTCCAAACCCACCAGTGCTAGCCAAATAAGACGGGTGCACTGGTTTTGGCTGGGGGCTGAACCCGAGAGGGTGTCGGGACATGCTCCTAGCCACTATTTTTTATTAATAGGATTATACCTTTAAGCTGAAGAGTTATTATTGTAGGCTATAGATTCTGTCGATTAAAGGGTCAAGGTGTTGAATAATGGTTGAACTCGACCTTAAATCTCGTTTAAGCAACTTACAACTACAGTTTGAGGAGGCGAAAGTACTCCTCGAAGAAATTACAGAGCACCTTCCAAAGAATAAAGGTGCTAAAATTCACGACCTCCTAGCACGGATTAATGATCTCATGCTTCGGGTGAGGGCAGCTGCCTCTGAAAAGATTGAAGGTGAGGTGGCCAAGTCCATTGCGAAGGATTGTGAAACTATAGCAGGTTACTGGCGTGAAATGGAGGTATTTCTCACTGAAGAAGTCCGTCCCCAAGATTATGTTTACAGGTCAGAAGCTGAACAGGAAGAACAATCACGTCTGGCCATAAGCACTGCCAAAACACAGGGCCATTTAGCTCTTGATGCAGCTGGGGCTACGTATGGTAGTGCAGGCGAATGGAAACAGGCTGCCCAGTCTTTCCGTCTCATGGTACAATCACAGCGACTTGATGTTTCCCCACTATCCCCGCTCCCAGCTATGATTCAGGAGTATCTGAGCTATCAGGAGTTAGGTGACCTAGATCAAATGCTATATCAGGGTCAAGCCATCCGGGCACTCCTGAGCGGAGTGACTGCAGATTCTGTTTCAGAGGAGGAGAAAGGAGTGCTTAGTTCTGCCGCCAAATCCTTCCGCAAGACTGCGATGAAGGCAATCACTGAACGGCAAAAGCAGCCCGACATGAACATCCCCCTCGGTGCGGTGTATTTATGGAACGAAGCCCTTGCGCTCAACCTTTCATCAGAACCTGAAGATCCGTTGCCTCCTTCTCGATTCTTCAGTGTTGGAGAATTGCAAGAACAAATCGCCAGAGAAGAACTGGCGAAACCATTCCCCACCATAACTCAAGTCGTTTCCAGTTACATTGGAGGTGCCTTCGCCTATTTACGGGTTACCCACGATGCCAGTGAACAGCACACGGTTACGAAGGCGAAGCAGAAAAGCATGGAACTGCAACAAAGGGCTGCAGATGCACTACTCCAACTCATCGAAGGAATGGGCTATCGACAGGTCAGGATTGCCCAAAATCCAGGAAAAGCTATGAAAGGATTACAGGGAATGATGCGGCAGATTCGCCGTAGCAATAACCTCTCACACCAATTTTACGAATTATCCGAGCAAGTCGGTGATGTCGTAGTCCAAGCCCAAAAACGAGGTGATAAGCCAACAGCAGAGGTAGCCACCATATTCAGATGGCTTACTGAAGGAATCGGACAAGGACTGCACGTCATCAATATAAAACTCCTCTCAGATGTTTACTCAGTGGGAGTCAAAGGATACGTTGTTAGCAATGAAGACAAGTCCAAGCTCCAAGAGGACATCTTCTCACTCCTCGAAATCAACAATGATGATCAATTCTTAGACCTTCTCTTTGACGCTGAACTCCAATTCGAAGACGCATGCAACCTCTTCACAAGCCTAGAACTCTTCTGGATTTCTGGGCTGCTAATACAATGCAGAGGACAACTTAGGCAAAACCTAGGTTTCCTTGAACGAACGATAATAGATGAACCAACGCAGGAAGTGGAAGGACTAAAAGCAGAAGTCAAGGAAGAAGAACAACCGCTCTGGGGTGCAGCCCCATCACAGGACTTTGCCACAGCAGCAGACCTTTACTACAAATCCTTCCGTTGGGAAAGAGGAGATGAGGGGAAGGAAGAAGGAACAGAAGTTACTAGTTGGGTACCTCACCGAGATGCAGATACTCTTCGCCGACGTGCTGCACAAAGCCGCCGCTTCGCTGGACTCGCCCACTTCGCCGAAGGCAACTTTACCGAAGGGCGGGAAGAACTCACAAGGGCAAAGGACGCATTCGAACTACTCTACCGATACCGAGATGCTATCTATTGTCTCAGAGATATCCGCGAACGGCTCATCGCTCAAGTTGATGTTGGCGGTGAAGGAGTAACAAGACCAACACAAGAGAGGCTCATCGAAATTCTAGAGATATGCGATGAACTCGTTGGATTCTACACCCTCTACGCAGATAAAACCGGTCCCACTCAAGCAATCACTGATATCCTGGAAACGGTCCAGTTTCTTGGAGATGAAGTGGGAATGGATAACTGGACTCTTCAAGTGTTCCTCCGAGCAATTGACTACACACGAGAGGCACTCCATCTAGCCCAGAGCAAGGGTGTCTCAAAGGAGATGAAAACAGAAGTCCTTGATGTGCTCAGGGGACTCCGTGGAGAAATTGGCAAAGCCATTGAAAGCGAGTTCGCCATAGGAGTCTTTCCAAACTTTGAACCCGAAACCACTGTGTACTTTGAAGCTGAAACCCCGGTCAAACTAGCCGTGATAAATGTCACCGACAAGGACTATGGCAAACTTACAATCCGACCCATAAGCACACTCCCCCACTTCCTTCCACCAAGTACCTCAAGAGAACTAGCTGCCAAGGAACAGGATGAAGTCTCCATGAAGCACTTCTACCTAGGCACAGGATTACTCGACCCAGACACCAGACCAATAGATGCCTTCGGACCACCCCGCGCTCCTCTCCCCCCCTCCATTGAATCTCTAGAGGCAATGGTTGAAGCAGAAGAAGAATCCCCTGAGGAAGGAGAAAAACCCTGGCTCGCCGTCATGTGGTCTGGTGACCACAGCGGTGTGACAATAGGCTCCCTGGAGGGAGCAACCTCCGAGAAGGTCGAAAAAGGCGAGAAACCACCATCAGTCGATGACCTAACCACCCCTGCTTTCTTCACAGTATTTACAAAGGCAGCTCGTGAAGGTAATATAATCCCCGGTTATGTCTTCCCCATCGAATTCGGAATCTACCAGGAAGGCAAAGAGGAACCAATCGCAGTCCACTCTGTCTTCTTCAAGGTCATAAGCCGCCCCAAGACCCTAACTGCAGAAGTTAACTGGGCAAAGGAAATCGGTGAGAAATGGTATGAGGACTTTAGCATCGTCTTCAGTGAAGGCGCCAACCTCCCACGCTATGTCCCTAGGTTCGCCCCAGAGTACGAACCCAAGGATTATGTGAATCCCGAAACCCTCACACCAACCATCACCCGGGGCCAAGAAGCTGTGGAGAAGACCAAGCACCTGAAAAGGACACCCCCCAAGTTCACACTAAAATTCTTTGGCGAAAAGGAGAGACGCAAGGGCCAGCTCTTCGAAGTGAATAGCCGCATCGAACTCTTCGTGCCTATGCCTGGACCCATTGGAACTGGATATGAGTTCCTTGAAATCAAGTCGATTCCACGTCTCATGACGGCCGAGGAGCTAGAGATACCCCGCTTAAGGAACGGTGTCACCTTCCAAGAGGTCTTCTACGGCAGCGTCTTCATCGGCGACTCCAACTACGACAGCGAATACTGGGTCTACCGACTCTGGTACTGCTTCGAACCCAGCGAAGTAGCGCCAGCTCCTGGATCCCCCTACAGAGAAGGCTGGACAAACCACCGCATTGACATATTCATCGACCCCAAGACCTGGGAGCCCCGCCTCCTCGTCACCGACTACTATGTCCAGACAGGCAAAGGCAAAGGTGAATGGGTCGAAGCCCTCTACGCCTTCAAGAAGCCTGGCTCCACCCTATGGGGTATCCGAAGAATACTAGCCCAAATGCACCGCCAAGCAGAACCAGGAAAATTCCACAAAGAACTCGACGACGAACTGCTCGGAGCATTCCAGGATACCACCCTAAGCAAGGCACTAGGCCTCCCCAAGGTCAAAGACCCCAAAGACATCAAAGTCACCGGATTCGAAATCACTCAACGCTTCGGATTCGTCGACCTCGTCCGCACCAGCTTCGCCCGAGACCTACGAGACGGACCCGTAACCTACAAACCACCCAGAGCCCACCTATTCAGAGACTACTGGTCCCAACGATACGAGCACGGCATGTACCGCACAGACTGGCGCGGCGGAACAAAGGAAAACCCCGCCAACGAGTACGAGATGCGCCTCCTCGACCGAATGGGCGGAAAGAGCAAGTACTCACGAGCCTTCGGAAAAACCATCATACCCCACGAGATAACCATCCTGCCACGAGGCGGCGACCGCTGCGACCTCATGATCAAAGCCCCCGGAAGACGCCAAAAGCCAATCGCCCTACGGAACCTCATCAACCCACGGGCCATAGAGCTCTGGACCCGCCCCACCCACAGCTTCACCCGCCGATTCAACTTCTTCGCCAAACACTTCGGACGACCACCCAAAATCCACACAGCAAGCCTCTACTTCTACTCAACAAGACGTGAGTTGAACCCATACTATAATCCAAAAACAAAACACTGGGCCCACTTCCCCGAAGCCGAATACTGGGACAGAAAACGCCGAACATGGCGCAAATGGGAAGACGTTGACGAAAAAATCCGCCACCACCTCGAACCCCACGAAAACCTCGCAGAAGGAATCAACGCCTGGCTCGAAGCCGACAGCTACTGGGTCTACCGCTACGTCTGGTTCTGGAAACTCGAATGGACCATACCCCTACCCCACGATGACTGGGAACGCGCAGACGTATGGGTAAATGCAAGGACTGGCAACATCGAATGGATAACCAGCGACTACCACTGGAGAGAACTCTGGTACGAGAACGCCGCCAAGATCCGCGGTGTTGCTCCCATCGTTGACTTCTTGTTCAACTGGAACACGCCGGAGCCTTTGACCGTTAAGGATGGTGCGCCGGTTCATCAGTCGCTTGCGCCTTACCTTACTGAGAGCAAGGCTGTTGGTGAGTTTGCGGACCAGCTTCCTTGGATGTTTGCCCGGTACAAGCGTAGCTGCGAGCACCTGAATGCTGTGCACCAGGGGCTTTGGGGTAAGCACAAGGTCAAGATTGTCTATGGTGCCTTGATTACCTTCATCGTGCTGTACTTACTCTTGATCCATCCGTTAGGTGCCCTTCCTCGTGCACTCCTTGGCATTCCATGGTGAGCCGGTTAGTACATGGAGGAGTTTTGGCTCCTCCTGCCTTCCTTTTCTTTCTGATGCAGGTAGTAGCGGATGCGACGGGATAACCTTATACCATTCTTAGATTTCCCGATTCCTCTCCTTTCGTTTTCTGACTTCTAGTTATCTGAATTGTGATAATAACTGTTAAATGCAAGGTTCTAGGGGATAAATAAGCACAGATTGGGATCATTCCTAGGATTATCTGTTAGATATGTTGAGGGTTTTGTATGGTTGAAGAAGTAGATGTGTATCGGGCATTACAACGGCATATGGACAAATTTCCAATCCGATTTCCTGAAAGGGAGGGCGGAGCAGAGATTCACTTACTAAAACGGCTTTTCACACCACTAGAAGCGAAGATTGCTACACAACTGAAGTGGACTCCTTATCCTTCAGAGACATTGGATATCATTTATCCACGGTTGAAAGACACTGGAATGTCAAAAGAGGAATTGGGGGGTGTATTGGATGAAATGGCTAGGAAGGGGCTGATCATGTATCTTAAAGATGGAGAGACCAAATATTATGGTAACGCTCTGTGGGCCATCGGTATCTACGAATTCCTAGTAGACAAATTAACCGAAGACATCGTTGCTGAAATCACTCGGTTTCATAACTCTCCTCCGATTCAGAAGATTCCAAGAACCGGGATTGGGCAACTTCGAACCATCCCCATCGAACAAAGCATAATGAGAGAAGATAGTGTGGCCCATTATGACGATATTCGCCAACTTATCGAGAAATCGAAGGGTCCTTTCATTTTAATTAATTGCATTTGCCGCCAAGCCAAAGATATCGAGGGTAAGCCTTGTAAGGCAACCAATCGCCGCGATCTCTGCATCGGTATTGGTAAAATAACAAAAATGTATATCGAACTTGGTTGGGGTCGGGAGGTTTCAAAGGAAGAACTGTTAGACACTATTCGACAAAATGAGGAAGAAGGATTGGTTTTGCAGCCCAGCAATACTCAAGAGATTGAATTTCTTTGTAGTTGTTGTGGATGCTGTTGTGCAGCCATTGTAGGGACAAAAGGTGCTCCTCGCCCCGTGGACTTTTTCACAACCAATTATCATGCAGAAGTTGCCTCGGACTTGTGTAGTGGTTGCGGCACCTGCGTACAAGTTTGTCAGATGGATGCGTCTACACTAGCAGAGGAAACCGCTACAATTGACTTAGAACGGTGTATTGGCTGTGGTGTATGTGTAGCGAGTTGTTCTTCTGACGCACTGAAACTTGTCAAAAAGGAGAAAGTACAAATTCCTCCCGAAACATTTGTAGATTTGTATACCCAAATTGAGCAACGTAGAAGGGAATTGGAAAAGGATGCAAAATAGTCTTCTTCCTACTCTTACAAGAAATGAATTTTATTTCCATTGAAAGAACCACTCAATTTCACACTACTTCTATTTCGGTGGTAGAAATTTCCGCCATTGTTTGATGGCTTC
>JAEOTB010000075.1 GCA_016840065.1 Candidatus Hermodarchaeota archaeon | reverse complement strand
AGAATCAGAAGGTATCGCTCCATCGCTCTTTGATAAGGCAGTGCGAGGCAAGGCGCTGCCGCCAACTATTCACTCGAAACGCCCTGCAGATGACCAGATTCCCTGCATACGAAATGGAGCCATCTATGGAGCTGTCGAGATATCTAGAGGCTGCGGGCGAGGCTGCCAATTCTGCTCTCCCACGATGAAGACCCGGAGGAACTTCCCCATCGAGAAAATACTCAAAGAGGTTCGAATCAACCTTAACACCGGCACCGATATGATTCTCATCAACTCAGATGATGTCTTCCTTTATGGCTCAAAGCGAGGATTCATGCCAAATCGTAGAAAAGTGATGAAGCTATTCACCAGCATAGCAGCCGAACCCGGTGTTGAGGTTATCCAACCCGCCCACATATCTCTAGCGCCCGCTATTGTCGATCCAAAAATGGTCGAGGAGCTAGGCGAAGTTCTAGGCGACAAATGCCGATACAAGTACAAAGGAAAACCGGTGATTACCGCTGAAACTGGCGTTGAGACTGGCAGCCCCCACCTTATGAAGGAACATATGAGGGGTAAAGCACTCCCTTATGATGTGAGAGAATGGCCAGAGGTCGTCTGTGAGGCTTATGGTATTCTAAACGACTACAACTGGATGCCTCTTTGCACTCTTGTCACAGGTTTACCCAAAGAAACAGAAGAAGACGTTCTGCTTACCTTAGACCTGATTCACCGGATGCGGCAGTTCCGTACCTTTTTCGTCCCACTCTTCTTTGTATCGCTCGAAGACTGCGCTCTTCGGAAGGAAAAGACCCTTGATCTCGGTCGCCTTTCTGACCTTCAATGGGAGGTTTTCATCGAATGTTGGGACCATAACCTTCATCATTGGAGGGAAGACTGGCTTGGGCAGATTAACAACAATACTCTATTGCGACAGATTGTAAAAATCATTGGCGGCTTCCTCTATCTTACCTATTATAAGTGGAAACATGGTGGCCGTACCAAAGGGTTGCTGTCACGGATTGCAGGTATTTTTGGTAAAGATTACAAGTTCCTCTTGCCCTTTAAGCATCCTCAAGGAGAGAAACTCCCTCAATCATTAATAAAACGACACATGAGTCCGCCTAGCCTGCTCCCAGTTGTACGTGGGACTGGCGATGTTCCCCGAAAAATCCGGTACGCTAATAATGGTCCAAGATATCGCCTTAGACGATAGGGATCATCCAATCTATCGACGAGTTCTCCTTACTTGGTCGAAAATCCGGGTAAGCGTGTCTCCTGCTTTAGCGTGTATTACTAAATCAGCGGTAGCGTCTAGAAGTGTTGGCTCTTGGTTCAAGATTATTAGCTTGGAACCACTCTGAGTAGCGATATTGGGAAGTGAAGCAACAGGATAAACTGTCAATGATGACCCCACCACTATCATTAACTGACAATCCCCTACCACTTTGATAGCGTGTCTATAGATTTCTTGTGGCAGCGCTTCACCAAACAATACTGCATCTATCTTCAGAATCCCCCCACAGCTAGGACACGTGGGTGGTAGCTGTTTTTTCTTGATTTTTCTCTCAACATACCGTCGATTCACCCGCTCATGGCATACGATGCAAACGGCGTTTCCAAAGTTACCATGGACTTCCAACACCTTTTGGCTACCTGCTCTTTGATGGAGACCGTCTATGTTCTGGGTAATAATGCATTGAAGTAGACCTATTTTCTCAAGTTTTGCTAAAGCTTGATGAGCAGCATTGGGTTTGGCATCCAAAAGTGTAGGCGCTAATTGGGCCGCGGTCTCCCACCAAGCCTTGGGGTCACTGAGGAAGGCATTAATGCTTGCGAACTTCATTGGGTCAACTTTGGTCCAAAGACCATCAGGCCCACGGAAATCAGGGATACCACTTTCCGTTGATATTCCAGCACCTGTGAGAGCTACAGTTGAAGTCGAATCAAGAATAAGATGCGCCGCTTCTCGAATTTGATTCTCTGACATTTACGACACCATAATACAGCTTCTTTTGATGCGCGTTAGGTAATAGTCCTTGTGCTTGAGGAATCAGCATAGAAGTATTAACTGAGAACGCCCTCAAATACTGAGAGGTGTTTCCTTTGGGTGACCAGAACCTAGTATGTGCTATCGATGTTGGCACAAGTGGTACACGCACAGCTGTTTTTGATGCCTTATCGGGGCAATTGCTAGCTCAAACTCATAAAGAATATCAGTCTTTTTTCCCTCAGCCTACTTGGGTCGAACAGCGAGCACTCGACTGGTGGAACACTGTCACTCATACTTGTCAAGCTTCTCTTCGAGCAATTGGAAACAGAGTTTCTGACTTAGTGGCGGTAAGTGTCACCAATCAGCGAGAAACAGTAGTAGCCGTTGACGAGGATGGAAATCCACTCTATAATGCCATTGTGTGGCAAGACCGGCGAACCGTCCCACAATGTGAGCTGATAAGAAGCGAGTTGGGTACAGAGGCTGTCTACAAAGAGACTGGATTAACTATTGATCCCTATTTCTCTGCACCTAAAATACTCTGGTTTAAGGCTGAGAACCCTAGGCTCTTTCGTTCGACCTATAAGTTTCTGTTAGTGCATGATTTCATAATCAACAGACTTACAAACCGGTTCATTACCGACCACAGTAATGCTTCAAGAACCATGTTATTTGCAGTTGAAAAGTTTGAGTGGTCTAACCTAATTTGTGAAGCTCTTGATATACCTCAGGAGAAGTTACCAACCGCGCTTTCACCTGCGTCTTCTGTTGGTGGAGTAAGCCGCTCAGCATCTAGAGTAACAGGCTTACCTGAAGGATTGCCTGTAGTCGCAGGGGGAGGAGACCAGCAGTGCGCAGCATTGGGAGTTGGCGTTGCGAAACCTGGGCTTGTAAAAGCCACCGTTGGTACTGGCACATTTATTCTCGCTTACCAGAAACAAACCCGAAGAGACCCCGAACACCGATTGCTCTGCAGTTGCCATGCAATACCAGGACGATGGGTGATGGAAGGAAGTGTATTCACCACTGGTATTATCTATCGCTGGTTTCGTGACCAATTTGGCTGTGAAGAAAAAGCAATTGCTGAATTGCTAAAAGAAGACACCTACCACTTCCTAAACAAACAAGCAGGTCTTTCCGAGCCAGGTGCAAGAGGAGTTCTCCTTCTCCCCCATTTCACTGGAGCAGGAGCCCCTTACTGGAACCCTAATGCCCGAGGGGTTATACTAGGTCTCGCTTTAGGTCACAAAAGACACGACATCATTCGCGCGATTATGGAGGGGACAGCCTTTGAGGTAAGACGAAATATTGAGGTAATGCAATCCCTCGGCATTCCAGTAAAGGAAATAAGACTCACTGGTGGTGCCACGCGTAGCTCTATCTGGAATCAAACCCAAGCAGACATCAATAATTTACCAATATTGGTTAGCAAGGTCGAAGAGGCGACAGCGTTAGGTGCAGCAATTCTTGCTAGTGTGGGCGCAGGCATCTACAAAGATGTTGAGATAGCAGCAGAAGCTATGGTTCAAGTTGGAGAAAGCTATACACCGCGCCCTGAATTCCAAGAGCGATATGATACGCTTTATTCTATTCAAAGCGAAACCTATCACGTGTTAGAGAAAGCAAAGGTTTTTGATAAACTCGCAGAATGTGAATAGTGAATCATGATGGATGTAAAACTGCGTTATGGAACAGGTTATATCACTCTCAAGATACCAAAGCAGAATCTGGCTCAGGTGGTCCAGCCCAGAAAACAAAGTGCATCCAAGGATATCTCTGGTACGGTACGCCGCGCTCTTAGCAATCCTATAGGACTTACTCTAAGCGAAACCATCTCAAACAACCGTGTTTGTGTTCTTATTGAAGATGGTACTAGAGCTGAACCACACGAGGTGCTAATAGAGGAACTCGCAAAGCTGTTAGGCGCCGCCAAGGAACTAACCTTCATAATTACGACTGGTTCTCATAAAGTCGACAGTCCAAGGAATAAGCTGATTACGGATGCGATTCAAGATAGCTGTCAACGCTATAACTTACATGATTATCAGATACATGTTCATGATGCTCTGAATTCGCCCTGCACAACTGTTGGTACAACAATACGAGGGACAGCAGTTAGTGTGAATAATCTTGCATTAGGTCATGACGCCTTTGTAGTCGCAGCCGATATGAAGAACCACTATTTTGCTGGCTACTCCAATGTAATCAAGAATTTCTTACCTGGTATTTGTGACTATGCCA
Organism: Candidatus Hermodarchaeota archaeon; assembly: GCA_016840065.1. Classification (GTDB taxonomy): domain Archaea; phylum Asgardarchaeota; class Hermodarchaeia; order Hermodarchaeales; family Hermodarchaeaceae; genus YT-063. The sequence goes on along the minus strand of JAEOTB010000075.1, from coordinate 5,008 downwards.
CAATCGAAACGAATCACGCCCTTGCTCTTGAACCTGGCTCCACCTTTGGACGTCACCCCTTTCACCCTGATCACTCTCGCCGCACAAATCCATGTGCAGAAGATATGCTAGAAGCCACACACATGATTCTGGGTGATAAACCTGCCTTCCTCCTGGCAACCATTACCAGCGGGCCATATATTTTATGGGCTGCCAGCGGCGAACTCGCTCCTGTTACCGCAGAGGGAATCCGAAAAATCGATGAAACCGCCTCCTTTTCCGTGACACCAACTGATTATATCATAGTTTCTCCGGGTGGTCTTCCCCAAGATGAAAGTCTCTATAATGCCCAGCGGGGTCTTGAGCTTGTGAAAAATGCTGTGCGCGATAATGGAGAAATTCTATTCCTAGCTGAATGTCCAAAGGGCGCTGCCCCCACACCTAAGGCACGCAAGTTTTTCTACGATTACCTAACCAGACCTCTCTCCTCAATCCTCCCATCGATTAGAGAGAAATATATTTTATACAGTCACAAAGCTGCGAAATTCGCTGAGCTAATACAGCGTGTGAAGAAGATTTGGATTAATTCTTCTCTTTCAACAGAGCAGGTTGAGGCAGCCCATCTTTACCCTACCTCAAATCCACAGACAATCGTGGATGATTGGATTCGTACTAATCCTAGCGCTCAAATCCTTGCCTTCGATGAAGCGAATAAAATCGCAGTTTATGCTTCTGACGGCAACTAGTGCTCTTCCTAATAAATCAAGTTGCAGAAGAAATAATAAGCACGATTTACCACCTATTCAATAGAGAGTCCAGGAGGACGCAAATGCCCGTTGTCTTCAGCTACTGCGAAAAATGTAAAGCCAGAATCGCAATCGAGCTTCCAGCAGATATCGCGTCTAGACACTCTGTGTTCCCTTTTGCTTACACCTTCATTCATGGAAATCCACCTCACGCGCTGATTATATACCTGGACCAGACCCTCACCGAACGCGGGCATGAAGTCTCGGATATTCACGGAATTGACTCTGATACAAGTCCCCCACCTCCAGAACAGATTACAATAAAAGCCGAGACTGCACAAGATTCCACACCAACCTCGCAGAGCGGCAGGATGGTCCCTCGCTTAATTGAGAGTTTAGACCAGTTTCGAGTATCGACGAACGAGTTTCGTATCTTGGAACGGTGTGACGGTCAAAGATCAATAAAAGAAATCGCCGAAGAGTTGGGAATTCAATTCTTCGTTGTTATGCGGATCCTGCTTGATTTTCAGAAGCGGGGTGCCGTAACCATTGAGAAAAGGATATGAGGAGATGAAAAAAGATGGGAGTAAAGGGTTGGATTGGCTGGCGCTTTAAGATGCAAAAAACTTCACTCAATGCCTTTCAAGCGCTAGTTGCCGCTATCATCGATTATGTTCTCAAGGATGTCGAAGGAGATGTCAAGGCTGCCAACGATAAGCTCTTTCAAATAGGAACGAGCATGGCTGAAACTCTGTTATTCGAGTACTCTGATAGCATTGGTGAACACGCTACGACTTTTGATGGCTTCCTTAAAACATTCAATCTAGCTACAAGAGTGATGATGGGCAAAGCATTCGATGAAGCCTACTGGCATTCCGGTGACCGTAAAATCGTCTACGCTTACAAAGATTGTCCGATTTGTGAAGGCGTCAAGATATCTGAGGAATATAAGGGACTCAAGTATTGCCATATCATGAGTGGTGTTTTCCATCATGTGTTAGCCCTTCGAGGCTTCTCTGGCGAATGCGAAGAGGTAAAATGTAAAACATGGGGCGACGAGATGTGTGTCTGGGAGCTTCGTGAAAGATAGTATTCCTAGAAATTAGATAATCTTTTACTTTACTGGAGACCGAAAAGACCTTAACGCAACAAGCTTTTCGGTGATTCAGCTTGATGATTAAAGTCAGGCGAGTTAACTCAGGAATGTGGTTGTAAGATGGGTGTCAAAAGTTCTATTCTAAGTGGCTTCTATCGGCTCTCGATAAAAGAGCGTATAAGGAAACTGAAGGAAATTACTGATTTAACTGATGAAGAGGTGAAGTTACTCCAATCCCAAGGCGCACTAGATTTCACAATTGCAGACCGGATGATTGAGAACGTAGTGGGCACAATGCCGTTGCCATTAGGTCTTGCTACAAACTTCATAATTAATGGTAGAGATTACCTCGTTCCAATGGCCCTGGAGGAACCATCCGTTGTAGCTGGTGCATCCAAGGCTGCACAGATGACTCGTTCTACAGGCGGTTTTACTGCCACTACGACAGACCCCGTCATGATTGGACAAATCCAAGTGGCAAACCTCACTGACCCTGAGCAAGGTAAGGAAGCGCTGCTTGAACACAAGGAAAATCTTCTAGCTGTAGCAAACCAACAAGACCCTATTCTTGTCAAGGTTGGGGGAGGCGCCCGAGATTTGCTGGTTAGGCGACTGGAGACACAGCTAGGTCCAATGCTAGTTGTTCATCTTCTTGTGGACTGCCGAGATGCTATGGGCGCAAATGCTGTTAATACAATGTGCGAGGCACTGGCACCACTGGTTGAAGATATTACGGGAGGAAAAGTCTATCTACGAATTCTTTCCAACCTCGCTGTATACCGATTAGCTCGGGCGGAAGCAACATTCCCGAAGGAAGCACTTGGCGGTGCTAATGTGGTGAAGGGGATTCTCCATGCTTTTGCCTTCGCTGAAGCGGATCCCTTCAGATGCGCCACTCACAATAAAGGAATAATGAATGGTGTTGATGCGGTACTAATCGCAACTGGTCAAGATTTCCGCGCTGTTGAAGCTGGCGCCCACACATACGCTGCTACACGCGAGGGCGGCTATCAATCCCTTACTAAATACGAAGAAACTCCAGATGGCGATTTACATGGTACAATCGAGATGCCTCTTGCCGTCGGATTAGTTGGTGGTGCTACACGGACCCACCCAGTAGCCCAGTTATGTGTTAAGATTCTCGGCATCAAATCTGCTCGTGAGCTAGCAGAAGTCATAGTAAGCGTAGGACTCGCTCAGAACCTAGCAGCCCTGAGGGCACTGAGCCAAGAAGGTATTCAGGCAGGGCATATGAAGCTACATTCACGCAATGTCGCTGTTGCCGCTGGAGCTGTAGGTGATGAAATCGACTTAGTGGCTAAGAGGATGATAGCTGACAACCGAGTAAGGTTTGACCACGCTCAAAAAATCCTAGAAGAGCTAAGAAGCCAGCATTAGCATGGAACCGAACTTTGAAATATCATGCTTTCCTCAGATATCCTGTTGGAACGTACCAATTTGTCTTCCAATGGCGTAGAGGTGTCTAGTTTCAGACGGAGACACTCCTGTCTAGGTGACAATTATGACAAAATATCTAGCCCTCATCGAAGTAGCAGAGAGCGGCGAGTTAGAACCCCTCTCATGGGACCCAGATCATCTAATGGACGGAAGAGTCGTTCTTGTAATTGATGAACCGCAGGCAAGAATATGGGTCTGGTTAGGTCTAGCTACTAATGTAGTACAGCGGACCACAGCACTACGTCAAACACGTTTTATATTACGTAATGGTTTCAAAATTAAAGATATTACTATCGGGGCCAGATGCACAGAATTCATCGAAGTAACTGGTGAATCAACAGATACCAGGATAAGCGAATTGCATCAATTATTCAAAACTCACCCTAAGGAAGATGCGCTTTTTGTTGCAGTTGGGAAGGAGGAAGCGAAGCCTGACAGCAGCATTGCAGAGGCATTCCAGAAAAGACTTGAAACCTTTGACGAAGCCATCACTCCTGATTCTCATTCAATTCATGCGCGAACCATTCGCGCAACCCGTCGGCTGCTTTCGTATGAAGAGCAATTGGCTGGAAAGGTGTTATTTGCGGCAGCTGATGTTTACGGTGAAGCTACAATCACGCCACATGGTCCTAGCGGATTCAGAGTCAGAACCCCACAACTACTCTTACACTTCTATTGCCAGAACGATGACATTCTCTTCTCCCTGTTCCAAGCAGCTACGACAGAAGATGCGGAGAAATTCATCCAAGCCTTTGGTCAACAACCTATAATTCTTGAAAATGGGGAATATCGGATAGACTCAGCTTTCAGTACTGAGCCAAAAACTGAAGCGGTTCCACCTCCTTCTGAACCCGTGTCGGTCACTGATAAAATGCGGAAGCAGCTGGGGGAGACCTTGGGGGATGACCCTGCACTCCCCGACCAACTTGTTGAATCAGTGGAAGAAAACCCTGCCAAGCCAGAGGAGGAAGAGGAGGGTGCAAGCGAATCTAGCGATGATTATGAGTTATTTGAGAGCTAGATAGATGTGTATGTGCAGGAACTCTACGCGCAGTAATTAAACCGATTATATCATAGGTAATATCGAAGCACCAAAAGGCGAGAGCATGGGAGAAGGTGAAAAGGAAATAATAGGGTAATATAATCACCATCGCCTTTGCCCAGAGACGTCGCTTCAGCATCCATTGAGCCCAGCTATACCGAGTGAACCTAGCGAGGCTATGGAGCAGCTCATCAATAGCAAATGTGGGTATGAGTATTATCAGTGTCGTGAGTGAAGGAAATAGGAAAGACCAGTGAAACCCAAAAAGAAATGCTACAAGAAGAGTTAGAAGAGGAATTGTGACAAAATAGCGATTATCTACTTTCCAAACTAGGGATAGACTAATTGTGAGGGCGAGTACCAATGCTGCTGAATATGTATCTATCGTCATCCATATTCCACTAAGTACCGCTATGCCTGTCGTCAAACACCAGCAAATTGGTGTGCGCCCCCGGAAGAACCAATTACGGTCATGAACATCATCCAGAAACTTGATTGCTCCTCCAATGGAGGCATATGACGCATATAGCATCACTAGGAAAGAAAATGACATATTTGGTCAAGGACTACGTGTTTTTATTGTATGCTTGCTAGTCTTTTCAACTCGGTCCTTACTGCACTCTTCAATTCTTTTGGTGTTTTCGAGTCCCACGAAAAACTTAGCTTCCCGTCTTTTCGCTTGAGTTT
>JAEOTB010000074.1 GCA_016840065.1 Candidatus Hermodarchaeota archaeon | reverse complement strand
TCAGTGAGACCTGCCCCCTTATCAAGCGGTGCTCTTCGTTTTACCTCATAGCCTTGCGTCTCAAGGTATCGTGTGTATACTGATAGTAGAAGGTATTCTGACATTCTTTTCTGCCCCAGTCTATTCTATACACTGTTTAGTACTCATCTTCCCTTTTATACTTTCCAAAAGGAAATATATTCAAACCCCCATTTAAGGAAAAAAATTAGCACTGTTTGTAAACTCTCTACTACTTGAGGAGGGTTTTGATGTCTGCGACTAGAGTGGAGGGTCCGGTGACATCTTTCAGTGCATCCAGAAGATCTTGAAGGTGTTTCTTTTCCGAGGCTGAGCCCTTCTTGAGGAGGCTCTTCGCTTTTTTCAGCATGGACCGGATTCCTGGAAAGACATGACATGTCAGTGTGTCCTCGAAGACCATGCGGCCATTTATGTCAACTATGTGGATTCGTATTCCATGTTCCCAGCAGCGGTCATAGAGTTCTGCCCCTATTTTCTCTATTCCGATTGATTTCTCAAGAACTAGCACCTGTTGTGCTTTTGGCATCGCTTGCTTGTTTAGTACACAGCGAGCTAGGGCCTCAAAGAGGTCTCCCTTTTCCTTCACCCATCTAGCCTCTACGAGGACTGTCTCTTTGTCCTTTGTTGCCATCATATCGGCTTGGCCTGCACCTTCGCCGAGTTGGACTCGACGCTGGACTTGGTAGCCTTTGGTTTCGAGGAACCGGCCGTATACGGATAGTAGCAGAAATTCCGACATAGTCAACGCCTACTTGGGACAGGGTTGTGTTGTAGGTTGTATTTGAATATTGAGAAATTAGGTGTACTGTTGTTTGTTGGGGAGTTGATTTAGCCGATACAGAAAAGTTAATAAATGTTTACTAATATTTGGTATACTTGTGGCAGAATCCTGTACCAGTAATGGTCAAGGGATGAGCCGCAACACAAATACGAGGAAGACATTGATGAGCCTACTCTCACATGACGAGCAAGAAGTCTGGCGAATGTTCCAGCAAGGAACATCAACCAGCGCCATCGCCCAAGCTAGTTCAAAAGAGAGCTGGTCTGTCTCGTATGTCTCCCGAGTCCTAAACCGAGCAAGAAAGAAGATTGCCAAGACACTCCGAGAACACGCCAAAAGCCACCGCCTCGATGTAGAAAGTCTCCTTGACTACCAAGGGCTACTCATCGGTTTTGACTTCCAAGCCAACACCCAAGTATACATCTGCTACACGATGGAACTCGGTATTGTTGTTTGGTACAAACATGATTCCTATGCAGGCAAACTCTGCCCCCAATGCCCAAAGGAAGAAGAATGCCTACAGACACTCAACACAATCATCAAAGAGTATGATATCAAGTTGAGACCTGACGAGGAGGAACTCTACATGACCGAGCAGTCCACAGCGATCTTCAACAAACTTGCCGCCAAGGAAATACCAAGATATCAAAGGAGTTTTAGTTAATGGGTAGAGAACATGAAGAAGCGAGGGTAATTAAACCGCCCAGGGAGCGCATTACTAGTGGACGAGTTTTCAAACCTTCAACAGCTTTCCGAAATAAGGAATATCTGAAGGTGATTCTAGTAGGGTTACTGATCGCAGGTTGCATCTTCTTTAGCGTTTGGGGAATGTCCTCAATGATACTTTTCTTTGACGAAACCCCTTCCTCCATCATGTTTCCAGAAGTTTGGTGGGCCCCGGTAACCACTGGGTTACTGGCATTCATCATAATCTGGACGGTTGGAGGAATCGTGTTCACCACCATGTACGTCAATAGCATTGAGTATTCCGTGATTGCTGAATCCGGTGATGCGATGCCCGAAGTCTATGTCCAAAAGGGAATCCTTAGTGTTTCTAGAAAACACGTACCATTCCGTACAATCACTAATATCAGTACTACGGCAGGACCCTTCGACCGGCTTTTTGGCATCGGGAATATCAACATTGAAACTGCTGGCAGATCAGGTCAAAAAGGTGGTCCAGAAGAGAAACTTGAGGGCTGCGAATTCTACGAAGAGTTGCGAGACTTCATCCTTCAGGAACTAAGGAAGTTCCGCCTCCCCTATGTAACTGGAACAGAAGCATCACACCGAACTGAGAAACCCATCCCCAAGCTTCCAGATTCACTAGATGATGAAATCCTTTGGACTCTCCGTGAGATGCGCGACCATCTAGCAGAAATCTCCCGAAAAATAAACCAAGCAGTCTCCCGTTAGAACTCGAAGAGGAAGAGCTAGCTCTTCCTCACCCTCTTTTTTATTATCAGCCAACAGTAACTTTAGTTGCACCTAATTTTGAAAATCCGTCCTAGAAACCTAGTTCACACTGTGCTCTTAAGGTTTTAAAATGTTACAGTTAACGAACTAGCTCTAAGAATTCTTATATACTGTTCGAAGGGGGTCAGTGTTCACCGAGTTGTATGATGAAAGGTGATGAGATGACGAAAGTAGCAATCGTCGAGTTCAACGGAGATGTTTCCGAATCTATGCAGAAAGCCCTCCACCTACTAGGAGGGATTGGTGAACTGAACAAACCCGAGAGAGATGTCACTATCAAAGTGGGCGTTTTCTATCCTCGCTCACAGCAGTATTCCTCGGTAGAAGTAGTTGGCTCGATTATCGAAGGGTTTAGCGAATCGCCGAAAATATACTTAGCAGAATCTGATAATTACCAAGCAACTGGATCTGAACGACTTCAGCTTTGGAAAGCCTTGTTTACGGAGCGAGTGATTCCCTTCAATCTGTCTGAAGATACTGACACACGAATTGTGAGAATAGCAAAGGATGAAGGGGACTTGTCTGTCGAGCTTTCCCACATCCTCTTCAAACCGAATGTCTTTGTGAGCACACACGTATTGCGAACATTCCAGCACGGAATGGTTCTGAAGAACCTGTTCGGATTACCACCAGCCAAGCAGAAGAGACAGTATCACAAGAGGGAAATCTTTCGTTCAATCTTCTCTGATCTCTTTGAAGCAATCGGTGGCATTGATCTATCAGTGATTGATGGAACACACCTTTACTGGAAATATGGTAACCTGCGCGTCCCAATGAATATCTTGATAGTTGGTAGAGACGCGGTTGCCGTGGAAACTGTTGGAGTTACGCTAGCTGGTTTCAAGCCCGAGAAACTAGTTATTTTACAGGAGTTCGTGAAGCGGGGTCTCGGTGAAGGGGATATCGAAAACATCGAGATTGTAGGTCTTCACTTTGAAGAAATCAAGGCCCGTGCCAAAGCCGCTTTGAAGGAGCTCAAAGCAATCGTTGCAGCAGCCCCCAAACCTTGGTCTCCAAGGGAAGCTGTGGATGGTTTAATCAGAAATGGATTCTTTAGACCTCCTCATCGACGCACCCGCGAAGAGATTGAAGCAGCCTTGGCAGAGCAGGACAAGCGCTCAAAGGGTCGATGGAGCGTAATTTACACCACCTTGATGCGGAGAATCAAGAAGGGCAAACTTAACCGGACGAAAGAACCAGAAGGATGGGTATATTGGACTGAATGACCGCACCTCTGAGGTATCCTCGGCATATTCCTGAAGACACAGCACATGATACACACATTTTTCTTCGTTGGTCGTCAGGTTAATCATGATGCCATTAGAGAATTTATCGACAAAATCATGTGTGATACTTTTCCTCATACTTGCAATCGGTTGTGTTCTACACATGTTCCTTGTCGCAATACGCCTCAGCACGCCATAGCAATCTGTTGTCAACTCCTCTCCGTAATACACCATTCTTTCTCCCTTTGACCCCGAATGCTGCGATTTCTTTTCTAGCGATGTTCCATTGCACTCTAATCGTTACCTTTATCTTATAGTAGCTCATAGTTGTTTTTGGTATCGCGCAGCGGCATCGCATAGAGATGCCCTCTGACGAGATACCGGAGAACTGCATCCATGGTAGAATCTACCGAAAGTGAACCTGGTGCAATACCCTGCGGCTGCAGGGAAAGTCACCTTCTTTCAATATCCCTCTTAGGGAAAGGCTTGAAGCGGATTTCTCCTAGATATTTTATGAAAGACTGAGAAAGGGTTAATGATGGCTGATCTTGACGAAGATTTAAACGGAGTTATAATCGGCACCTGCACGACTTTGATGAATAAGATATGGGAAGACACCGCGGCAGTAGAGCAGTGGCTTGCTAAGCTTCGAGGTGTAAAAGTTCCCAAGGCTATAAAGGCTGATTTACGCGCCCTAAAAGATTGCATAAGAAGGGTTGAGCAAGGAGTTTGTGGAATAGAGCCAAACGGTTAGTCCACGAATCATTCCTCCCTGGCCTAGAACCACCGATCACGGAGTCAATTGTGGGATTATTTCATCGGCGATTGTTTGGATATGTGCTTTCGTTTGAGGAGGATTCACAAGTCTGAGAATGAGTTGAGTAGCACCCGCCTTTAGATAAGCTTGAATTTGTTTTATGCACTCTGACGGTGATCCTAAAATATAGTTAAATCCGGAATATCGGAGAGCCTTGAGATAGTTTGGTAATTGCTCAAACGCGCTATTTCTGTCTTTACCAAATTGGAGCGGAATACTGGGAATAATTTGTATTTCGTCGAGTGAGCGGCTCTCTTTCCGAAGCAGTTTGCCAATCAATTTAACCCGGAGTGCTAAATCCTCTAATGAGGGAGAGAAGGGCATCCAACCTTTCCCATGTTTTGCTGTGAGTGAAAGGATTGTCTTCGAATTGCCTCCTAAGTAGAGTGGAGGATGTGGTTTCTGGACTGGTTTTGGTTTGAGAGAAAGGCTGTCAGTGTTGTAATATTGCCCTTTGAAGGTTACCGATGGATTGACCCAGAGCTCACACAAGAGACGAATTGCTTCTTCGGTCTGAGCTAGTCGGTCTGCAAGCTTCAGATATGGAACGTTAATACTTGTGAATTCGTTCTCAAACCAGCCCGCTCCCACACCCATGACTAGGCGCCCCTGTGATAGCTGGTCTACTGTGGCAGAAAGCTTTGCGACAAGGAAGGGATGACGGAGGGGTAAGGGTGTCACGCAGGAACCTAGCCTAATATTCTTTGTTGAAGAAGCTATTGCTGCAAGAACTGTCCAAGGCTCGCTGGCACGAAAAGTCCAAGGAAGGAAAAGGTGATCATTTACGACAACAAGGTCTAAACCAACAGCATCTGCTTGTTTTGCGCACTCGACTGCTTGTGTTGGGGTGAAATATTCCATGGGAATATGAATACCTAATTTCACGTTCATCTTAACTAATCATCTGCTTGAGATTAATGGGAATGAGCATGAGATGGTGATGCATCTCCTACAAGACCTGTCAGTTTTAGCTGTTTGATACCCCGGAGACCTTTCATTTCCATTGCCAACGCTTGTATTTCCTTTGCCTTCCCTTTTACGACGATAACTAATAGGCAATGAACAGCATCCAAGTGCACATGAGTAGATGACGTGATAAGCTCAGTGTATTGATGTTGGATATCCGTTAGTTCGGATTCTACTCCTCGAACATCGTGGTGATAGATGAGGGTTATTGTTCCCACGGCAAAGGCTGTTGGGTGATGATCCCAGCGATAATCTGAGATGAAGGTTCGCATTGCCTGTTGAATCGCTTTGGACCTATCATATCCCATCTCGTTGATAACGTTTTCAAAATCTTGTAGAAGTTCCGGAGGTAGTGAGATACTGATACGGGTTACACCTTGTTTCGCCATTTAACCACACGCCATTTAGTAGTTTAGTGCATGACTTTGGTTCTATCAGTGTTGTGGAGGGTGAATCCGCAACACCTAAATAAAAGTATTACAAATCGTTAAAAAAGTATTACTGGTGGCGCGTTTATATGCACATACCTGACGGCTGGCTCACGCTCCTAATGTGTATAGTCTTCTGGATAATTTCCCTCCTTTTCCTTGTAGTAGCCTTCTGGCGAACTAATAGAACTCTTACCGAGAAGCAGATACCCCTAATGGCAACTCTAACTGCAATGATTTTCGCTGCTCAAATGGTAAACATACCAGTACTCTTTGGCACAACAGCCCATCTTCTAGGCGGACCTATTCTTGCTACAACCCTTGGACCTTTTACGAGCTTAATCTCAATGACCATCATTCTAGTGATTCAAGCTTTCGTGTTCCAAGACGGAGGGATACTTACCTTTGGAGCCAATCTCTTCAACATGGGAGTTATCGGAACTTTCATCCCATACGCAATTTTAATCGGCTTCTTGAAACTGAAGCCATCGAAAAACAGCCTAATAGCAGGAGGATTCCTCGGTGCTTTTCTAGGCGATTTACTAGCAGCGATTGCGGCTGCCATAGAAGTGGGATTATCTACAGCAGATATCACCTTTCTAGGAATTGGACTTCTTACAATGACCATTCATCACTCGGTTATCGGTGTCATCGAAGGGATTGCTACAGTAATCATTCTTCTGACAATTCTCCGAATACGTCCAGATCTTTTGAAGGGGACATTACCGAAAATAGAAAGTGTTGATTATGGAAAGTAAATACAAGATGCTAATTGGAGGGTTTCTCATAGCAATCCTATTTGTCGTAATTGGAGTCTTTGTACTAGGATTTGCCAACGAGACACTGGATATCATCGCAGGATTATTTGGAACCCACGAGTCAGAAACCTGGACATCCCCCTTCCCAGACTACGGAATACCCGGATTAGAAGACAATCCAATAGCTAGCCTTGCTCTAGGCATAGGTATTACCGGACTCATTTTGGTACTCACCTTTCTTATCGGTTGGCTTGTAACACGAAGAAAACAGAAAACGAGCTGATTGGTACTAACTGACTCAGGTGATTGATACGTGTTAAAGGAGCTCTTGAAGACCATTGGTGAGAGCCTTCATATTGAACGGTATGCCAGTCGTCTAGGGCTACTCCAGCGTATTGATCCTCGAATCAAATTAGTTGGTTTAACTGCTCTAGTCATTGGTACAGTATTACTGCAGAGCTTGCTCCAACTTCTCATAATGCTGGGATTTCTAGTCGGGCTTGCACTGGCTTCTCGATTACCCCTTCGAGTCTTCTTTGGTCGTACCGCGATGGTTCTTCTTTTCTCCGTTGCCATCGTGTTACCATTACCCTTCACCACACCAGGTTATGCTCTGTACACCTTTCAGATAGGCCCGTGGTTGCTTTGGATTACACTGGAGGGCGTATACAAAGCTGCTCTTCTTGCGATGCGTGTTTGGGTATGCGGCGGGGCCTTGAGCCTACTTACTCTAACGACGCGGTTTACTACCCTTCTACAAGGCATGGAAAGGCTTCACCTTCCACGCTTATTCATCCAGCTGACCGCCATGACGTACCGGTATATCTTTCTGTTCACCGATGAAGTATATCGTATGGGTATGGCGAGAGAGGCGCGTTCAGTGAGAAAGGAGCGGGTGGTGAGTTTCAAGACGCTCCGTTCATTATCCAGTATGATTGGTACGCTCTTCATTAGAGCCTTTGAGAGAGGGGAGAAAGTGTACCAAGCCATGTTAGCTCGGGGGTACAGCGGAAAATTCCGATCGCTAAACGAGTTGAATTGTCGAACTCGGGATTGGGGATTCGGTATCTGCCTGTTAACTGTGGCCATTCTGATCTATTTCGCACCGATTATTTCACCAGTTACTATTTTTGGAGGATGGGTTTAACATTGGTACACTGTGCTATTGATATGCAGGGCGTTCAGTTTCGTTACCCTGATGGTCGAATCGCCTTAAAGGAGGTTAATCTCCAAGTAGGCCTCCATGAACGAGCAGCCATTATTGGGGCTAATGGAGCTGGTAAATCCACGCTTCTTTCCTTGATGAGCGGGGTCTTCGAAGCGAACAAAGGTACAATCAAAATACTGCATACTGAGGTTACACCAAAGACGATTCGAAAGCTTCGCGCTTCAGTGGGATTGGTCTTCCAAGAACCCGATAATCAGCTCTTCATGCCAACACTTTGGGAGGACGTAGCATTTGGACCTCTCAATTTGGGATTGGAGAAAGATGAGGTAGAAAGGCGGGTGAAGGAGGCATTAACCGCAGTTGGACTATCGGATTTACGGGATCAACCACCTCATCACCTCAGCGTCGGTGAAAAGAAGCGAGCAGCTATCGCCACCGTTCTGGCTATGCGACCCGAAATCCTAATCCTCGATGAACCCACCGCCCACCTAGATCCAAAAAGTCGGGCAGAATTCATTGAATTTCTATTGAAGCTCCACAAGCAGGGAGGCCTCACCTTAATCACCGCAACCCACGATGTGGACAGTATACCCCTTCTTGCTGACCGTGCATACATTCTCCACCAAGGGCGTATTACTGCTCGGGGCACCTTGGCTGAAGTCTTTTCCAACAAAGACGCATTAACAGAAGCCCACCTCACGCCACCTACAGTAACTCAGCTCCTCCAGCAGCTTTCCGAGTTCACAGACAATCCTATTACGCCACCACTTCCGTTGACCATCGATGAAGCTATACGAGTTCTCCGTGAGCACCTAGCCAATACTAGCTCCTTGAAACCAGTAAAAGATTCCCATGACTCAGCGAGACTTTCCAGCAGATCCTAATCCGCTCCTGAAGGCAAAGCCTTAAAGTTCCTAGGCTCAATCTGTGCAGTGCTTATTTCCTTTTTGAGGTTCGCAGTATGCCAGACGATATCTCTGACTCGTTTGATCGAATGGAGTTTGGCGCGTACACATGGGGTGACCATAAGCCATTCACCTCACCAGGCACCGCTCCTAAGTACACGCGAAAACTACCATTCAAGGTAATCCACGTCAAATTAAATCTGAAATTCAAACAGCTTGAGGACCGTTCTTTAAGCGGTCTTTGCGCTACCAGTATCAAGGCTGTCAAGGATGGTGCCCAGCGCATCACCTTCGACGCTGTTAAACTCCAAATAGAGTCTGTTCAAGACTCCAAAGGCAGAGACCTTGACTACGATTACGATGAGGAAAGACTCACCGTAACCTTAGGTAAACCTCTTCCCCGAGGACTCGATGAAACAATCGTTGTCAAGTATTCCTGCACCAGCCCTGTGGCAGGGCTCTACTGGGTCCTCCCCAACGAACATTACCCAAACGAGCCTGTATCCATTTGGAGCCAAGGGCAAGATGAAGACAACAGGCACTGGTTCCCCTGTATCGATACGCCACACCTGAAAGCCACAACCGAGATGATTGTCACTGTCCCCACTGGCTATGAAGCCCTTTCCAATGGAGAATTAGTATCAAAGAAGGCAGAGGGGAGCAGCACCACGTTTCACTGGCTTCTTGAAGTCCCGCATTCCCTTTATCTGGTAAGTCTTGTCATCGGGAAATACACGATAACGGAAGAAGATTGTGATGGGATACCACTTCGCTATTACATTCCTGTAGGCAGAGAGGTTGATGCGGAGCGCTCCTTCAGCAAAACCTGCAAGATGATGCGCTTCTTCATTGAAAAATTCGGCGTCCCCTATCCCTACAAAGCATACACACAGAGTTGTGTCACAAACTTCACTTTTGGCGGCATGGAGAATACTACAGCTACTACCCTAACCGATTTGACCTTGCATGATGCTCGGGCACACCAGGATTTCAGGTCATGTCCCTTGGTAGCCCATGAGCTTGCACACATGTGGTTTGGTGATTTAGTTACTCTAAAGACATGGAGTCAGCTGTGGCTGCATGAGGGATTTGCCACTTACCTTGACCCGTGTTTTGTTGAGTTTGATGAGGGGCGTGAGGAATTCAGTTATCGGCTGCTGGTGAATGCGGAGCGGTACATGAGTGAGGACTCGTCACGGTATCGGCGCCCAATCGTCACGAGCGTCTACGAGTTGCCTATAAATATGTTTGATGCCCACTCCTATCCAGGTGGATCTTGGCGGCTGCATATGCTGCGTTACCAGCTTGGGGATGAGGTTTGGTGGAAGGTACTCAAGCACTTCCTGACAAAACATGCAAAGGGAGTGGTTGAGACTGTAGACTTCCAGCGTGTCATCGAGGAAATCACTGGTGACCCGATGGACCGGTTCTTTGAGCAGTGGATCTTCAAGGCTGGTTACCCCGAGTTCAAGGTTACCCAGTCCTGGGACTCAAAGCGTGGCATGCTGAAGTTGACAGTAAAGCAGCAACAGAAAGCTAGTAACGAGACCCCAGAGGTTTTCCAGTTGCCTGTTGATGTCGGTGTGACTACCGAAAAGGGCTCTTTGTCCTTTGAGATACTTGTGGAGCAGCGGGAACAGACCTTCTACCTTCCTGTTCCTGATAAGCCTCTGATGGTGGAATTTGATCCAGGCTTGTGGGTTCTAAAGACGTTAGACTTTGACCGACCAGAGGATATG